>JALZIC010000021.1 GCA_030860455.1 Actinomycetota bacterium
GGTTGGGAGTCCCTGAGACGCCAGGAAGGCCTCTAGCTGGGCCACGGCGTCCATATAGTTGCGGATCGTCTTGGGAGAGAGGTTCTTAGCCTCCAGGCGCGCCCGCCACCACTCTCGTAGCCCCTCAAGGTGGTCGAGATCGGGAGGCCTTTTTTGAGCCGGGGAGGGGAGTCGAACCCCTGACCTGCTCATTACGAGTGAGCCGCTCTGCCGACTGAGCTACCCCGGCTTGCGCTTTCGCCGTAGGACTGCGAACCTACCATTCGGGAACGACTACCCTGTTGCTGCCTCCGTCCGGCTCCCATCCTCAGGATCCCCCCACAAATCACAGCGCGGCGGCGCGCCCTCTAGGCTCTCGTTCAAGGCGCGGTACGCCGGTTTGGGCCGCAAACCCTCGTCGAACGGCAGCGGACGGCGGGGCGCTCCGTCCTCGCGTGGGTAATCCTCCTGAAGCCACGTGTAACGGTCGGAGAGACCGAACGTGATGACCGCCGCAACCGCCGGTTCCTGGAGGGTTGCATCCAGATAACGCCGGTAGGCGTCGGCCACGGATCGGTCTCGGATGCGGCGGTCCGCCGGCAGCCCATCGTCGAGAACATCCATCTCGGTGATCAAGATCTTCAGGCCGCGATCGGCAATCTCGGACAAGAAGCGTCGGTACGCGCCGGGGTGAAATCTCTCGGCGAAGCTATCGGCCAGCAGGTGCGCCTGGACGCCGAGCGCATGGACCGGCACCTCTGCGTCGAGCAGCCGATCGATTACCTGCAGCGTCGCGCGTTGCTTGTCGGCGGGCCTGTCTCCGTACTCATTTACCGTCTCGTACCCGAACTCGTTGAGGACGAGCAGCGCGTCGGGATCAGCAGCATGAGCAATCTCGAAGGCTTCGCTTACGTACGACGGTCCAATGGTTTCATACCAAGGCACGTCGGTCCGCAGACCCTGGACTCCTTCGGTCCCGATCGCTTCGTTGACGACGCTCCATGCGTCCACTCGCCCCATGTACCGCGCCACGGTGCGTTCGACGGTATCGAAGAGGACGTTGCGGGCGGTCTGCTCATCCATCCCCCACAGGTCCTCGTCCGTCCATCCATCACCGAAGCCTTCGTCCCACACCAGGTGTGCGGCGAGTATCCGCATCTCCTGTCGTTCCGCGAACTCAATTATCTTGTCGGCGTAGCTGAAATCCAAGTCGGCTCCGGGCTTCGGACGTAGCCGGTACCAGAGCAGATCGTCCTCGGTAAACAGCATCTCCGCCTCACGGGCAAAGAGCCGGCGATAGGCGGGATCAGACAGCTGCCAGGTGGCCGCCGACGAGCCGAAGACGATTTGCGGTTCTGGATCGCACGACTCTCGAGACTCAGCTTCGGGCGTGGTGGAGTCCAAGGTGGCGACACGTCCTGCGACACCTACGGCTGCGATCGAGGCCCCACCTAAAAGCAGCCGACGTCGTGTAACCAAAGCAACCGGCTCCTTGCGCTAGGGGTCGAGCTCTCCCTCGAACAGGGAGAATGACGCCCCCTGTGGGTCCGCTACCACGGCAAAGCGGCCCGCCGGGACTTCGGTTGACGCGACATACACCTGACCGCCAAGTTCCTTGATCTTGGCTAGACGGTCATCGCAGTCGGCAACGGCGAAGTAAGGGCGCCAGTGTGGAGGGACGTCACCCCACTCGGGGCTCAACTCGAGCATGCCACCGTTCAGATTCTCGCCGTTCTTGATGCTCGTGTAGGCGCCGCTGGGATCGTCTTCGAACGACCAGCCGAACAAAGAGCTATAGAATTCCTTTGCCGCAGGGGCATCTCGAGTATTGAGCTCGTTCATGGTCAGAGCCCCCGGCACGTTTACAAGCTGCGCGCCGATGTGCTTGCCC
Organism: Actinomycetota bacterium; assembly: GCA_030860455.1. Classification (GTDB taxonomy): domain Bacteria; phylum Actinomycetota; class CADDZG01; order CADDZG01; family WHSQ01; genus JACDDL01. Next base: position 1,871 of record JALZIC010000021.1, read on the forward strand.
GGCTGCCACATCGCAAACATTGCCCCCGTCGGGTCGCTGAGAAGGGACATGCGTCCCGAGTCCAGAACATCCAAAGGTGGCGACACAACCGCTGCGCCGAGCCTTTCCGCCTCGGAGGTGCGCGACTCGATCTCATCCACGGTGACGTAGCTGAGCCAGTTGGGCGGTATGCCTTGAGAGCGCTGCTCCTCGTCCAACTCGTAGATCCCTGCCACATAACTGCCATCCAGGCGCGCCATGGAATAGACCATGCCCTCACCGGCCGGCATGTCTTCTAACTCCCAACCGAAAAGTTCCGAATAGAAGTCCTTAGCTCCCGCAAAATCGCTCGTACCGAGATCCGTCCAGGAAAACGTCCCGGGTGGGTAACTCGTTCGCTCTCCCATGTGAATCCTCTGCCTCCCCTGTTGTGAGCCTCTCTTGTTCGTGTCTTAGAACCTACTACCCCGAGCCCGGGCGGCGGCAGTGACGGGCGCCCCTACGGCGCGCCGACGACCCTGTCGCCGTGCAGACGGTTCCCCCACAACCGGCCGCCTCGCTTGCTCCTGGGTTTGCACTGGACCGAACCGGGTGCATAGTCCCGTGTGCTTCGATCGTGCCACACTATGCCTAGGCCATTGCGCCGGAACGAGTTCTTCACAACCTTGATTCGCGGGCTGTTGCCAATGTACACGCCCGCGTCATTACGCCTGAATTTGTTCCGCTTGATCATCTGGTCGCAACTCGTTTCCACGAATATGCCGAAGCGGGTGTTCCTCTTCACGACGTTGTTTTTGAAGGTCCCGAATCTCATCCCAATATCGGCGTGCACGCCGTCACAGCCGTTGTGGATGATCCTGTTGCCGCGCAGGACAACGTGATTGCCAAGAACCATGTGAACGCCGGCGCTGTTCCAACACGGATTGCCGCGAAAAACCGGCTTGAGGTCAAGGTTATTATCGTGGACTCGATTATGGATGAGCCTGACGCGACTCGAACCCACGTGTATGCCCTCTTGACTGTTGTGATGGACGTTGAGATTACGGCAGACGCTGTGCGATCTGCATACAACACCCACTCGTCCGCCTGAGACGTCGAACCCGCTCAACAACGAGTGGCTGCCTGAGACGAGCTCACCCCTGACAACCGCCCCAGGCCTGGCTATCCACCGACTGTTGTCGGGTTGCTTCAGATTCCCCCGGTAGATGCCTGACTTAAACAAGACCGTTCCGGCGACAGAGTCCATTGCATCCTGGTAGGTGGAGACGACCTGACGCCGCCCCGATGCGCCAACGTCCTGGGGGCTCGACACCGCACTCACTGGGAACGACAAGGTCAACATCAAAGTGAAGCATGCAAACAGCGAGTTACGGTGACAAATAATTAGGTCTCCCCTCGTAGGGCCAGATGGATCATGGCACCCATCGTCTGCGAAACGAGGATGCGTCTGATCTATGTCGTCCACTCTACGCAAGCCTTAAGCGCGCTTTGGACATCGAGAATATCCGGTTTCGCGACGGGGATCGGACAGGGCGACTGCTAAGCTGACCGAGCCCTCAAAGTGGGGCCGGCCCATCCCTCAGAAGACGTCGGCGCGGCGCAGGCGCCGGAACACCCATATCCCTGGGGCGATCGGCAGCCAGAAAGTCAGGAGACGGAACGCTAGAACTCCCGCTATGGCCGGTCCGGATGCGACGCCAAAGCTCGTTAGCCCCCCGATTAGCGTCGCCTCTGTCACGCCCAAGCCCCCTGGAACCGGAGCAACCGAGCCCAGGGCGGACCCAACCAGGTAGCTGACCGCAACATGCTCGATCGAGGCCGAACCGCCGAATGCCCGAATAGAGGCGGCAAGCGTCAAGATGTAAGCGAGAGTCGTGCCGGCCGACCCTCCGAACAGGGCAGCAGCCTTGCGGGGTCGCCGCAGCAAAGGTAGGAACTCGCGCAACCCCGTCAGCACCGGAGCAACGAGCCGGCGTCGTCCCCAGGGCAGACCAACGACGATCGATATGGCCAGAACCAGGGCGATCACGCTTATGAGCAAAGGCCAGCCTCTCGGCAAGCTCGGCGCATCCAAGCCCTTCAATCCGAGTGAAACGGCCGAGATCGTAAGCAGCGTCATATGGACCACGAAACCCGCCACCGAGCTCGCGCTGACCGCAGTCACTGCGGCCGAGCGCGACACTCCGGTGCGCTCGAGATAGCGCTCGTTCAGACCGACGCCCCCGAGGCCGGCCGGTGCGATACGGGAAGTGAACGAGGCCGCGACCTGCACCAGGAACGTTCGGCCAAATACAAGCGGCTGTGATACGGCTCCGGTGAGGCTCAGAGCGGCCATGACGTAAGTGATCGCAGATCCCAGCACCCCCAGCAGTAGCCAGTCGATCTGGGCATGACGAATCGCCCGTAAAGTTTGTCCCAGCTCACCAATCTGCGGGAGCAAAAGATGGATCGCAAAGGCGGCGCCGAGTAACCCGAGCCACACGCGGGGGCGCACGAAAACGCGCTCGATCTTGTCGACAGGAGGCACTTGAGTCCCTGAGAGAGTCGCCACCTCGGCCTTGATCTCGTTGAGTAAGCCATTATGTTTCTTGGCCTGCGCGCGCGTCACTGTCGACAGTGCAAAGGGTTGGAGAATCCCGGCGGCCTGAACGAGCTCGTCCATATTTATCGCCCTAGCCGCTGCCGCTACTGCCCTCTTTGCGCCGACCTGAGACGCGGTTGCCGCTAAGAGCTCGGCATCGTCGATGGCCAAGCGCCTCTGCGACGCCGACCCCTCCGAAAACCCGAAGTCGATCAGCCATGGCTGCCGGTCCGAATCAACCATCCAGTTGGCGAGTCGCATATCCCGGTGGGCGATTCGATGACTGTGCAAGAGCGCAACCTGCAGCCAGATGCGACGCAACAATCCGTCGTCGAGCTCATCTGGGGCGAGATCGTCGAGCCCTTTGGCCGGCACCAGCTCCTGGGCAAGGACGGCGGAACCATCAGGAGTCCCGGCAGCAACCACCATGGGTGGAACACGACCCCCAGCCCTCTCGGCGAGAAGGGACACGTAGCCTTCGTGCTCGACCGCCCGCTTAGGTGTGGTGAACGGCGATTCATCTTCCACCGTACGGAACACAAGAAATCGGTAGAGCTTGAAGAGGAGATCGGCATCGCGCTGCTCTCGGCTCACAACTTTGACGAATGCGCGCGAGCCGTCTTGAAGGTCGGCGATGAAGGGAGTCGAGCCGCGCGCATCTGCGCTCAGAGGTCTTACGGCCACAGCTTCGACTCCCGCGGAGTCGAGGGCGGCGCGCACTCCTTCCACGGTCGGACGATTACCTGGAGCACCTCGCACAAGGTGAACGATCGCACCTAGGAGCCACCCGAGAGCCACTCCTCCAATGACGTCGATGGGTAGATGTGCCCCGACGTACATTCGTGCAAGGGCGATCAACGCCACAAGTCCCCACAGAGCGCGCCGGATGGAGCGCGGAAAGTGGGGGGCCGCAACCGTGACCAGCGCTGCTGCCACGGCCACGTGTCCCGATGGGAAGCCGAGACCAGCCTGTTCGGCCCCGCGGATCACGACGTTTTCGAATACCCCTGCGGGACGCTGACGCGCAACGAGCAGCTTCAGTCCCTTGGCAAGAAGATATGCGGATCCGCCACCGATCGCCAGGTCCAAGGCGAGGCGCATTCGTCGCGTTGCCAGTGCCAAGAGGGCCACGACGCCGACCGCGGCTAGGGTGCCTGCCTGTTGGACGATTACGAGCGGAACCGTGAAGAGCGACGGCAATCTGTTGATGAGATGGAACATCTCGTGCTCGTAAGCCCCCACCCGGCCGCCTCTGGCTATCAAGCAGGTGATCCCCAAGGTCACCGTCCCCAGGAAGACACGTACGAAGTCGCCCGGGTGCCGGTCCACCCCGCCACGCTCGATTGCCCCTCGGACCACGAGGCGCGCTTGCTTTCTTCGTGTGCTTCCGCTTACCTCGGTTGCCACTTCACCCCCGCTCGTACGATGAGCCCATTCCTATATCAGAACGGTGCCACAGACGAGCACCCGATTCCGCTTCAATCGAGGCTTATGGACTCCGTCGGTGGCCTGGCGAACCGGGCCAGCTCGACGAGGGCGGCCTCGATGGCGAGACTGGGATTCGCATTGCGTGCTAGGGCTCCCGGTGTCACCGCGCAACAATGGATTGCGGCAACCAAAGACTTGTCGTCCGGTTCGGGGGCTGCGGCCCACCGGTCGACTTCGGGCGTCAAGCCGAGGTTGGCGATCGCCTCGGGCGCGCTCCGGCGCGCGGCCAAGACATCCCTGTACCAGGAACCCAGCGTCCAAAGGGCTTCATTCAAGACCTCGTTCTCGAGGTGGCGGAGTTCGCGCTTGTGACGTTTGGCCAGGGTTGCGCGCGCCGATGCGGTCCCGCGCCCTTCACCCATCGCGGCCGCAAGATCGATGACTTCCTGTCTCTGTGCCTCGCTGCGCTCTTTGACCGCCAACGTTGCTTCAGCAACGATCTCAGCTGCAGCATCAAGCGCCTCGAGCGAGGAGGTCAGGCGCTCCGGGATGCCTGCAAATGTGTGATGCCTGCTCTGTGTCTCTGGTTCGAGCGCAAATGACCTCGCCCGGTTGATGTCACCGTCTGCGATGCGCGCGGCCTCCCCTGCTATGGACGATTCCGCACCTTCTGCCTCGAGGATGGCCCGGATAGCCTCGCCGGGCACCCGTTGGAAATGCACTACCCGGCAGCGGGAGCGCACCGTTTCGAGGAGCTCGTCCTCTTGATCGCACACCAGGACGATGATTGTGTCCTCGGGCGGCTCCTCGAGCGTCTTGAGAAGCGCGTTTTGAGCCGAGGGGTGCATTCGCTCGGCCTCTTCGATCACAAACACCTTCCTCCGGCCTTCGAATGGCGAACGCGCCGCTTCCGGGATCACGCCCGTGCGGATCGTGTCGACCGAGATCACCTGGCCCTCTGGAGCGATCAAGTGCAGATCAGGGTGACGGCCTGTGATCATCCTGGTGCAGGTCGAGCACACACCGCATCCGGTGCCAGGCAGCTCAGGACAGTTGAATGCCGCTCCCATCGCCAGGGCGGTGGCTCGCTTTCCCGATCCGGTGGGGCCGAGCAGCAGCCACGCGTGCGGAGCTTCGAGGGACGAAGGGATACGGAGTGACCTGGATAGGTGCAGGACATCCCACACCGTGGGCGCCGGCGACGTGCTGCCGGCGGTCTCGAGGCTCATCTCGGCACCGGGGCGGTTCGTCCCGCAGGCGGCGGGGCAGCCGGAGGAGGTGCAAGCCCGTCGCTGCTCCGCTGCTCGTACACCGCCACGACATCAGCATGCACCTGTGACTTCGACCGCGCCGCATCAACAACGACGAAACGGGCAGGGAACTCACGCGCCAGTTGGACATAGGCCGCCCCGACCCGGTCGTGGAATCCGTGACCTTCCCGTTCGATCCTGTCGTGGTCATCGGTGACCCGTTTGAGTCCGGCACCGGCATCCATCTGCATATAGAGGACGAGGTCCGGCAACAGCCCGTCCGTTGCCCACTCGTTGAGCGTGTAGATCTGATCGAGCCCCAAGCCGCGAGCCACCCCCTGATAGGCGAGGGAGGAGTCGACGAAACGATCCGAGACGACGATCTTCCCTGCCTCCAACGCCGGCCTTATGACCTCGGCTACATGCTGGGCGCGATCGGCTGTGTAGAGAAGCGCCTCGGTCCGGGCATCCATCTCCGGCAGGTTTGGATCCAGGACCACATCTCTGATGAGGCGGCCAACCGGGGTGCTGCCTGGCTCGAACGTAGTGACGACATCCTCACCCCGGGCGCGCAACCAGGCGACGAACGCCTCCATCTGTGTTGTCTTCCCCGCGCCCTCCCCTCCTTCGAACACCACGAAGTATCCCTTCGGGCGCTCGGGTGCAGGCCCTTCGGCGACGCGCCGCTCCCATATGGCCCGCATCGACAAGATCCCGCCGCCGAAGGCAAGAAGGCCCGCCAGCCATAGAGTGGTGCGGCTTCCCGGAAGGTCAAGCACGCGCGCACCGAAGTCGATCTGGTGGTCGCCGATGGCCGCGGCAACAAACGGAAACAACCCGAGACCGATGAGCAGGCCGACCCGCATGAGCGTGTAGACCGCGCTGAAGGTCCGGCCCCTGAGGTCGTCGTCCACCGCTTCTTGAATTAGCGTGTAACCAGTTGAGTAACCGACTCCCCCAAAGAAACCGAGGGTAGCGGCGACGGGCAGCGCCTGATCGAGACTGCCTAACCCCCCGAGGACGATGAGGCCCAGGGCAGCGAGAAGTATGGCGGACGAGAAGAGAACGTCCTTGCGCACGATCCGACCCAAGCCTGCTGCAGCAAGCAGCCCAGTGATCATGCCCGTGCCGAAGAACCCCGTGAAGAAGGCAAACCCTCTGTCGCCCGCACCCAGGGCCTGTTCGACGAAAGCCACCCCCAGCGAGAACACTCCGCCGGCAGCCGTGAAGGTGAAGGTGATCCCGATGAGCCAGGGCCGCACCTGCTTGTGAGTACGAAGGAATCGGAATCCCTCGATGAGATCTCGCTTTGCACCGCTCAGGTCGAGAGGCTCAGATGAGCGCTTGTTGAGGGGAATAGCCAAGGTGGAGATCATCACCGCCGAGAACACAAAGGTGAGCGAGTCGGCCCACAGCGCAAGAGCCTCCTCGCCTCCCTGGAGGCCGGAGAGCACCGGCACCCTGGCGGCCAGCCACGAACCGAAGGTCGCGAGCGATGCAAACACCCCTGCAGCAAGAGGCCAGGGACCGTAGACGGCCATCAGCGTGAGTGAGTTGGCGTGGGGAAGATTGCCTGGTGCGACGAAGTGGGGAAGCGACCCATCCTTTGCAGGTCCCCAGATCAGCGCAAGGCTCTCGAGGACCATCGACACGATGAGCAGGTAGACGAGGGTCTCGACAAAGGGCAGCGAGAAAATGAGTGCGGCGCGCATGATATCTGCGATGACCATCGTGCGCTTGCGATTCCAGCGATCTGCGAGAACGCCGGCGATGGGCCCCATTACGAATCCCGGAAGCACCCGTGCCGTCATCACGGCGCCGACACCCGCATAGCCGCCAAGTCGTTGGGCGAAGATGGCTATGGCAATGACCCCTATCCAGTCACCGAGGCTGGAAATCGTCTGCGCCAGAAAAAACCTCAAAAAGTTGCCGTTTTTGAGCAGGGTCAGGTAGGTGAGCTGTTCTTCCGGGCCGAGCACCCGGAGCTCCGGGCGCTGTGGTGCTGGTTGGATATGGACCTCCTAGTCCCGCGTGTCCCCACATAGTAAAGAAACACAGGAGCGTTAGGGGCGATGACCCGGGCTGGGGCGCGCCCGAAAGGCTGAGGGCCTGGAGGTCTAGCCTTTAGCCGGCGCCGGCTTTGCGGCTCGTCTTCGTGACGTCTTCGATCCCGACTTCGCCGTTGTCTTCTTCTTCGGGTTCTTTTTTATGTGCTTGCACTCGGGGTAGTTGGAGCATCCCGTGAAGGGCCCGAAGCGGCCGCGCTTTTCGACCAGAGGGGAGCCGCAGTCGGGGCAGCTCTCGCCGGTTTCCTTGGGCGGCTCCTTCTTTATGTGCTTGCAATCTGGGTAGCGGGAGCATCCGACGAACGGGCCATAGCGCCCGCTTCTCACTACAAGCTCGGCGCCGCAGTCGGGGCACGGCTCGCCGGTGCCCTCCGGATCGGCCAATGGGTTGCCCTCTTCGTCGAGCTGCTGAGACCATTTGCAGTCGTCGGGCCATCCGGTGCAAGACAGAAACCACAGCCCGTGCTTGCCGAACTTCTTGACGACCGGGCGTCCGCACTCCGGACACTCCTGGTCGGTGGGACGCTCGGGCCGGGTCATCTTGTCCTTCTGCTCATCGAGGCGCGCCTCGAAGGACTCGAAGAACTCCCGCACTACGGGGACCATTTTCTTGACGCCTTCGGCGATGTGGTCGAGATCCTCCTCCATGCGAGCGGTGAAGTCGACGTCTACCACCTCCGAGAAGTGGGCTTCCAGTAGCTCGCACACGACCTCGCCCCGTGCGGTCGGGAACAACCTCCGGCTCTCGCTCCGCACATACTCGCGATCGTTGAGCGTCTTCACGGTGGACGAGTAGGTCGAAGGACGACCGATGCCCACGCGCTCCATCTCACGCACCAGGGTTGCCTCCGTGTATCGCGGAGGTGGTTGGGTGAAATGCTGGGCGGAATCGAGCGACTTGAGCTCGAGCCGGTCGCCTTCGTTCACATCGGGCAGAGTCCGTACGACCTCGTCGGGATCGTCGTCGCCCCGCTCGAGGTACACGCGCATGTAGCCGTCGAACTTGACCACTTGGCCGGTTGCCCTGAAAGGCACCCCATTCGACTCGATATCGACCGTGGTTGCATCGTAGATCGCGTCTGCCATCTGGCATGCAACCGTTCGCTGCCAAATGATCTCGTAGAGAGTTCGCTGCTCGTCACTCAGTGCTCGTGGTAGGTCGGCCGCCACCTTGGCAACCACGGCCGGACGAATTGCTTCGTGCGCTTCCTGAGCACCTTTGGTCTTGGCTGTGAACTCACGAGGCTGGTGGTATCCCGCACCGAACTTCTCCCCCACCAAAGCACTGATCTCGGATCGGGCGTCAGCCGACAGGTTGGTTGAGTCCGTACGCATATATGTGATGTGTCCCGCTTCGTAGAGGCCTTGCGCCAGCTTCATGGTCTTCCACGTGGGCCAACCCAACTTGTTGGAGGCGGCCTGCTGGAGAGTGGATGTCTTGAAGGGGGCCAGAGGCTTGCGCGTCCGTTCGCTCTTCTTGACCCGAACGACCGACCAGGGCCCGGGACGAGTGCGCGCGACGACGCCGGCTGCGGCCGACTCATCCCCGAGTGAGTACTTCTCCTTCTCTCCAACCGGGTGGATCGCCTCCAGCGCTGCCGCCTGATCGGTGACCAGCGTCGCCGTGAGATCCCAGTACTCGATCGGGTTGAAGGCGCGTATGGCTCGCTCCCGCTGGACCACGAGATGAAGGGCGGCGCTCTGGACGCGACCGGCAGACAGGTTCGGGCCCACAGTGCGCCAGAGAAGAGGCGACAACTTGTAGCCGACGATGCGGTCGACGGCACGGCGGGCCTGCTGGGCGTCTACCAGATTCATATCGAGGGTGCGAGGAGAAGCAAAGGCGTTTGTGACCGCCTTCTTGGTGATCTCGTTGAATGCCACCCTGCGGGTGTTCTCGGGCTTTAGGCGAACCAGCTCGGCGACGTGCCAGGCGATTGCCTCGCCCTCCCGGTCGGGGTCGGGCGCCAGCCAGACGGTATCGGCCTGCTTGGCGGCCGCCCGTATGGCCGCGACGGCTTTCTTGGCGGAAGCCTTGCCTATCGGCTCGTACGAGAGCTTGACTCCGCCGTTGACATCGACGGCGAAGCTGGATTTGGGCAGGTCCCTGACATGGCCCATCGAGGCCAGGACCTGATAATCCTTGCCCATGTATTTTTCGATGGTCTTCGCCTTTGCAGGCGACTCCACCACGACTAGGTTCTTAGCCACGCTTCTCCCTGATCCTCAGCGGTCTGACCGTCTCGTTGCACTCCGCCTTCGAGCATCTCCACCACTCCCATATCCACCCCGTCCAACGCCTCCTACCTCGACGTTGTTCCCCGGCCGGTGGTCCCGGCCGTCGGTTGCCGACTTTGTCGTCCGCCACCTCCGAGACCTTGAGGCCGGTCAAGCCTTCCCTGCCCGGCTCTGCAACTAGAAGCAGCCACCGGCTAGCATCGGGCGCCACAATGGAAGCGTTGACCCATTTCATGGCAGAACTTGTCGCAGGCTACGGCTATACCGCCACCTTCCTGCTGATGCTCGCGGAGTCTGCCTGTATACCCTTTCCCAGTGAGGTAACCATGGTCGTTGCCGGCTTCTATGCCGCTTCCGGTCAGCTCGACTTCTTCTGGGTCGGCGCAGCAGGGGTGATGGGCAATCTGGTGGGCTCGTGGCTCGCCTATGCGGTGGGGCGGACGACGGGGCGGACGCTGCTCGACCGCTATGGCAAATATATCCTGATCAGAGCGCACGATATCGACCGGGCGGAAGTGTGGTGGGACAAGTACGGCGAGGTGGCCACCTTTGCCAGCCGTCTTCTTCCGGTGGTGCGTACGTTCATCTCGCTTCCTGCGGGCATTGCCCGTATGCCCTTTGGAAAGTTCACGCTCTACACCTTTCTGGGGTGCATACCCTGGACGTACGCCCTGGCCTACCTGGGGGTCGTGGTCGAGGGCAACTACAGCAAGGTCCTGGCCTATTTCGACGTCCCCACCCTGGTGATCGCGCTTGCCCTGGCCGGGGGTGCCGCAGTGTGGTTTCTGCGCCGAAGGAAGATGGGACGCGCCGAGGGCGGCTGAGCAAGCGCCCCTGCCCTCTGCCCCTATTCGAGATCGATCTCGGGTGCGACCGACTGCAGCCCGGAAATCGAAACGCCGATGAAGTCGTCCATGGTCAGGCCGATGGACGACTCCACATTGCGGATCTCCTCACGATCGACTCCGGGAGCAAAGGATTTCTCCTTCAGCTTCTTCTTGACCGACTTGACCGACATTCCGGCGGCCTTCTCGGGGCGGACCAGGGCGGCTGCAACGAGCAGGCCGGCCACAGCATCGGCGTGCACGATCGCCATAGACATGAGGTCTGTCCGGTTCTGCTCGAATCGGTGCCCGAGGATGGCGTTCAGTACCTCGTCATCCGTGCATCCTTCGTCACGCAGCCACTCCACCGTCTGAAGACCATGCCGGTCGAGGTCTTCCTGGGTCTGGTCGTAATCGAGGTCGTGCCACAGGCCGACGAGCCCCCAGCGGTTCGGGTCTGCCCCAAATCGATCCGCCAACGCCCTCATCACTCCCTCGACGGAGATGAGGTGGCGGACGGTTATGTCCTTATCGGTGTACTTATCGACCAGCGCGCGGGCTTGAAGACGCTCCACCGGAGTTATTTCTCTCCAGTCAGCGCCAGGCGGAGATCTCCTTCGGCCTCGAGGGTGGCCACTGCGAGGAGCTCGTCTCCCGCCTCCAGGCTGGTCTCGTCTCGCGGTGCAATTACGTGACGATCTCTCACCACCGCGACCAAGGTGCAGTCTGGTGGCATCTTCAGGTCATTTACCATCTTGCCACTCGCAGGAGAGCTGTCGGCGAGGCGAGTCTCGAAAAGAGCGATCTTTCCCTGCTCGAACCTCAGAAGCCGGACCAGATCCCCAACCGAAACAGCTTCCTCTACCACCGAGGTCAGCAAGTGTGGCGTGCTCACCGACAGGTCGACCCCCCACGACTCCGTGAACATCCACTCGTTGTCTGGATGGTTCACGCGCGCCACGACCCTGGGAACCGCGAACTCCTGCTTGGCGAGCAGCGAGATCACAAGGTTGTCCTCGTCGTCGCCTGTGGCGGCGATGGCGAATTCACAACTGGACAAGACCGCTTCGTCGAGCGTGTGGAGCTCACAGGCATCGCCGGCAACCCAGTTGAAGCCGTACTCCGTCGACAAGGCTTCGATCAAGTCCTTGTTCTGCTCGATGACCACGACTTCGTGCCCCCTGGACATGAGCTCCTTGGCCACGAAGCGGCCTACCACGCCGGCCCCCGCCACTGCGATCCGAACGGAGGCCGCCGTCATTCCCCGGACCTCGCGCCCTCGATGTCCCGGATGAGATCCGAAGTCACACTCCGAGCGGTTGAGATATGAAGGATGTCGCCTTCTTGGATGGTGAACTCTTTATCGGGCACACGCGGGACGCCGAAACGGCTGATCGCAACTATTCGCCTGGCGCCGTCCGCCTCCAGGCTCAACGCAAGTTGGCCGACTTGACTTGGTGGGGCCGGCAGGGCCATTATCACGACCTCCCCGTTGTCGAAGGTGTGCTCGACGGGCGCCTCGTCCGGGAGGAGTGACCTGAGCGCCTGATCCGTCGTCCATCGCACCGTCGCTACGGTCTCGATGCCGAGCCGCTGATAGACCTGCGCTCGCCGGGGATCGTAGATGCGAGCCACGACCTTCTCTATCCGGTAATGCTCCTTGGCCACTCGGGCGGACACGATATTGGAGTTGTCGCCGCTCGTGACCGCGGCAAAGGCGGAGGCATCCTCGATTCCGGCCTCCTCCAGTGAACCCTGGTCGAAGACGAGACCCACTACCTGTTTGCCGGAGAAGTTCGAATGCAACTTCTCGAACGCCTTGGCGTTTTTGTCGACCACCGCGACGGAGTGCCCCAAACGGTCGAGATTTCCCGCCAGGGCAGAGCCGACCCTTCCACAGCCGGCAATCACCACATGCATTGCATCTGCTCCCTTAGACTGGGCGAGTGTCCGGCCGATACTCCCATACTTCCCCACGAAGGCGATGTTCGACAAACTGATCGAGAGGCTCACCCAGACCCCCGAGACCATCAGGGCAACGAATCTTCAGAAGTGGGCCGAGTCCATCCCCGGAACGACCCGGATCGAGGACATCGAGCCCCGGTGCGGGTGTAAAGCAGTCGGAATAATTCAGAAGATCCGCATCGATCCTCGTACCGGCACCGGCTCGGTGGAGGTCACGCTGGACGATGGGACCGGCAAACTGGTTGCCAAGTGGCTTGGACGGAGCAAGCTCAACGGAATCGCGCTCGGCAAGGGTTTGGAGGTTGAGGCGACTGCCGGCGATCATGCCGGCGAGGAAATGGTGGTGCTCAACCCGAGCTACCGCCTGATGCCGGGGCCGGACGGAGGCTAACCCCTTCCCCAATGGGTACCACCGCTGAAGCTCTAAAGCGTTTGTTCGTCGGCAGCCCAAAGTCATCGGGCGAGCTGACTCACACCCTGCTGCCCAAGTCAATCGCCCTTCCGGTGTTCTCGTCAGACCCCCTCTCCTCCAACGCCTATGCAACCCAGGAGGCGTTGTTGGTGCTAGCTCTGGCGGGCTCGGCGGGGCTGAGTTTGATCCTCCCGATATCAATCGCCGTCGCCACCCTCTTGGTGATAGTGGTGACCTCGTATCGTCAGACGGTTCGCGCCTACCCACTGGGCGGTGGCGCCTATCGGGTGGCGCATGAAAACCTGGGCATGTACCCGGGTCTGCTGGCTGCCTCCGCCCTGCTGATCGACTACATCCTGACCGTAGCGGTCTCCATCACCGCCGGAGTCGAGGCCATCACCTCGGTCTCCGAAGCCCTGCACGAGCACAGGATCGGAATTGCCTTTCTCTTCATCGCTTTTGTCACGTTGGTGAACCTTCGCGGTGTCAAGGAGTCGGGAACCCTGTTCGCCATTCCGACTTACGGGTTTGTTCTATCTATCTATCTGATGATCGTCACCGGCGTTGTCAAGTGCATCGGTGGGTGCCCCCTTGCCGAAAGCGCGGGAGCGGAGTTGCCAGTCACTGCGGCGCTGGGGCCCCTGCTCATCCTCAAGGCCTTTGCCGCCGGAACCACCGCGCTTACAGGTGTCGAGGCGATCGCAGACGGAGTCCCGGCCTTTCGTTATCCGCAGGCAAAGAATGCCGCCACCACGCTCACGGCAATGGCAGCGCTTTCGATCTCCATGTTCCTTGGCATCTCTTGGCTTGCGGACCATACGGGGGTTGTATACACCGCTACACCGGTCGGGCAGCGCTCCGTTGTAGCCCAGGTGGCCTTGGCGGTTTTTGGGAGCGGTCCCCTTTTCTTCTTGATCCAGATCATGTCGGCTGCCATCCTCATTCTGGCCGCCAACACCGCCTATCAGGACTTTCCAAGGCTGTCGTCGATCCTCGCGCAGGATCGATACCTCCCTCGCCAGTTCATGAACCGCGGAGATCGACTCGTCTTTTCCAACGGGATCGTCATCCTGGCACTGCTTGCAGCAATGCTCGTATACATCTTCGACGCAAACCTCACCAGACTCATTCAGCTTTATCTGGTTGGGGTGTTCATTTCGTTCACCTTGTCGCAGACGGGCATGGTGGTCCGAGGCAGACGGCTCAAACCGCCGGGGTGGAAGCGCACGGCAATGATAAGCGGCTTCGGCGCCTTCATCACCGGGGCGGTCCTCATAATCATCACGTACACGAAGTTTCCCGAAGGTGCCTGGGTCGTGATTGCTGCTATCCCATTCGCCATTTACGGCATGCGTTCGGTCAATCGCCACTATCAGGAGGTCGGCAAGGAGCTCCGGCGACCGGACCGCAGACCGGCAGACCGCCGCCCCGGGAATCAGCACATGGTCATCCTTGCGGACGGAGTGAACGAGGCCTCCGCGCGGGCGGTTGGATATGCAAACTCCATCGCCTCGCCGGGCCTCGAGGCGATAACCTTTAACCCAAGCACTTC
>JALZIC010000036.1 GCA_030860455.1 Actinomycetota bacterium
TTCCTGATCTGCTCGGTGATTCGAACCTCTTCGAAGAGTGGGAGATCGCCCTCGTAGCGCTCGATGCGGCCCTCGAGATCCGGAGTGGTGGCCGCAACGTACTCCCGGAGCTTCGCCTCGACCCCGGGGTGGTCGATGACACACCTCGACACCTCGCGGTTGAAGAGGTCCCGGAAGACCCGCAGCTCGAGCTCCGGCTCCTGGTGCAGCAGCGCGGGGGCCTGGGCACCGGCCGATGCTCTTTCGATCTCCTCCCACAGCGTCACCAGACGTTCGAGGTCGCGTTCGAGGTCGTCCGCTCCCGCACCCTCCGCCGCCGTCCGGACGATGAGTCCGTGGAGGTCCGGTCTGAGGCGCACGGCTATCTCCCTCAGTCGATCGCGCTCTGTGTCACCCAGCCGGCGCGACACCCCCAAGCTCGGGGCGTTGGGTACGAGCACCAGATGTCTACCCGCAATCGAAACCGCCGCGGTGAGCCTCGCCCCCTTTGCTCTCATGGGGTCCTTGGTGACCTGCACCAAGATGGGCTGCCCGGAGCTCAGGACTGTTTCGATCCTCGGGATCTCGGCGCCGTCCTCGAGCCCAACCCCGACCTCGCTCGCGTACAGGACACCGTTACGGGCCTCGCCGAATTCGATGAACGAAGCCTCCATCCCCGGCAACACGTTCTGTACCCGCCCGAGATAGATGTTTCCTACCAGCGATCGATCCTTGGCCCCCGCAACGTAGAACTCGACCACGACGTCATGCTCGGTGACGGCGATTTGGATCCCATCGTCGCCCACATGGACGAGCATGGTGCGGTCGGCGGGCCGGACACCCGGCTTCTTTCCGCTTCGGGGCCCCCGGCGCCGGGACCTTCGGCCACCCCGGCCGGAAGCTTTGAGCCCGGGCTGGGCCGCCTCGTCCGGGCCCTCCGGAACCGCTTGGGGGGCGGCGGATTCATCGCCTCCCCCAGCCGGGTCGCGGGCGGGGTCGAGGGTCCCCTCCCCCGAGGCTTTCCTGGCCCGATCAGCGGCCAGGTCGCGCCGGCCTTCCGGGGCCGGGCCGCGACCCTCTTTGCCTGGGGGTTCCGGGCCCCGCACAGCGGTTGTCTGGTCGGGCGTCTCGGCCGCCTGAGGTGGGGAGGACGCGGCACGAGAACGCCTCTCCACCTCGGACAGCACATCGGCCGCCTTCTCACGGCGTCTGGGGGTGTCGGCAGTCATCGAGCGGGCTCCCGGCGAACCGGCGTCTCTACAGGAATCGCCTCATATGGATATTGTGCAGCAGCCCGACGCAGGCGAAATTCGTCAGGAGGCTCGACCCTCCGAAGGAGATGAACGGGAGGGGGATGCCCGTGATCGGCATGATTCCCACCGTCATGCCTATGTTGACAAAAACCTGGAACGCCCACATCGCCGCTATCCCCGACGCAATGAGGCTGCCGAAGAGATCGCGCGACATCGCCGCGATTCGAAGGGCTCTCCAGATGAGCAAACCGAACAGCACGATCAGGACACTCGATCCCATGAACCCGAGCTGCTCACCTACTGCCGTGAAGATGAAATCGGTGTGCTGCTCGGGAACAAAATCCAGAGACGTCTGAGAGTTGCGATCTTGAATGCCCTTCCCCTTGACTCCGCCTGAAGCGATTGCGATCTTCGCCTGGAAGGGGCTGTAGCCCTCGGACTGGACGTTGGGGGTCGGGTCCATGAAGGCGGTTATTCGTTCCAGTTGGTAGTCCTCGAGCAGGCCCATCTGCAGCACCGCCAGCGTCGCCCCGGCAGCCAGCACGAGCAGGACCAGGAAATGGCGCACCTTGGCGCCTCCGATCAGGAGCAGCGCCCCGGTAAGGGCGGCGAAAATCATCATGGTCCCGAGGTCGGGCTCGAGGTAGATCAATGCCATCGGCGCCAAGACCGCAGCGATGCAGAGCGCCACGTCGCGAGCCCGAACCTCCCCCTTGCGGTGGGCCAGGAGCGCGGCTAGAGCGACGATCACCCCCAGTTTGGCCATTTCGGACGGCTGGGCGGTGATGAAGCCGAGGTTGAACCACCGCCTAGCCCCACCGGTCACCGTGCCGAGAGGGGTCAGCACCAGAGCCAGCCCGGCGACGCCGGCGACATACAGGGGAGCGGCGGCGGTCCGGAGGTGCTTGTAGTCCACTGCGCTCGCGATTACGAGAACGACTGAAGCCACAGCTGCGTAGACGATCTGCCTTTTCAAGAAGAAGGCGGGATCCAGCCCCGCCTGCAGCTGCTTGCTCTCGGTGGCCGAAAGGATCATCACCGCGCCGAATGCCACCAGCGCGACCGTGGCTATCAGCAGTGTCGGATCAACATGGCGAATGGGGGCCTTGCGCGCCATGCGAGCCGATACCGGCTCGCCGCCGATACGGTCGACGGCCCCCTGCCAGACACCGCGGGTTGCCATCAGCCGGAGCTGTCCCTGCCGAGGGTGACGTTTGTGGTCGAGCTGAAGCCTCCGATGCCTTCCCAGATCTCGCGTGCGATGGGTGCTGCGCTCTCGCCACCGTGCCCGGCCCTTTCGACGTACACCGAAATGACGTACCTCGGCGACCGGGCCGGCCCGTAGGACAAGAACCACGCGTCGTTCAAGCTCGAGTCCGTCGCACTCAACTCCGCCGTGCCCGTCTTGCCGGCGAGTGGCAGCTTGTCCAGGGGGAACCCTGCGAAGGCGCCTGCCGCCGTACCCGCGGGACCCGAAATGACCTGGACGAGCCCCTGGCGGATGACGCCGAGCTCGTCTGGGGCGAGGGGCAGGCGCGCCGTCACGCGGGTGTCGAATTTGCGCACGACCCGGCCCCTACCCGATGGGCCGGGCACCGACAGCCTCGCCCCCAGATGCGGCCTCCACACTTTGCCTCCATTGGCGATGGCAGCATAGGTCGTGGCCATCTGGAGGGGAGTCACGATCAGATCCCCCTGGCCAATCGACATGTTGATGGTGTAGCCGGGGACCCAGCCGTAGGGGCAAATGGCGCCATCGGTGGCCTTCTTGATCGCGTTGCACCAAGCCCGGTCGGGAACCCGCCCCTCGGCCTCGTTGGGAAGGTCGATGCCGGTATCGTGACCGAAACCGGCGCGCCGGGCGTACCTCTGGAAGGGCTCTTCGGCCCCGAAAGTGTCTTCCATGCGAGCGCCGAGGGCGTAGTAGAAGGTGTCGCAGGAGACCTCGAGCGACCGAGCGAAGCCCATGGACCCCATGTCTGCCGAGGTCCAGTTATTGAATGTGATTCCGTAGGTGAAGCTCGGCGGACACCCAAGGTAGGACGACGAATTTGCGACGCCGCTGGCCATGGCGGCGCCGGCGGTCACGACCTTGAACGTCGATCCGGGCGGCCGCTGCCCCTGCAAGGCGCGGTTCAGCAGCTTGTCGTCGGCGGGATCGTCCGGTGTGGCCGCGCCGAGCGCCCTGTACTCCTTCGTGGAGATGCCGTCTGCGAGGACGCCGGGATTGTAGGTGGGATAGCTCGCCATCGCGACCACGCCACCGGTGCGCGGGTCCATAACCGTTACTCCACCACCGGTCGCCTGATAGTTGGCTGCGCGCGCCGCCTGGATGCCGCTGACCAGGGCCTTCTCGGTCAAACGCTGGATCCTCGCGTCGAGAGTGAGGGTGAGGTCTCGACCTGGCTCCTCGGGGCGGATAACGGACCTTTCGGTAACTTCACCGCCCGAGTTCACGATCACCTTCTCGATCTGTGGGCGTCCTCGAAGATAGCGATCGTAGGTGCGCTCGATGCCCGCCTTCCCGATCAGGTCACCCCCCGTGTAGCGAGGGCGCGCACGCCTGAAATAGGGATCTTTCAGCTCTTCCTCCGAGATCTGACCCACGTAACCGAGGACGTGCGCGGCGAAGGCACCCTGCGGATAGGTACGCACCGGCAGGAGCTCGTATCCCACACCCGGGAAGTCCTCCTGGTTTTCGGCGAGATAGGTAACGTCCTTACGGCTTACGTCGGCTGCAACCGGCACCGGTTTGTACGGTGACACCGCAGGGTTCAGGAGGTTGCTGCGCAGATCCGACCGAGGACGGTCCAGCACGCGCCCGAGCCGCTCGAGCACGCGCCGCTGCTGGCGGGGCCCGCGCAACGACTGCCGGTCGATCGTCACGCTCAACGAGAGACGGTTCCCGACCAGGACCCTGCCGTTCCGATCGAGGATGCGGCCGCGAGGCGGCTCCGATTGCACCCTCCGGACCCGGTTCTCGCGCGCCAGCACCCGGTAGTCCTCGGACGCGAGCACTTGAAGGAACCACAAGCGCGAGAACAAGGCGCCGAAAGCGACGATGACGAGCAACCCGAGAATGCTCAAACGCACCAGGAGGGGCTCGACCACGGGGGTGGAGGCGGGCTTCCTGGACTCCGGCTCCCTGCGGCGTCTTGACTTGGGCGGCGCCAGGGTTCGGCGCGACGATCTCCTCACCAACGAAACACCCGTTCCCGGCGCAACGCCCCGGCGATCCAGCGGACTAGAGGGAAGACAAACGGGGTCAGGAGCACGTTGTAAAGCACCACCAGACCGGTTATCTGGAGGGTGAAGCCGAAGCTGACCCAAGGTTGGCCGAGCATTATCGCAAGCGAGGCGTAACCCAGCTCGGCTGCCGCCGATGCCGCAGCCACCACTACCACCGGCGTCCACACGGACTCGCTGGCGGTGTACTCGCGCAGCGTCCCGATCCCGTAACCGATCAGCGTGTAGACCAACGCAGTCAACCCCACGATTGAGGGCGGGGGAAGCAGCAGATCCTGAAGCAGTCCGGCGGTAAAACCGGTCACCATTCCCACCCGTTCGCCCTCGAGATAGGAAAAGCTGACGATGACGACGAGTACCAGTTGGGGGATGACCTGGAGCAGCGTCGCGCTTGCCAGGACGGTCGACTGCACGGCAAGAGCGATGACAACCGTCGCGCCGGCAGCCAGAAGGACGGCCGGCGCCCACTCGCTTCGTGCTGCTGGAGCCGGGGCACCGGATGTGCTCACGATGATCTCGCCTCGCTCGAGCCCCGGTTCCCTCCGGAGCGCCTGCCGGCCCGTCCGCCTCTGGGCCCGCTCTCGACCAGGACATCCACGAAGTCCAGGTTGGTGAAGTTGACCGCCGGCGCGACCTCGATCTCCTTTTCGAGGAGGCGGGTGTCTGCCCCGACCTCCACCACGGATCCGATTGGAATCCCCGGGGGAAAGATGCCGCGGTTGTAGCTCGAGGTAACGACCGTGTCGTCCACTGCAACCCTCGACGTGTTGCCGATCAGGTTGAGCGACAGATCCTCACCGGCCCCACCGCCGGCTATCAACCCGGCAGCGCCGGCTCGGACGATACGCGCCCCCGCCGCCGCTCCTGGATCGATCAGCAAGAGCACCGTAGACGAGTTTTCCGTCGCCTGAACCACTTTTCCGACGAGACCGTCGGGAACGACAACGGCCATGTCCGAACGGATTCCTTCAGAGCGTCCTTTGTCTATCTGCACCGCCCATCGGTAGTTGGACGGCGTGCTGCCCAGCACCTGAGCTGTCACGACCTTCATCGTGGGATATGACTTCCGCAGCTTCAGGGACTGATGCAGGCGACGATTCTCGCGGGCAAGGGTCTTTGACCACCCGCTCTGCGCGATGGTGCGTTCGAGTCTCCGCTCGAGCTGGGAGTGTCGCGTGCGCAGATCACGCAGCTCGGCAATTGACGAAAAGAAGTCGTCGATCGGCCGGACCGCAACCGCAAAGCCGCGTTGAAGGGGATTGACCATCGTCGTGGCGAAGTCCCTGGCCCTCTCCACGGGGCCCAGACGGCTCTGCCTGAAGTCGAGCGTGATGATCAGCAAACAGAGGGCTATGAAGGCGGGAAGCACCACTCGGCCCCGCCCCCCGCGCCGGATCACCGTCTCAAACTTCGAGTGGGTGACAGACGCCAGTCAACCTGTTGCAACGCGACCCCTCTTTCGTCGTCCAGCGTCGCAATTCAAACCCGCCCATTCCTCCGGTGCTAGGAACGAGTTGAAGAAATCAGCACCCGCTTGAGTGCCTCGAACTCTTCGAGGCACTTCCCCGAGCCCCGGGCCACCACCAGCAACGGGTCATCGGCTAGGTGAATGGGCATGCCGATCTCGTGCTTCAGGCGCTCGTCGAGGCCCCGCAACAGCGAGCCGCCCCCCGCGAGCACGATGCCCTTGTCCATGATGTCGCCGGCCAACTCAGGGGGTGTCTTGTCGAGGGTGTTCTTGACCGCATCGACGATCTGATTCACAGGCTCCTCGATCGATCGGCGGATCTCCTCGGCGGAGACCACGATCGTTTTGGGCAGTCCCGTCACGAGGTCTCGCCCGCGGATCTCGGCCTGCTGATCCTCCGGATCGGGGAAAGCCGAGGCGATGGCCATCTTGATCTCTTCGGCCGTGCGCTCCCCCAGCATCAAGGAGTACTCCTTCTTGACATAGTTGATCACGGCCTCGTCGAGCTCATCTCCGCCGATGCGGATCGACTGGCTCGTGACTATGCCGCCGAGCGAAACCACGGCGACCTCCGTCGTGCCGCCGCCGATGTCGACCACCATATTGCCGGTCGGCTCGTGAACGGGAAGCCCGGCGCCAATGGCGGCGGCCATCGGCTCTTCGATGATGAAGGCGCTGCGAGCCCCGGCGGAGATGGTGGCTTCCTCGACCGCCCGCTGTTCGACTCCGGTGATGCCCGAGGGGACGCACACGACCACACGTGGCTTGGCGAAAAAGGTGCGTCTGTGAACCTTCTGGATGAAATAGCGGAGCATTTTCTCGGTGACGTCGAAGTCAGCGATGACCCCGTCTTTCAGGGGCCTGATCGCAACGATGTGGGCCGGGGTACGGCCGATCATGCGTTTTGCCTCGGCTCCGACCGCCAGAATTCCGCCGGTCTTGGTGTTGATGGCGACCACCGAGGGCTGGTTCAGGACGATGCCCCTGCCCCGTACGTAGACAAGGGTGTTGGCGGTCCCCAGATCCACCGCCATGTCACGACCTACGAAATTGAGGCTACCCATGTCTGTCTGCTCCTGACGACTGCAGTCAACTATAGAGACTCTCCAAAGAAAAGGTCGACTTCTCTGGCCGCAGCTTTAGGGGAATCTGAGCCATGCACGATGTTTTCGGTCATGGCGCTTGCATAATCGCCCCGGATCGACCCTGGGGGGGCCTCGACCGGGTTCGTGGGGCCCATGATCATTCTCACCGCAGCTATGACATCCGGGCCCTCGACGACCATGGCCGCCACCGGGCCGGACGTTATGAACGAGACGAGCTCGCCAAAAAAAGGCTTCTCCGTGTGCTCGGCGTAGTGACGGCGGGCAAGGTCACCATCGATCGAGAACAGCTTGAGCTCACGTATCTCGTAGCCCTTGTCCTCGATCCGGCTGATGACCTCCCCGATGAGCCGCCGTCTTACGCCATCTGGCTTGACAATGACTAAAGTGCGCTGAATCTCCGACATCGATTGTTCTCCTTCCAGTGGGTGTAAGGCCGTCACCCGTTGCCCTAGCCGCGGGTCAACAGGGCGCGAGCTTCTCCCACAACGTAATGCGATCCTGTGACGCATATGAGATCGCCCATGGACGTGGCGCCGCGCGCATAGGCAAGGGCTGCGGCCAGATCACCGATCACGATGCAGTCCAACCCCGACGATTCCGCTGCGAGCCTGATGTCCTCGGGCGGCATCGATCGTGCTGAGTTTGCCCGGGTTGCCACGATCGATCCGTTCAGCCGGGCCATCTCCAAAACCATTCCGTCCAGGTCTTTGTCTTCGAGCACTCCCAGGACGAAACACACGTGCTCGAAAGGAAACGTCTCGGCGAGACTGGACACCAGCACGGACATGGCCCCCGGGTTGTGCGCCACGTCCAAGACGATCGAAGCTTCGGCTTCGGCCTTCTTGATCACCTCGAGGCGTCCGGCGCCAGGCGTCGCAGCAAAGCCCTCCGCCACCACCTCCGACGACAGGCTCTGGGCGGGTAAGAACAGGGTTGCCGCCTGAAGCGCCACGGCGGCGTTGACGCCCTGGTGGCGGCCGTGCAACGGCAGGTAGAGATCGGAGTATTCCTCCCCTGCCTCCCGTTCACCGCCGAGGCCCAAGGCGCCTCCCGCCGTTTGTACCGAGAGATAACGCCCGCCGAGTGCGATGTTGTTGTCGGTCAGGTGGAAGTCTCTGCCCAAAGCCAGGAGGGGCGAACCCACCCCACCGGCGGCCTCGTCCAGGATCGAGAGCACGTCGGGCAGGCGCTCTCCGGTAACCGCGGCGCCGTCGCGCTTGATGATCCCTGCTTTCTCCTTGGCGATGACGGTTGGGTCGTTTCCCAGAAGCGCGGTGTGATCGAGTCCCACATTCGTGACGACCGAGACGGGGGCCTTCACCACGTTGGTTGCGTCCCACTGTCCCCCGAGTCCGACCTCAATGACGGCTGCATCGACAGGGGCTTCCGCCGCCCAGAGGAAGAACATGGCGGTGGCCAGCTCGAAGTAGGAGAGCTTCTCGTCCAGCTTAGATTCCACGAACTCGAGATACGGCCGGATGTGCTCGAAGGTCTCCCCGAACGTCTCCTCCGAGATCGGCTCACCGTTGAGCGCGATTCGTTCACAGATGTGCTCGAGGTGCGGCGAGGTGTAGCTGCCGACCGAGAGGCCGGTCGCGCTCAGGATCGAGGCGGTGATGCGGGCGGTCGAGGTCTTGCCGTTGGTCCCCGTGATGTGAACCGCCGGGATCTGCTGCTCGGGGTTATCCAGGGCGTTGAGCAGGGTTTCGATGCGATGCAGAGTCGGCCTCAGCGACTTCATCGCGTCCACGCCAAGCGACATGAACAGGCTGTTTGCCCGTTCCCAGCTCATCCCACCCGGTCCAGGGAGCTCAACCCGGCGCGGCCTTACCGTCCAGCGCCGCCAACTGTGCTTGCAGCTTCCTTCTGTTGTCCGTGGCGTCCTTGAGCTTGGCCCGCTCCTTGCCCACGACGGCATCGGGGGCTTTGGCGAGGAACTCCGTGTTGGCAAGCTTGCGTTCGGCTCGCCCGATGTCCTCGTCCATGTCTTGCAGCCGTTTGGCGACCCTGCTCTTCTCTGCATCCAGATCGATGACATCGCCGAGATCCACAGACGCCTCGATGCCCGAGTCCGTGATCGTTCCAGCGCGTCCAGCACCGCCCGGCAGTCTCTCGACGAGCTCCACCGAGGCAAGCTTGGCGAGGACCAATAGGGCACCGCGCATCTCATCGATCTCTGCCGCCCACTCCCCTGCTGCGATCTTCACCCGGACCTTCCTAGCCGAGGGAATACCGTGTTCGGCCCTGAAACGGCGCAGAGAGCCGACCAACTCGGTGAAGCGAGCGACCTGTCCTTCTGCCCCCGCGTCTCTCAGGCCGGCCGTGACGGGCCAGGTCGCGCCCATGACCGAACCCGCCTCGGGCCGCAGACGGGACCACAGTTCCTCGGTGATAAACGGCATGACCGGATGAAGGAGCCTCAGAATGTGGTCGAGCACGTGAATCAGGACCGCCTGCGTAGACGACACTCGACTATCCGACAACTTCAACTTGGCCAATTCGATATACCAGTCGCAGTACTCACTCCACACGAAGCGGTGTAACTCCCTCATCGCCTCGGCGAATTCATAACGGCCCAAGTGCTGGTCGATTGCGCTGATGACCTCATCCAGGCGTGACAGGATCCACCGATCTTCGACGTCGAGCCCCTGCGTGTTGTCCCCGAGAATGGGCCGGTTGTCGCCAACAGCCAGGAACACGAAACGCGATGCGTTCCAGAGCTTGTTGGCGAAGTTGCGCGCACCTTCAACGCGCTCCTCGGAAAGATTGGTGTCGTTACCGGGCACAGCCGCGAACGCCAGTGAGAAGCGCAGGGCATCAGCGCCATAGCTCTCAACCATGTCGAGGGGATCAACGACGTTGCCCACCGACTTCGACATCTTCTTTCCTTCGAAGTCGCGAACGATCCCATGCAGCAGGACTTCCCTGAAAGGAATATCGCCCGTGAAGTAGAGGCCGGCGAAGATCATGCGGGCGACCCAGAGGTAAAGGATATCGTAACCCGTCACCAGCAGTGTCGTGGGGTAGAAGAAGCCGAGGTCGGCGCTCTCCTCCGGCCAGCCGAGCGTCGAAAAGGGCCACAACTGCGACGAGAACCACGTGTCCAGGACATCCGGGTCCTGAAAGATATCCTCTGACGAGCATGTGCTGCACTCCTTAGGCTCATCGATTGCGGCGAAAGCTCCGTCGCAGTCCCGGCAGTACCAAACCGGGATGCGGTGGCCCCACCACAATTGGCGGGAGATGCACCAGTCTCGGATGTTCTCCATCCAATTGAGGTAGGCCTTGACGAAGCGCTCTGGGGTCAGCTTTATGCGCCCTTCCCGCACGACGTCCATCGCCGGCCCCGCCAGGGGTTCCATCCTCACGAACCACTGCTCGGACAGCCACGGCTCGGTCTCGGTCCCGCACCTGGAGCAATGGCCCACTGAATGGAAGTAGGGGCGTTCGACCTGGTTGACAAGCCCGAGGCCGTTCAGTTCCTTCAGCACCGCGCTGCGAGCAGCAAAGCGGTCGAGACCCTCCCACGGCCCTGCATTGGCATTGAGATGGGCGCGTTCATCGAGGATGTTGATGATGTCGAGCCCACGGCGCTCGGCGATGGCAAAGTCCAGAGGGTCATGGGCGGGCGTTGCTTTGACCGCGCCGGTGCCGAAGGCGGGGTCCACCTCGTCGTCGGCGACAACGGGCATCGGGCGTTCGGGAAAGAAGGGGTGCCTGACATGTCGGCCAACGGCGTCTTTGTAGCGCTCGTCGTCTGGGTGGACGGTCACGCCGGTATCCCCGAGCATCGTCTCGATGCGGGTTGTGGCGACCGCTATGTGACCTTGCCCATCTGCAAACGGATACCGGAAGGTAATGAGCTCGCCGGCCACTTCTCTGTGGTCCACCTCGATGTCCGATAGCGCAGTGGTGCAGCGAGGACACCAGTTGATGATTCGGTTGCCGCGGTAGATGATTCCTTCGTCGAACCAACGCACAAAGACTGTCCGCACTGCGCGGGACAGCCCCTCGTCCAGGGTGAAGCGCTCGCGCTCCCAGTCGCAGGAGTCCCCGAGCTGGCGCATCTGGTCGAGGATGCGGCCCCCGTAATGCTGCTTCCAGGCCCACACCCGCGCGACGAACGCTTCCCGGCCGAGCTCGTGCCGGTTGGTCCCTTCGGTGGCGAGCTCTCGTTCGACAACGTTCTGGGTTCCGATTCCCGCGTGATCGGTCCCGGGGAGCCACAGTGCCTCGCGGCCCATCATGCGGGCACGCCGGATGCAGGCGTCCTGAAGTGTATGGCCGAACGCGTGGCCCATATGGAGCGCTCCCGTAACGTTGGGGGGCGGGATCACGATCGAGTAGGCAGGTTTGCCCGAGGAGATGCTCGCGTTGAAGAGACCCTGGCGCTCCCAGGTGTCGTACCAACGGCTTTCGATGTCGGCGGGCCGATAGGCCGTGGGGAGGTCGTGCGTCAACTATGCGAACCTTCTACTGAATGGAGATGGTAGTGGGCCGGATACTGAGGGGCGTGAGAACGAGGGCTTATGCCGAGCGTTCGCCGCGTGCCGGCCGCTCTACTCGCTCCTTCGCACGAGGTACCAGGGTGGGGTTCACACGTTCGAGCACTACCTCCCGGGTAATGACGCACTTACCGACGTCGCTCCGGCTCGGAAGGTCGTACATGACATTGAGCAAGACCTCTTCGAGGATCGCCCTCAAACCCCTGGCTCCGGTCCCCCGTAACATGGACTGCTCTGCGACAGCCTCGAGCGCGTCGGGTGCGAAGTCGAGCTCGACCCCGTCGAATTCGAAGAACCGCTTGTACTGACGTATCAGGGCGTTCTTGGGCTCGGTCAGAATCTGAACGAGCGCCTCCTTGTCGAGGTTGTGGACGTGGGTAATGACCGGCAGACGCCCGATGAACTCGGGAATAAGACCGTACTTCAAGAGGTCCTCGGGCAGGACATGGCCGAGGATGCTTCCGAGATCTTTCTGCTCCATCTTGCGCACGTCGGCCCCGAATCCGATGCCTTTGCTTCCCACCCTGCTCTCGATGATCTTCTCGAGGCCGGCAAAAGCTCCACCGCATATGAAGAGAACGTTGGTGGTGTCGATCTGGATGAACTCCTGGTGGGGATGCTTGCGGCCGCCTTGCGGAGGCACGCTTGCGGTTGTTCCCTCGAGGATCTTGAGCAGGGCTTGCTGCACGCCCTCACCGGAGACGTCGCGCGTGATCGATGGGTTCTCGCTCTTTCGCGCTATCTTGTCCACTTCATCGATGTAGATAATGCCCGTTTCGGCGCGCTTCACGTCGTAGTCGGCAGCCTGTATGAGCTTCAGCAGGATGTTCTCGACGTCTTCACCGACATAGCCTGCTTCCGTCAGCGCAGTCGCATCTGCGATGGCAAACGGGACGTTCAGCATGCGCGCGAGCGTTTGCGCCAAGAGCGTCTTGCCGCAGCCCGTGGGTCCCAGCAAGACGATGTTCGACTTTGCCAGTTCGACATCACCGTCTTGGCGCGAGCCAACCTGAATGCGCTTGTAGTGGTTGTAGACGGCCACGGACAGCACTTTCTTGGCAGGATCCTGCCCGACGATGTAATCGTTGAGAAACTCATATATCTCTCGTGGCTTGGGCAGGTCCTCGAGCTTGAGGTCGGGAGTTTCCGCGAGCTCCTCTTCGATGATCTCATTGCAGAGGTCGATGCACTCGTCGCAGATATAGACGCCGGGCCCGGCGATCAGTTTCTTAACCTGCTTCTGTGACTTTCCACAGAACGAACATTTGAGAAGGTCACCGCCGTC
The DNA here is from genome assembly GCA_030860455.1 of Actinomycetota bacterium. GTDB lineage: Bacteria > Actinomycetota > CADDZG01 > CADDZG01 > WHSQ01 > JACDDL01. Next base: position 12,843 of record JALZIC010000036.1, read on the forward strand.
CCCGAACTTAGGCACTGGTCAATCCCCCTTAGGCTTCGGACTCGGTTTGCGAAGCTTCTCCGTC
>JALZIC010000053.1 GCA_030860455.1 Actinomycetota bacterium
GAAGTCGACCCTGGTCTCAGCCGGCCTTTCCTCGGAGCGACCTCTGCCTTCCAGGGAGCCTGCTGAGCCGACGCCGGGCACCCCCGCCGTTTGGCCGCTGCCGGGGGTGATCGTCCTCTTCGTCGTAGCGTTGACGATTGCATCCCTGCGCAGACGTGCTCTGACGTCCACTCAACATGGCGCGGTGTGACGGGGCGGTTGAGCTAGATGTCCTCGAAGGATCTGGGGGACATCCGCGGGCCGCGCCTGGGTGGGTAACGGCCACTTATCAGGAGCAGGCGCACCGCGCGCCCCCGGTGTCCCCGGTAGGGCTCCAGCAACTCGAGCATGCGGGCATCGTCCGCCAGGCGTTCTCCGGCAAGCGCCCAGGACACGAGCCCCGGTAGGTGGTAATCGCCCAACCTGACCGCGTCGGGGTCGCCCCAGGCGATTCGGGCAACCTCGGAGGCGGTCCAGCGACCGACCCCCGGGACGGTCCGGAGCAGCCGCTGCCCTTCCCGGGAGGGTGAGGACGTCAAGGCCTCCAGCCGCCGTTCCTGGCCGCACACCCGGCGGATGATCTCCGCACGCTTGCGTTCGATGCCAAGCGGGTGGAATCGCCAGTAGGGCAGGGCAGCGAGCTCTTGTGGTGAAGGTGGAAGGAGCAGGCCTGAAGGCCCGGGGGCCGGCTCGCCCAGGGCGATGATCAGGGCGCGATAGCTTCGTGCAGCCTCGATCGTGGTCACCTTCTGCTTGAGGATCGTGGGAACGAGCGTCTCGACCACAGCTCCGCTTCGGCAGATCCGCAACCCGCCGAACCTTCGATGCAGCCGTCCGAGCACAGCGTGGGCCGGGCGAAACGACGCCGGGTGATCGTCCTGTCCGAGGAGGCCAGGCGCGGCAATCAGCACCCATCCGGCCCCTTCTCCCCACGCACGCGCTCTGATCCCGTGCGGCTCCTGCACCACGTGGAGGGTGGCGGCGCCTCTCGGAGTCCGGCTGGCGCGCCACACCTCGCCGTCGGCAAATCGAACGCTGGGGTTCTGTGGACCGTGTCTCAGGGGAGCGAGTGTGCGGGCGAGATCGAAGTCACACGGAGTCCTAAAGAAGCTGTCGAGCATCTGAGCACCCTAAAACGACACAGACCCGCCTATCCGAACACCCCGGCAGCGATGGGCCGCCGGGTAACATCCCCACAACGCAACCCGGACCGGCGAGGTTGATGATGGACTCGGCAACAGGCAAACGCTATCTGGAGCACCTTAGCAACGGGGATCTGGCCATCCTTGCGGACGTCGCCGACGTGCTGGACGAGCGCACGAGCGCCCTTGATCTGCGTTCCTCCCCGGAGTCGATCACCAGGCTGATCGCTCACCCACTGGCGTGGGACCGGCTCCTTGGGGACTCCTCCCGGGACCCCTTCCTGCTTGCAACTCCTTTTATGGTATTCGCCCTTCTGGTTCACCGAGCCGGTCTGGAGCTCAGGGGCGTGACCTTCGTCGACGAGTGGGTTGGCCCGCAGAAAAGGCTCCCGGTATTCGATGTAGGGCCACTCCGTGACTTCGTCGCCGACCCGTGGCATCGGGTTTTTCTTGTGGAGCTATTGGCTTCTTACACCCATGTGTCGAGCGGTTCGGTCTGGGTGCAGGACCGGCGTGGCCGGCGGCGACAGCGTTACAGCGAGCTGGACCCGATCCGGTTGGCGTCCCTCCTCGACGTGGTGCCGGCGGAGGACCGTCCCGGCATCTACCGCCGTCTCGGGGATCTCGCCCTCTTCATGACCGGCGTCTTTCCCGACCGCAGCTCGTCCTGGCCCTTCAGCCCTAACGAGCAGGCCAGGCTGCTCTCGACCGGCGCCGGGGATGACGCCGGGGAACATGAAGCAGCGGATCCTAGGGGGGAGACACCCGCCGGCATGCTGGAGTTGTTGGAGGACCTCGGAGGACGCTGGTATCGCGCCGCCTGTTCGTCGATTCCTCCGCCGGCATCACGAACCACCTCGGTCCTGGCCAGCGTTGCACAGCGATTCGGCACCGCGCGCCGAATCCTCAACTTCATCACCGACCGCCATTTGTTCTCCCTGCGGACGCGCTGGCTTGCTTAGGGTAACCAGATCGACCGGTCGTTACGCTCGTGCCGCCCCAGCGCGTTTTCGAGGAGCGCCGTACGTGGCGAGTGATGATGCAGCCGGGTTTCAGCCTGGTGAAAGGTGGCGGGCTGCACTGGGACGGCGTTCAGCATTTCGGTGCCGAAGACTATAGGAGGTGGATGACATACCGGACAGACTGATGGAAGATCTTTTCGACTGGTTGCGAATCCCGTCGATTTCAACCGGGGGTGGTGATCACCGGGCGTTGGTGCGCGCTGCGGAGTGGGTCTGCGAACGCGTCGAGGACGCTGGAGGTAAGGCGGGATTGGCCGGGCGGCCCGAAGGCAACCCGGTTGCGGTCGGCGACCTCCAAGCGGCCACAAGGAATGCACCGACCGTGTTGATCTACGGACACTACGACGTGCAGGGGGTGGACCCCATTCCGGAGTGGAAGTACCCGCCGTTCGAACCGACGATTGAAGACGGACGCATCTACGCCCGTGGCGCCTCTGACGACAAGGGTAACTACCTGCCTCTTCTGCACGTTGCCTGCGAGCTTGCCCGGAAAAGGGAGCTGCCCGTGAATGTCCGGGTCGTCGTAGAGGGCGAAGAGGAGGCTGGGGGCGGGACGGTCAAGGAGTGGGCCGAGCGCGACGAGCGCGGCGCCGATTGCGCCATTGTCTTCGATTCCGACATGGTCAACGACCGCATGGCCGCTGTGACTGCATCTCTCCGCGGTGTCATCGCCCTGTCATTGGAGGTACGCACCGGGAACAAGGACCTTCATTCGGGCACCTATGGCGGGAGCGTGCTGAATGCCACTCACGTTCTGCATCACATGCTCGGTGAAGTACTTCCCGGTGCTGATGGGCGGCTCCGCACTGAGCTCAGGGCCGGTATCACTGCACCCTCCCCGGCCGAGCTCGAAGAGTGGGTCAAGCTCCCCGGCGGCCAAGACGTGATCGCCGAGTCTGGCGGCCGGCCGCTCGACGACCGATCCGGGCCCGACTACTACTCTCGCAACGGCGCGGATGCGGCACTCGATGTCAATGGAATATCAGGCGGCGACCCGGTGAACGCCCGCACCATAGTGCCGGCGACGGCCCATGCGAAGTTGTCCATGCGTCTGGCGCCGGGGCAAAGCGCCGAAGCGATGCAGCAGACGCTCGAGACATTGCTGCGCACGGCCGCTCCGCCGGGTGCCGAGGTGGCCCTCAAGTTCGCGCATGCTGGCGAGCCCGCATGGTTCGATCCCGAGTCCGCTCCGCTTCGCTTGGGCAAGCTAGCACTCGAGCGGGCAACCGGGATGCCCGTGGCCATACAGCGCGCCGGCGGCTCGATTCCGATACTCGCCACCTTCGCGGACCGGGGCATCCAGACGATTGTCAGTGGCTTTGCGCTCGCCGACGACTCCGTACATGCGCCGAACGAAAGCTACCGGGTGGAAAGCCTGAGGCTTGGGGAAAAGGCTGCTTACGAGTTGTATTCGACGCTTGCACGGCTCGGGAGGACTGATGGCAAGTGATATCTGGACCTCATCGGTGATCTCACGCCCAGATAGCCGCATCGAGCCCCCACTCCATCCGAGGTGCGAAAATGGGCGAGCATCAATGGTGTTCGGGGCCTCGGATAACGGCGAAGGGACATGTGGATGAATCAGCCTCTTGTTGTCGATGCGGTACGGACTCCGGCCGGCCGCTACGGGGGCGCGCTTTCTTCCGTCCGGCCAGACGATCTGGCTGCCCACGTCGTCCGAGAGTTGGTAGCGCGCAACGCCGTACCTGTCGATCACATTGACGACGTCTACTGGGGAGCGGCCAACCAGGCAGGAGAGGACAATCGCAATGTGGCGCGCATGGCGGTGCTGCTGGCTGGTCTTCCCGTCGAGGTCCCGGGCGCGACGGTCAACCGCTTGTGCGGCTCCGGATTGGAGGCGGTCAACTGCGGGTATCGGGTCATCCGCTCGCAGGAGGCGTCGCTTGTCCTGGCCGGGGGATCGGAGTCGATGAGCCGGGCGCCGTTCGTGATGGCCAAGGCGACCAAGGCTTACGACCGCAAACAGGTCGTATACGACACGACCATCGGCTGGCGCTTCACCAATCCAAGACTTGAAGAGGTGCACGAAGCGCACTCGATGGGAGAGACCGCGGAAATCGTTGCCGAAAGGTATGGCATCACTCGGGAGGAGCAAGATGCATTTGCATCGGAAAGCCACCGGCGCGCCGTACGGGCCGTAGAGGAGGGCCGCTTCAAAGACGAGATTGTCCCGGTGGATGTGCCGCAACGCAAATCAGACCCTATCCACGTGGACGCAGACGAGCCCCCTCGCCCAGACACCAGTATGGACAGGCTCGCCGCGCTCAAACCGGCCTTCACCAGAGACGGGACAGTGACCGCCGGCAATTCCTCCGGCGTGAATGACGGCGCTGCAGCAGTCCTTCTTGCTTCCGAGGAGATGGCCGCCGAACAAGGATGGCGACCGATGGCCCGTGTGGTCACAAGTGCGGTGGCGGGAGTCGAGCCGCGCGCGATGGGATTGGGGCCGATATTCGCCACCCGGAAAGCGCTCGAACGAGCTGGGCTGACCCTTGACGATATCGATCTTGTCGAGTTGAACGAAGCTTTTGCAGCGCAGTCACTTGCTTGCGTGAAAGAGCTGGGTCTCGATTTGGAGAAGGTAAATGTGAACGGGGGGGCCATCGCCTTGGGTCATCCCTTAGGCGCATCCGGTGCGCGCATTTTGACCACCCTCCTGCACGAGCTCAACCGAAGACAGGGACGCTTCGGACTCGCCACAATGTGTATTGGGGTCGGCCAGGGCATAGCCACCATCGTGGAGCGCGTCCCGGCCCCGGCTGGGCATCAGCGGTGATGTCCCCGATTTGTCATTGCGTAGAGTCCCTAAGGGGCAGCTTGAGCGCGTTCGCTTACGATTCATGACTTCCATCGATGACCTCGGGTTCGTCCACCGATTCGACAGAAGCGAGGGTGCGGATACGACACTGCTGGTTCTCCACGGAACCGGGGGTGACGAAGACGACCTCATACCGTTGGCCCGCTCCATTGCACCAAACGCACATCTGTTGAGCCCGAGAGGCAAGGTCCTCGAGAATGGTGCGCCCCGCTTCTTTCGCCGTCTTGCGATGGGCGTATTCGATGTCGATGACTTGATTGCTCGCACCCATGAGTTGGCCGACTTCGTCCAAAGCGCAGCCGGCGCTTATGAAATCGATGCCACCCGCGTCTTTGCTCTTGGCTATTCCAACGGCGCCAACATCGCCGCCGGCCTCTTGCTCCTTCGGCCGGAGCTGCTTGGCGGCGCCATGCTGCTGAAGGCGATGCCGCCCTTGGATCCGGAGTACCTCCCGGACCTGAGCGACATCCCAGTCTTTGTCGCCGGCGGACGCTCCGACCAGATGATCACCCCTGCGGCAACCCACGACTTGATCGAGCTGTTGTCCTCATGTGGGGCTGAGGTGACGGCGCATTGGGAGCCGGGGGGGCACGAGATCACTCCGGAGGATGTGGCGGCAGCTTCGTCCTGGTTTGCGGACAAACGACCAGGCGGTTCGCCAGACGGCTAAGCTCCTGCCGGCCCCGCCTTGAGTTCACCCTCGGTTCATGGCTAGGGCGCCGATGGTTCACCTCGCTAGCTAATCTGGTGGTGATATCGGGAGCTTGTAGAGGGAGGCGTCCAAATGGACCGTAGAGCTTTTCTGCAACGGGGTGCCGCAGTTACGGGTGGACTTGCAATCGGGGGGCCGTTACAAGCTTTTGCCATGCGATCTGCTTCGGGAGCGCCGACGGAGGCTCGCGGTTACGGGAAACTGGTCGATATGGGCGCACTGTCCCTGCCCCGGGGGTTTAGCTATCGAATCGTCTCCCGTTCCGGCCAAACGATGACCGACGGGAATCAGACGCCCACTGCTTTCGACGGAATGGCGGCTTTTGCAGGGGCGAGCGGCAACTCGGTACTCATCCGCAATCACGAGAACCGGAAAAGCGCCGGTGATACCGATGAGATCGACGTTCTCGTCCCGGAGGCACTCCGTTACGACCCGGATCCGAAATTCAACGGGGGGAACACAAAGTTAGTAGTCGATCGCCGGGGACAGGTGGTTCGGGATTTCGCCGTTCTCGGCGGCACGACAACGAATTGCGCAGGCGGCAAGATGCCATGGAAGAGCTGGGTTACCTGTGAGGAAGCGTTCGAAGATGGAGAAAAGCCACACGGCTACATATTCGAAGTCCCGGCTTTTAGCTCAGGCCCAGTGGAAGCGGTCCCTGTGAAGGCGGCGGGCCGTTTCGTGCACGAGGCAGTGGTATGGCATGGAGGCGTGCTCTATCAGACCGAGGACCAACGTTACGACGCGGGCTTCTACCGTTACGTTCCGGATCAAGCCCCCGGGCGCGACCGCCCCCTTGCGTCGACGACCGGCAAGCTGGAAGCGCTGACGCTTGTGGACGTCGAGGACGCCAACACCGACGGCTTTCCCGTGGGCGAAGCCTTCGATGTTGCCTGGGTACCAATCGACGATCCCAACCCGACCACCGACACGGTGCGGGATCAGGCGCACGAACTCGCTGCGGCTGGGTTCAACCGCCCGGAGGGTGCCTGGCTTGGCGGGGGAAAAGTGTATTTCGACTGCACCGAAGGGGGCGTCGCCGGCCTTGGTCAGGTCTGGGAGTACGACCCCGGCAAGGAAACCCTCACGCTCATCTACGAATCCCCTGGACCGAACGAGCTCAAGAACCCGGATAATCTTGTGGTCGGACCTGGTGGCGCCCTTTTCCTTTGTGAAGACTCAGAGCCCCCCCAGTACGTGCGTGGGCTTACTCCCAACGGGCGCATATTTGACTTCGCACGTGCGAACAAGAACGAGACCGAGTTTGCCGGTGCAACCTTCGACCCCAAGGGCCGCACTCTCTTCGTCAATCAGCAGGGCGACGAAGAAGAGGGTGTCGCTGCGGTGACCTACGCGATCTCGGGACCTTGGATGGAGGGAGCATAGGAGAGAGTTGGCCCCGGGCTTGGCCGGAGGAGTGCCCCCTGTCCGCCTGGTGACACGGTAGCCAAGGGTGCACCTAAGTGCGAAGCGGATGTGACAATGGGGCATGGACAAAATTGAGAAGGCAACTTTTGCAGCAGGATGCTTCTGGGGAGTGGAGGCCGCATTCCGGCGAACCCGCGGGGTGCGTTCGACACTCGTCGGCTACACGGGCGGAGCCACCGAGAATCCCGATTACAAGGCCGTCTGCACCGGCAAGACAGGGCATGCGGAGGCGGTCGAGGTCGAGTTCGACCCGGACGAAATCTCCTACGGGGAGCTCCTGGAGGTCTTCTGGGAGGAGCACAACCCCACCCAACGCAACCGTCAGGGGTTCGATATCGGGACGCAGTACCGGTCTGCGATCTTCACCCACGGCCCGGAGCAGGAGGTTGCAGCGCGCGCTTCGAAGGCGAAGGTGCAGAGCCGTTACCGAAAGAGTGTGGCTACCGAGATCGAGCCGGCCTCGACCTTCAATCCGGCGGAGGAATATCACCAGCGCTACCTCGAAAAGCGGGGGATGGCCGTTTGCGCCATCCCCAACTAGGGACTGGGCCGGCCAAGGTCCTTGAAGTCACGCAATCGCAACGGGCCTCTGCGGCGCAACTCCGCCAGGACATGACGCCGTAAACGGCGGTTCTCCTGCACCCATGCGCGCATCTTGCGCTCCCACCCTGAGTCGCCCCGGCCCCAGCGGCGCATCCGTTGGTGGATGGGAAAGTCCTCGGTCAGGACGAGGGAAGCTGCGTGGGCCCAGTACGTGAACAGTACGCGCCGTGACCCGAGGTCATCGAGGTCGGCGCGGTCGTAGATTCCGAGGCGGCTCCCCAGCACAATCGGCCTGGGTGGGCGCTACCACGCCTATGGGGTCGATCCGCAGGCACCCAAGGGACCGGGTGGTCTCGAGAACCGCCTCGCGGCCGGCTGCTCGTGGGGCTCCGGTCAATCTCTGCTTGGTGATGGCGAGGCGCCGCGCCGTCCGAGCCGAAAGGATCAACTGCGACAATGGAAATCGCTCAGCTTCGCATGCGGCGCGAAACCGGGACTACGAACCACAACAGGGCGAACACAGATGCAGCGAGCGCCGTGCAGATGGGCGTGAGTGAACCTCCCATGACCAGATCGGTGATCACGAATACGACCCCCGTTATCGCCAGGGCAAGAAAGACAAGACCTCCGATGGCCAACCCGTTGGAGAGGTACAGCATCTTCTCTTTATCGCCCTCCCGCCACTGGACGCGGTGATAGGCGGTCGGCGCAATGAGAAGGGCAGTGGACGCCGCGGTGCAGAGGAAGGTGAAGAAGTAGACGTTCTTCTGCGTTGTGGTGATTGATGCGTAACCCTGGCTGAAGGGCACCGTCAACAGGAAGGCGAACAGAACCTGGACCCCTGGGAGCGCTACCCTCAGCTCATTGAGGAGCTCGATAAGCTCTCGATCGCGCCTTTACTTGGCCTGTTCGTCCCCTCCGCCCTGTCCGTCCCCCATAATCCGTATGAGGATACGCAGTCGGCAGGCTTGCCGGTATTAGCGTGAAGGGAAGAGGATGAAGATCGAAGCCCGGTGCAGGACCTGCCACAGGATTTTTCTGTTGTCTCAGATAGGCCCTGCTTCCGACGCCCCCGGACGCTGCCCCTTCTGTGGGGCGCGCTTCGCCCCCTCATACACCCCCTTCCTTGTAGAGGCGGTCCCTCAGGCAGAGGCCGCCGCCGCCCAATTCGTGCAGTCCCTTGGCCGGTTGCAGGCGATGGAGACCGGGTTCGAGATCGACATCGAGGGCGTCAACTCGGATGTATCCCGTGCGGTGTGGGCCAGTGAGGGAACCCCTCTGAGCGACTTTCTCGAGGCCGAGCGCCGGCTGCAACCGGGCGAAGGTGATGGGGGCGAATCCCTGAGGGTGCTGGTGGTAACCGGCGACGAACAGGTCCAGGAAGAGGTTCGTTTTGGGTTTCCGAGGGGGATTGAGGTGTCCATTCTGAGTGATGCACGCGAGGCGTGGGAGTGGATGCACGACAAGACTCCCTCCGTGGCCGTTGTCGATATCCAGACGGGAAGCGCCGGCGGTTTCGGACTTGCCCGAGATATGGCGCAGGACCCAAAGCTTGCCGCGGTGCCGATTCTGATGCTGATCGAACGGCGACAGGACGAGTGGCTCGCTGACCAGGCCGGCGCGACGTCCCATCGCATCAAACCGGTGGATGCCGATGAGCTGGTGGGGGAGGTTCTAGCGCTGACTCACGCCTAGCATCCTGGTCGCGCTCAGTGGGGGGTGGACTGAGATGTAGCGACGAGCGGCAGGGCAATTGCGACGAGCGCGGTACCGATGGCAACCCGCCACGAGAGAGCCTCGGCGAGGAAGAGCGCAGCCAGCAGCACAGTCGTTATGGGTTCGAGTAGTGCGGCGATGGCCGCCCTCGAGGACCCGATCCGCGCGATGGCGGCGTACATAGCGGTGAAGGCCACGGCGGTTGCAAGTCCCAGTCCGGCGGCTCCTGGAAGCGTAATCAGAGAGAGACCCTGACCCAGGACCAGGCAACCCAGAGTCAGGGTGAGCATTGCTCCGGTCGCAGTCCACAACGCGGCCGCGTGCGTGTCTGAATCTCGCATGACTATCTGAGCCACCACGAAGAAGACGGCAACGCTAACGGCTGCGGCGAGGGCCAGGAGGGGACCGGCAAGGCCACCCTCCGGGAGTGAAAAGATCGTGGCAATCCCCGAGAACCCGATGACGAAAGCGGCGAGCAGCCGCCACCTGAACGGCTCCAAACGCGTTGCGAAAGCCATGAGTCCCGTCCACAAGGGGTAGCTGTAGAAGACAAGGGATACAACGGAAGCAGGCGATCTGTCCAAGGCGAGGAAGAACAACGCGGCCTCCGACGCGTAGCCGATGCCACCCAAGAGCATGAGGCGTATTGCCCGCTTGGGTTCGATCTTCAGCGTCCGTCCCATGGCTAGGTGGGCCAGTGCAAGCAGCACAGAGGCGAAAGCAAAGCGTGCGGCGAGTAGAGATACGGGTTGGGCCCCCACTCGATAGGCGAGCTTTGCAATAACGGCCAGTGTGCCGAACGCAACCGAGCTCAGAGCGGCGAGGGTTATCCCCTTCAAATTGTTATAAGGGTCCATGAACCCGGCACCGTCATCTTCGATGCTGCCATCTTCCCAGATGCACTCGACGCGTCGTTGCGATGGCCCTGGGAAATCCATAAGGGCGGGAAGCCCGTAAGGTCGTTATATGACCCGCGAAAAGCTCCAACCTATAGTTGCCGTTGTCGCAGCGGTGATTGTCGGCGTCTTGATTTGGTCTGCTTGGGCCAAACGCGAGCCAGAAGAGCCAAGGGTGACCCGTCTTCTGAACGATCTCAAGGATGAAGATCGTGAAGGCACCTCGAATGGTTCGGCAGCCGGAGACGGCGGTCGCGTCGAGGGAGATTCGCCGATTGCGGGCAAGGAGACGAAACGGATCCGGTTCGTGATCCCGAAAGAGCGCTTTCTGCCAATCGGACGGCTGCGGATACCTGAAATCGATCTCGAGGTTGCCTTTCGCGACGGTGTCCACGAAGAGATACTCATCGAGGGGCCGGGCCACTGGCCCGGAACACCTTTGCCCGGGGAAGCAGGGAATTCGGTCCTTTCAGGTCATCGCACGACGTATACGCATCCGTTCGGTGGATTGAATCTGCTCGAGCTCGGCGACACGGTGAAGACGAAGCTGACGGGTGAGAAGGTGGTTCGATACGAGGTGACCAGGACCACCGTGGTCCCCGAGGCGGAGTACGCCGATTTCGTCCTGAAACAACCCAAGAAGCCGAAGGTGCGCTCGATCACGATGTTTGCCTGTCACCCCAAGGGCTACAGGACCTACCGGATAGTGGTTCAGGCCAAAGCGGTCTCGCCGAAGCCGACCCTCTAGGCATCCCGGCCACTTTTCAGCGCCTCCCGGGCCCTGCACCTCGATCCTGCCCCGTAGTCGTGTGAAAACTATCCGCTTTCAGACCAACCCAGAACACCGTTGGGGACCGAACCTCATCCGTCAGCAATCTCACACAATCTCACAGAGGAGGTGGCAGCGTGGACAACACCAAGATCTTCGACGGCAAGCCCGTCATCGAGTTCGACAACGAGTCCGACCGCAGGAACTTCATCAAGTGGGCCGGCATCGTGGGCGTGGGCTCGACCCTTGTCGCAGGAGGCCTAGGCAGGCAGTGGGCCTCGGCTCAAGGGAGCTCCGACATCGACATCCTGAACTACGCGCTCACGCTCGAGTTTCTCGAAGCAGACTTCTACACCCGGGGACTGGACGCGGGCGTCCTCAAGGGACGCGACGAAGAGCTCGTGGCCCCGATCAAGGCCCACGAGCAGGCGCACGTCTCGGCCTTGTCCCAGACCATTACCGACCTCGGTGGAAAGCCGGTCAAAGAGCCGGGCTTTAAGTACCCGGGGGCGACCTTCAAGTCCAAAGACGGGTTCCTAAAGACCGCTTCGATCTTCGAAGAGCTCGGCGTAACCGCCTACCACGGCCAGGTCACCAAGATAAAGAACCCCGACCTCTTGGCCGCAGCGGCCTCCATCGCAGGAGTCGAGTCCCGGCATGCGGCGATCCTGGCCGATCTCACCGGCAAGAACCCTTTTCCCGCCCCGGTCGAAAAGACCGCCGACATGGCCACGGTCCTAGAGGCCGCCAAGCCGTTTCTGAAATAGGAGGTGCCACCGATGAACCGCAGACTGTTCATAAAGGGCTCGGCGACGGCGCTGCCGGCGACCGTGGCCCTGCAGATGATGTCTACCCGCTTCGCCTTCGCCCAGAGCTCGGACTTTTCAGGCGACGTCGACGTCTTGAACTACGCTCTGACGCTCGAGTACCTGGAATCTGAGTTCTACCGCCAGGGCAACGCCGCCAACCTGCTCTCGGGCAAGGACAAGACCTACCTCGAGGCCATCGGCGCGGACGAAGACGCCCATGTGGCGGCCATCTCTCAGACCATCGAGAAGCTCGGCGGCACTCCGGTCAAGGCCCCCGCGGTCGACTTCGGCGAGTCCTTTGGCTCGGCCAAGAGCTTCTTGGAGACCGCCCATGTGTTCGAGAACACCGGCGTGTCGGCCTATCTCGGCGCCGCCGGCTTCATCACCAACCCCGACATCCTCCAGGCCGCCGCCGGCATCTTCGGTGTCGAGGCACGCCACGCCGCAGTGGTTGGCAACCTCCTGGGCCTGGCGCCCGAAGGCGGCGTCTACCAGGGTGCCACCGAGACGGCCATGTCCAAGGATGAAGTCCTGAAGGCGGTGGCACCGTTCCTTGCCGCCGACTCCGGTGCTATGGCTGGAGGCGCAGCCGTAACCCGCTAGATGACTTGAAGCCGAGTGGGTGTCAGATGTGGGTTATCACATCTCTCACCCACTCGTCGCGTTGAGCACGCCTAACGCGAGTTCGCAGCAAATACTTCGGCGAAGGCCTTTGCAACCTCCTTGTGGCCTTCGGTGCTTGGATGAAAGCCATCCCTCGCCACCAGATCCTCTACTCGTCCCCGGAGTGCTAGGGCGAGGGTCGCCGAATGCAGATCGACCACCCAGGCACCGACCCGAGCGGCGGTCCGCGCTATCGCTTTGTTGTAGCTCTCAATCAGCCGATCGACCACATTGGGGCGCGGCGAGGTGAACTTGAGATCACACTCGGGTGCACCTTTGGGGGGACTCGGAAGGCATGCTCGGAAGGACGGCAGCCATTCGAGAGGGGGTGTGTTTGCGACAAGCACCGTGGTCTCTTCGTCGGTGGTGAGGAGCCTCAGCAACCTATCCAGGTCACGCTCGTAGGCGTCGACGTCGACGCCGGACAAGATGTCGTTGACGTTCAACCACACCGTGACAATCTCCGGCTTCAGGCTTGCCGCGTAGCGAGCCTCCTGGGCAATCGCATCGGCGACGGTTGCTCCCGGAATACCTAGATTGACGAACCTTGCGCGCCGGGGGAGCGCCGTGCGAAAGAAGACCTCGGGCCAGGCCTCGCGCGACGGATCCGTCGCGCCCATGCCGAAGGTCTCGCTCGCGCCAACGGCGACATAGAGAAGGCGCGGGCGCTCGTCGGGTATGACTGAGTTCTGCACACCAACACCATCGTCACTGCACCCGGCCCCCATGAGCGCGATAGCAATTGTCACTATCGTCACTCTTGTCACTCTTGTCACTAAGGCTGCGGCCGAGACCCGCTTCATGGTCCGCTCATCCTCCTTCATAGGATGCCAAGTCGTCGGGTGTTGGCATCCTTTGTCTTCTGGCAACCCTCGTGCTTCTCGGGCAATACGCCATTTCCAAGCGCCCGCCGAACCGAACCCGGCGCTGTGAGCGGGGCCGCTCTCGTAACGAGCTCGTAACGCTGGTGGGACAATGTGCCGACAATGTCGGACCGCAGCCTCATACGTCTGGTCTGGGCCACGTATGGCCTGGGCGCAGCGACACTGATCGGCGCCCTTTTCTTCTTCGTCTTCTTTCTCTTGTCCGGGGTGCCTTGGGACGCAGGGCGGACCGTCTCTGCCGTCCTGTGCTTCGTCTTTCCCACAGTGGGAACCCTCGTCGCCAGGACCCAGCCGCGCAATCCGATCGGCTGGACGCTGCTGGGAATCGGGCTGGTCTGGGGACTCCTCTCTCTAGCCGACCCTTACATCTGGTACGCCTATATCGGGGAGCCGGGATCGCTGTGGCGGCCCGACCTCGTGGTGGCGGCCACGTCCTCCCTGTGGATCCCTGCGGTTGGTCTGATGGGAGTCTTCCTGATCCTGTGGTTCCCCAACGGTCGCCTCCTATCGCCGCGCTGGCGGGCCTTCGCGTGGGCCGCGGGCGTGAACCTGGCCGTGCAGTTCGTCGTGACGCCCTTCATCCCGCTTTCTCTTCGGAAGATCTCCGCGGGGAATCCAGACGTACCAAGGAGCCCCAATCCGCTCGGCATGGAAGCGCTGCGGCCCATTGCGAGCGTGTGGGAGTTCGGCGTGGTGCTGATCGGTCTTTCGATTCTGGCCTCAGCGATCAGCCTGGTGTTGCGATTTCGTCGCTCGCAAGGTCATGAGAGGTTGCAACTAAAATGGATGGCCACAGCGGGGGCAGCGGTAGCCTTCTTCTTCCTGCTATTCCTCCTCCTTGCGATCATCACAGACGTATTGAAGATCGGTGCTCAGTGGACGCCCCTGCTCGATTCGATCTTCGAGAATGCCTCTGCGATTGTCTTTGCCCTGCTTCCAATAGCCATGAGCATTGCGATCTTGAAGCACCGGCTCTACGACATCGACATCATCATCAACCGGGCGCTGGTCTATGGGGTGCTGACCACCCTGCTGGCGGCGATCTACGTTGCCGGAGTGGTGGGGATGGGGGGGCTCGTGCGCGGCCTAGGAGGCGACTCGGACAACAGCCTCGTCATAGCCGCCACCACGCTCCTGGTCGCCGGACTCTTCGGGCCCGCGCGCGCCCGCATTCAGAGATTCATCGACCGCCGCTTCTACCGGCACAAGTACGACGCGGTCAAGACAGTAGAAAGCTTCTCGGCCCGGCTGCGCGACGAGATTGACCTCGACGAGCTGTGCATGGACCTGGTGGAAACCGTCACCTCCACCATGCAGCCGGCACGGGTGTCGGTGTGGCTGCGGGCCGTCGATCCACCGAGATGAAGCGATCGTGCCGAGTGGCCCGTCGCAACATCCAACCACCACTCGGCCCCTGAGGGCCCGGCGTGCAGACTTTCTGCTCAGATCCTGGGGGCGACAATGGAGCTGCTTTCAAGGCTCCACCCCAACGCAGAGACAATTCTTTCTCTGCTGCCGGGTCGCTCCCGAGATTCGGAAGTTGACTGAGTCGTCAGCCGGAGACGAACCAGCCCCCGCCGGTCACCCGCCAAAGTCCCCGCCCCCGAAG
>JALZIC010000089.1 GCA_030860455.1 Actinomycetota bacterium
GTTCTCTACCCCAATTTCCAAGAAGATTCCGACCGCGCCGTCAAGTCGTTCAGGCGCGGCAGGGCATCGGGATGACCTCGCCTAGGTCGCCGATTCCGAGCGGCAAGCGATCTCTGGAGGTGTTTGAAGTGGACGGTGGTTCGTGGTGGCGCGATGGCGTCTTGTATCAGATCTATCCTCGCTCGTTTGCAGACAGCAACGGCGACGGTGTCGGAGATCTGCCCGGAATCACGTCTAAGCTCGACTACCTGCAGTGGCTGGGGATCGACGGACTGTGGCTCAGTCCCACGATGCCGTCACCCAACCTCGACTGGGGCTATGACGTGGCTGACTTCTGCGGAGTTCACCCCGAGCTCGGAACCATGGACGATCTGGAAACGTTGGTCCGCGAAGCCGGCGAGCGCGACATCAAGATTCTTCTCGACCTGGTCCCCAATCACACCAGCGACCTGCATGAATGGTTCGCCGATTCCAAGCAATCCCGGTCCTCCCCATATCGCGATTGGTACGTTTGGCGCGACCCCAAGCCCGACGGCTCCCCACCGAACAACTGGCTGAGCGTTTTCACCGGACCAGCCTGGACACTCGACGAGGGCACCGGACAGTACTATCTCCACAACTTCCTCCCCCAGCAGCCTGACCTCGACTGGTGGAACGATGACGTTCGGGAGGCCTTCGATTCCATCCTGAGATTCTGGTACGAGCGAGGTGTCGCCGGCTTTCGCATCGATGTCGCCCACGGCATCGTCAAGGATCGCCAGCTTCGCGACAACCTCCCGGCCACCCCGGAGGATCACCCGCGCGTCAGGTTGATCGGCCAGCAACAAAACTACAATCTGAACCGGCCCGAGGTTCACGACGTCCTCAAACGCTGGCGGGCGGTGTCGGATGAATACAGCCCCCAGAAGGTACTGGTAGGAGAGACACTGGTCCTCGACCTCGAAAGGTGGGCCGCTTTCTACGGGAGCGGCACCGACGAGCTCGACCTCGCCTTCAACTTCCCGTTCATCTTTGCTTCTTTGGACGCCGGCGAGATGAGCGAGGTGGTGGCCACCACCGAGGAGCTCCTACCGGTGGAGGCGTGGCCGGTGTGGACCGGGACGAATCACGACACCCGCCGTTTCCCGACGCGCTGGTGTGAAGGCGACCCGGCCCGGGTGAGGTGCGCCTTGATGATCCTGTTGACGCTGAGGGGGACGCCGTTTCTTTACAACGGCGACGAGATCGGGATGCCGGACACCGCCTTGAGCCCGGAGCAGGTGCTCGACCCCGTCAAGATCCGTACCGAGGATGGATTGGGGCGCGATCCCGGTCGCACACCGATGCACTGGAGCCCCGAGCCCGGCGCCGGATTCACCGACTCGGCCGCAGAGTCTTGGCTCCCGTTCGGAGATTACGGCGTCTGCAATGTCGCCGACCAACGAAAAGATCCGGGCTCCATCCTGAACTTCACGCGTGACCTCATCGCCCTCCGCCGCAAGCTGTCCGAGCTTCCACGCGGGGACTACACGCCGTTGGGCTCCCCCGACAGCGTGTGGGCCTGGCGCCGGGGGGAAGACGTCACGGTCGCGGTGAATCTGTCCGGCAGCAATAACCAGGTCCCGGAAGTGAACGGAACGATAGCAATGGGAACTGATCGCAGCCGCGACGGCGCCACGGTGACCGGCTCTCTCGAGTTGGGGCCCTGGGAGGGCGTTATCGTCACGAGCCATTCGCCGAGTGGGTGACGGATGTGAATAGTTCACACCCACCACCCACTCGGCGCTTTGGGTTACGCTCGTTGTGCGTTCGTGATGAAGCTGTAGGGGTAGATCTCCGGCGGCTCGCTGACCTCCGTCAACCTCTGCATCTGCTTGTCGTCGAGCTTCCATCCTGCGGCGCCTAGGTTGTCCTTCAGTTGGCCGGCCTTGCGGGCGCCGACGATGGGCGCCGTAACGCCGTCTCTTTGCAGCAACCAGCGCAAAGCAACCTGGGCGTAGGATTTTCCGGTTTCCTCTGATATCTCCCCGACAAGGTCTAGCGTCGCCCAATTGCGCTCGACCGCTCTCTTGTGCCAGTACTCAGCCTGCCCCTCCTCGGCTTTGGCGATACGCGAGTCCTCGGGGGGCTTCTCGTCCCTGCGGTATTTCCCGGTGAGGAAGCCGGAGCCGAGTGGGCCCCAGGGAATGATGCCGAGCCCGGCCTCGAGCGCGGCATCCCTCACCTCGTAGTCGATATTGCGCTCGACCATCGAGTACTGCGGCTGAAGCGAAACAAATGGTTCGAGGTTCTTCACGTCGGCCACGTGAACCGTCTGGGCGATCTGCCAACCGGAGAAGTTGGACAGGCCCAGGTAGCGCACCTTGCCCTGACGCACCAGATCGGTGAGAGCCCCCATGGTCTCTTCGAGGGGGGTTGCCCCATCCCAGACGTGGATCTGATAGAGATCGATGTAGTCCGTGCCGAGCCGCCTAAGGCTGGCTTCGCATCCCTGCATGATGTGCTTTCGCGAGACACCGACATCGTTCGGCCCCTCCCCCATGGGAAAGCGAACCTTGGTTGCCAGGACGATGTCGTCGCGCTTGTCCTTGATCCTGCGGCCGGTGATCTCCTCCGAAATCCCCGCCGAATAAACGTCGGCGGTATCGATGAAGTTCCCTCCCGCATCGAGAAAGATGTCGACCAGAGCATGCGAATCCGATTCGTCGATCTCGCGGCCGAAGGTCATCGTCCCCAAGCAGATCTCGGACACCATTACCCCTGAACGTCCTAAACGCCGATACTCCATCCGTTGCCTCCCTGTGATTGCAATGAATCGCTGAAAGTCTTCTACCTTGGGCAACCCCGTAACGCCGCCAGATAATCCTCGTTTGGGCATCTGGGGGGGCGGGCGGGTCGCGCGCCCCTTCTAAGATCAATCTGTGACCCGCATCCTGGCAATCGCCGACGAGGTGGAAAACCTCCTCTACTCGAAAGAATGTCTGGCGCGCCTGGGCCCCGAGCTGGTGGTCGCCTGCGGAGACCTTCCAGGGGACTATCTCGAATACATCGTCACAATGGCCGGGGTTCCACTGGTGTTCGTGCCCGGCAATCACGACCCCGATCTGAGCCCCCGTCGTCCCGAGGAGGACCTGGCATCCTTTACTCAACCTTTCGGCTTCGACCGGGCCGCCCGTGACACTCCAGGACCGGCGGGGTGCATCAACGCCGACGGGCGCATCGTCGAGGCCGCCGGAGTGACGATTGCAGGCCTCGGTGGAAGCTACGCATACAACTTCGGGCCGAACCAATACACCGAGGCGCAGATGCGCCGGCGCACCGTTCGCCTCCAGATTAGAGACCGGCTAAGGCGGATGGGAAACCGTCAACCCATCGATCTGTTGATCACCCACGCACCTCCCCTCGGGCTCGGAGACGGGGACGATCTGGCGCACAGGGGTTTCGCGTGCTTTCACCCATTCGTCGGTTCCCTGGCGCCCAGGCTATTGGCCCACGGGCACATCCATCCCTACGGCCGGCAACCTCCCACCCATCAGCTTGCGAGTACGGAAGTGGTCAATGTCGTCGGCCACCGGCTGCTAGAACTGAGCCGATGAGCTTTCATCCACTACCTCAGCCGTCCACTTTCGAGGGGGCCCGGCGCCGAGAGGCCTACAGGCGTTTTGCCCGGGCGGTAAAGGGACGGAGGGACGGACGGAACGAGCTTCTGCCCCTCGAGGAGGTGAGGGAGCGACTGCGTCTGTTCGAGCAGACCTACGTCGGTGTCAGGCCCATCCCGGTGGAGAAGGTCGTGGGCACCGCCGGGAGGTCGCAGGACTTCGATCGCAACTTTCTCCCTCGTAGGCGCGGGGTAAGCGAGCGCTGGAAGCAGGTCGAGCGGGTGTTTCCGGAGGGCGCCTTCCCACCCATCGTCGTATATCAGCTCGGTGATTCGTACTTCGTCGTGGACGGTCATCACCGCGTGGCAATTGCCCGCCAGCGGGGAATGAGCTTCATCGACGCGGAGATCACCCGGCTCAACACCAGCTTCGAGCTTCCCCCGGATGCCGATATCGGCAAGATCATCCACGCCGAGCAGCAGAACCAGTTCATGGAGGAAAGCCGTCTCGAACGGGCCCGGCCGGAGGCCCTCATCGAGCTCGATCGTCCGGACGGCTACGCCGAGCTTCTCGAACTGGTGAAAGCGCATGGTTACGACCTCGTGCAGGAACGGGGTGAGGTGCTGCCCCCCGAGGAGATCTCCGGCGATTGGTACGACAGCGTCTACCTGCCGACGGTCGACGCCATTCAACAGGAACAGCTGGGAAAGGCCTTTCCCGGCGCCACCGACGGCGACATGTTCCTATGGATCTACCATCGGCGCCGGAGCCTCTTCTCGGAGCGGGGCAGGATGCGGCTCGAGGACACGGTCCGGGACACGAGCGCGGACAAGCTCGGGCATGGCAAAAGGGGACCCGCCGGCCGGGTGCTGGGCCTTTCGAGATAGCGTCTCGCATTACCTTCCGACCGGGCCCGGCCGGCCCGCGCCGGTGCAGGCTGGCTGGTGCCTCGATCAGGCGAAAAGGGGTGAGGTAGCCTCCGGGTCGATCTCGTAGCGCCTGATCGCCTCCGTAACCGCCTCGGGCTTGATGTCCCCAGCCTCGGCCAGCAGCGCCAGTGTCGCTACGACGATGTGCTCTGCATCGATCTCGAAATGGCGCCGCAGAGCGGCCCGAGAATCCGAGCGTCCGAAGCCGTCGGTGCCGAGCGGAAGAAAGCGAGCCGGCACCCAACGCGCCACCTGATCGGACACGGCCTTCATGGAGTCACTTGCCGCTATAACGGGCCCTTCTTTGCTCTCGAAGCAACTCGTCACGTAGGGCACACGCGGGGCTTCCTCGGGATGCAGCCGGTTCCAACGCTCCGCCTCCAGCGCGTCGGTGCGCAGCTGCTGGTATGAGGTTGCGCTCCAGACGTCCGCAGCCACTTCATGCTGCTCGCCCAGGAGTTCCTGAGCGCGCAGTACCTCTTGCATAATCGTCCCCGATCCGAGCAGCTGCGCTTTGTGCGGCCGGTCCTCCCCGGCTTCGCGAAACAGATACAGCCCGCGCAGAATCCCGTCTTCGACATCTGGGGGCATCACCGGCTGGTTGTACGCCTCGTTGTACAGCGTCAGGTAGTAGAAGATGTCCTCGTGGGCGTCCATCATCCGGCTAAGCCCGCTCTTGACGATCGCCGCGGTCTCGAACGCGAACGCGGGGTCGTAGGACAGACACACCGGATTCGTGGTTGCGAGCAGGAGTGAGTGACCATCCTGATGCTGCAGACCTTCCCCGTTCAGAGTCGTTCGTCCATACGTCGCTCCGAGTAAGAAGCCACGCCCGCGTTGGTCCCCGAACGACCAAATCAGATCCCCGATGCGCTGGAAGCCGAACATCGAATAGAAGATGAAGAACGGGACCATGGATTCACCGTGGGTCGCGTACGAGGTGCCTGCCGCGGTGAAGGTCCCCATGGAACCGGCCTCGGTTATGCCTTCTTCCATGATCTGCCCCTGCTGTGATTCCCGGTAAGCAAGCAGGTGCTCGGCGTCGACCGGCTCGTAGAGCTGGCCGTGCGCTGCATAAATCTTGAACTCCGGAAACAGCGACTCCATCCCGAAGGTGCGCGCCTCGTCCGGGATGATGGGGACGATGCGTTGTCCGACTTGCTTGTCGCGCATGAGCTTCCGCAGCAGACGTACAAACGCCATCGTCGTGGCGACGGGCTGCTTCGATCCTTTAGCGAACTCTGCGTAGAGGTCTTCCTTCGGAAGCTCGAGCTTGGACGCAACCACCCGGCGCTCGGGGAGAAAACCACCCAAAGCCTTGCGGCGGGCCAGCAGGTACTCGACTTCGTTGGAGTCCGGGCCCGGGTGGTAGTAGGGGGCCTCGCCCTCGTGAATTTCCTCGTCCTTGATGGGCAGGTCGAGTCTGTCGCGAAAGACCTGCAGCTCCTCCATCGAGAGCTTCTTGACCTGGTGGGTCACGTTGCGGCCTTCGAATGCACCACCCAGCGCCCATCCCTTGACCGTCTTGGCGAGGATGACGGTCGGGGTGTCGCCGAGCTTCACCGCCGACGCGTAGGCCGCGTGCAGCTTCCGGTAGTCGTGGCCGCCACGCCGCAGTCTCCGAAGATCCTCGTCGGTCAGATGAGCGCTCAACTCCTTCAGTCTGGGGTCGCTGCCGAAGAAGTTCTGCCTCACGAAGTCGCCCGACTCGACGGCAAGCTTCTGGAACTCTCCATCCAGGGTGGTGTTCATCTTGTTGACGAGCACGCTGTCTTTGTCGCGCGCCAGCAGGTCATCCCACTCGCGGCCCCAGATGACCTTGATGACGTTCCATCCCGCCCCCCTGAAGATGGACTCGAGCTCTTGGATTATCTTGCCGTTTCCGCGCACTGGCCCATCCAGACGCTGCAGGTTGCAGTTGACCACGAAGGTCAGGTTGTCGAGCCCCTCGCGCGCCGCAATCGACAGGGCCGCCATGGACTCGGGCTCGTCCATCTCGCCGTCGCCCAGGAACGCCCATACGCGCTGGTCCGAAGTGTCCTTGATGCCCCGGTGCTGAAGGTAGCGGTTGAAGCGCGCCTGATAGATCGCATTGAGGGGGCTGAGCCCCATCGACACCGTCGGGAACTCCCAGAAGTCGGGCATGAGCCGGGGATGCGGGTACGAGGACAGACCGTTGCCGAATGCCTCCCGGCGGAAAGTGTCGAGCTGCTCCTGGCTGATTCGGCCCTCCAGAAAGGCGCGCGCATATATGCCCGGCGTGCCGTGACCTTGGATGAAGACCTGATCCCCTCCGCCAGGATGGTCCTTGCCCCGGAAGAAGTGGTTGAAGCCAACCTCGTAGAGCGAGGCCGCCGACGCATAGGTCGAGATATGGCCGCCGATCCCGTTGTGATGCTTGTTGGCGCGCGACACCATCACCGCTGCATTCCATCGGGTTATGAGACGGATCCGCTTTTCGAGGGCCTCGTCGCCGGGAAAATAAGGTTCCTGCTCGGGTGAGATCGTATTGATGTAGTTGGTGGACACCATCGACGGCAAGCCCACCTGGCGGCAGCGAGCCTCGTGCAAGAGACGCGACAGCAGATATCGGGCGCGCCCGGGCGAGTGGCCTATGACCTGTGCCAGCGCCTCGGTCCACTCCGCGGTTTCCTCCGGATCTATATCCGGCAACTGATCTTTGAAGACGTCGTACATGCGGCTCACTCCAACCTAGACAGATCGGCCTACACCAGATTAGGGCCTATCGGAAGAAGCGTCTGACCGGCCGGCCTGAGCCTCCCGCCGGTCCTTGATAGCTCGTCTCCGGCCGTCGGTGGACGAGGACTCATATGTTCAGCCAGCTCACCGCGCCTAAGGTGGCCACCGTGATTGCGAAGAGCGGCGCGGCGCAGCCGGACGAGCTTCGTCGGACAATCTCATGACGGCCATAGCCATGCGGCGTTCACATGAGGCTAACGCAGGCCCTCCACCGGCCACGTCCCCTCACCGGCGAGAACCTCCGGATCGCCCGTGAGGAGCACGGCGTCGTGGGCCCGAGCTGTAGCTATGGCGAATGCATTCGCGAACGCCAGGGGATGGTTCGCCTTGATGGTGGCTGCTTCGAGCACTCTGGCCGGGGACGCCCGGTCCAAAATGACCCGGGAACGCAGGTCGTTTATGACCCTGGAGGCAACTGTAGAACCCGCCGATCGATGGACGATGTAGAACACCTCACCGCAGTTGATCCAGCTCATGACCGGGCGCTCCTCCAAGACCTCTTCCACCCGGGTTGCAGCCGGCTCGGCCCCTTCGAGCCAACGCAGGACGGCCCAGGAGTCCAGGCAGATCAGCGAGGCTCCGATCTTCTGTCCGCTTGGAGGGCACCGACGAGATCACGGCCATCCAACACTCCCCGAAGAGACTGCGCCGACCGTGCGGGTGCAACCAGGACACCATCTCGACCGAGAGTGAAGACGACCTCGTCGCCCGGCTCCAGCTCGAGCTCATCGCGCAGCGCTTTGGGGATTACCACCTGGCCCTTGGGCCCGACCCTGTGATTAGTCATACCCGGAGTATAACCACTAGGGCCCGGCTTTCTGGGTCGGCTGACAGTGCGCGCACCAGTACGTCACACGCTCGCCGCCCTCGGCTCGCTTACGGATCGGGGTCGCACAGCGCCGGCACGGCCGGCCGGCGCGCCCGTAGACCCACTGGCCCCGGCCCCGGCGCAGGTCGCCCGTCGTCACCTGGGACCCGGTCGTTCGGTTCGCCTCGATGAGCCGTTTGGCCAGGCGTACGACGCCCTTCAGGTCTCCAACGTCGGCCACTCGAACCCAGGGATGGAGCCCTGTCAGCCAGCAGATCTCGCACCTGTAGACGTTGCCGAGCCCCGCCATGACGCCCTGGTCGAGAAGGGCGTCGCCCAGGGGCCGATCACCTCGCCTCTCCAATCGCCGGAGCGCCTCGGCTGGGTCCCAATCGGGCCCGAGAAGATCGGGGCCGAGATGCCCCACCGCCTCGTGCTCGGCGGCCGTGGGGATGAGCTCGGTGACCGCCAACCTGAAACCGACCGCAACCCAGGGCTGCGTTTCGAGCACGGCGCGGGCCTGGAAGGCGGGGGCTCGCCAGCGTTCCCCGGGCCGGTGGAGCTGCCAGACGCCGTCCATCATGAAGTGGGTGTGCAGCGTCACTCCGCGCTCGATCCGAAACAGCAGATGCTTGCCGCGCGCCGCGACTTCGCATATTCGGCTGCCCGAGAGATCCACCGTCGCGAAACGGGGGACGCGAAAGTCGGTCCTGGTGAGGACCTGGCCCGCCAGGGCGCGATTCAGGCGGGTTGAGGCCAGGTAAACGGTGTCCCCCTCAGGCACGCACCCGAAGACCCTTCGATGTGTGACGGAAGCCCGCCTCGATCAACGCACGGGCAAAGGGCGTGTCGAAGACTGCCTCCCCGTCTGCCTTCTCGACGGCCAGTCGCCCGAGCAAGCCATCCCGTGCCGCGAGGGCGAGTGCGTCCGCCGCCGACCTGAGTACCTCCGGGCCCTCCGAATACGACAGAAGCGTGCGTCCGCCACGCTCGACGTAGACGGCAAGCTCGCCGCCCACCAGGACGACCACCGCCCCCGCCTTTCTCCCCGCCCGGTGCCCGGTGGCCTCCTCGTCGCGTGGCGGCCATCCCAGCGCTGCGCCGTAGGGATTGGCGGGATCGGTCGCGGCGAGAACCTGGGTGGCGGGCTCATCGTGCGTCCCGCCCATTGCCCGCATGCGATCGACCGCGCCAGGCAACGCGAACTGAGCGCCCCCCAGTCCCTCGACGAAGTAGCCGCGCCGGCAACGGCCCGCCTCCTCGAGCGCCTTCAGGACCGGGTAGACCGCGGCCCAACCGCCGGCAACGCCCTCGGCCACCACCGTACCGCGCGTAACCACGCCGTAGCGCTCGAGCAGTTGCTGGCCCAGGGCGTGGAGGCGCCGGGTCGGCGACTCCTCTCGCGCGATCATCAGGCTCCATCGTCCGGCGGCCTCGGGAGGACCGCCGCGGAGCGGAAACCCGGGGCGCGGCCTCCGCCCATGGGTGTGTCGTGTCGATCTCCCCCTGGCGCCGGTTAGCCCCCGGAGGGGGGCGAAGGTGTCGTTGG
The DNA here is from genome assembly GCA_030860455.1 of Actinomycetota bacterium. Lineage (GTDB taxonomy): Bacteria > Actinomycetota > CADDZG01 > CADDZG01 > WHSQ01 > JACDDL01. The sequence continues at coordinate 9,625 of JALZIC010000089.1, forward strand.
TGACTACACCGGCCCACACCAGCTCCCACAACGCCAGTAGCAGCGCGTTGTCGTCCCGAGGTCCGACCGCGTCCGCAATCCCCCGGAAGAACAGCGCCCCTCCCCGCTCCAGAGCCGCACGGACCCCCGTCGCCTCCTCCGAAAGCTCGGACAGCGGCATTGCAGGAATCAGAAGGGGGGCTGAATCGGCGAGCGCGACGCACACCCAGCCGTCGCCGCTACCGATCGCCCCCGCTCCAGCCCAGAGGACCTCGCCGGAAGCACCCAGCTCGTCGAGCATCGCCGGTAGGTAACCGGGCATCCGGCTCGCCAGCACCTGCTGCTCCAAGACCGACGCAGGGATCGGCGTGCCCTGGAGCTTGGCGAGGATGTCGAGGAGTGCACCCCTTCCCGTGCCCCGGCGGCCGGACACCCCCACGCCCTGCCAGGCGAGGGAAAAAGCCGCCAGCCTCGAAGGGGCAACCGGCTCGATCTCGCGGCGCCACGCCGCCAGAGACCGGCGCCGCAACCGCCGGAGAACCTCGGCGTCGATCCACTCCCTGGCCATGCCGCCGGGACGAAACTCGCCCTCGACGACTCGCCCGGCGAGCTCGAGACCCCGGAGCGCTCCCGCCACAACCGCCTGCCCGAGCCCCATCCGCAGCGCAGGCTCGGCCACCTCGAAGGGCCCGTGGGTGCGCGCGTAGCGGGCGACGAGATCCCCGAGCGGATCTCCCACCGGATCGAGGAATGCCTGCGGGATCCCCACGGGCAACGCTGCCCCGAGGGCGTCCCGGAAGCGGCCGGAATCCTCGATTGCGACCCACCGGGCCTCCCCGGCGATCCGGAGCTCGACTGCGCGCCGGGTCCCCCACAGCTGCTCGAGCCATGCCTGGACCGCCGCGGGATCGTCCACCCTCGCCGCGATCTCTCCGGGGCTCAGGTCACCGATCATCCTGAGGAGGTCGTGCAGCTCGTCCGCGTTGCGTGCCTTGCGGTCGTCGGTGAGCTTCTGGAGCTCGAGCTCAACTTCGCCGAGTGCGGCCGGGTCGAGGAGGTCGCGCAGCTCCTCGTGGCCCAGAAGCTCGGATAGAAGCGAGCGGTCGAGCGACAGGGCTTGGGCGCGTCGTTCGGCGAGAGGAGCGTCGCCCTCGTACATGAACGCGCTGACGTAGCCGAATTGAAGGGACGAAGCGAACGGCGAGGGGGTTGCCGTTTCGACCTCGACGACCCTGATGGAACGCGATCTGATGTCGGTCATAATCGCAGTCAGGCCGGGGAGGTCGAAGACATCCTGCAGACACTCCCGGTAGGTTTCGAGCATCACCGGGAAAGAGGCGTACTTCGACGCCACCTGAAGCAGATGGGCGCTCCTTTGCCTCTGTTGCCAGAGCGGCGTTCGAGAGCCCGGACGCCGCCTGGGCAGCAACAAAGAGCGCGCCGCGCACTCTCTGAAGCGGCTGGCGAACAACGGGCCGCGTCCGACTTCTTCCACCACGAGATCCTGGATCTCCTCGGGGTCGAAGAGCGCGAACGAAGACGGCGGCGCCTCCTCGGCTTCGGGCAGACGCACCACGATGCCGTCGTCGGTGTAGATACACTGGACCTCGAGCCCGGTCGTGCTCGCCAGGCGCGCTTCGATTGCCTGCGCCCAGGGCGCGTGCACCTTTGCTCCAAACGGAGAGTGGATGCAGACCCTCCAGTCCCCGAGCTCATCTCGGAAGCGCTCGAGCACAAGGGTGCGGTCGTCGGGCAGGACGCCGGTTGCCCCCCGTTGCTCGGTGAGATATCCGATCAGGTTGGTGCAGGCGAGATCGTCGAGCCCGGCGCGCTTGAGCCGGGCGCGCTGACCATCCGGATTCAGCTTTGCCAGCTCTCCGACGAACGCTCCGAGGGCGCGCCCCAACTCGAGCGGGCGACCCGGCGCATCGCCGTGCCAGAAGGGCATCTTGCCTGACTGTCCGGGAGCGGGCGTCACAACCACACGATCCGGGGTGATGTCCTCGATCAGCCAGCTCGACGACCCGAGCATGAAAACCTCGCCGACGCGGCTCTCGTAAACCATCTCCTCATCCAGCTCCCCTACCCTCGCCTGCTTGGCCCCCGCGATGAAGACCCCGAACAAACCGCGGTCCGGAATGGTTCCACCGGACGTCACCGCCAAACGCCCTGCGCCGGGGCGGGATCTGAGCACGCCACTTGAACGGTCCCAGTTGAGCCGAGGTCTGAGCTCGGCGAACTCATCCGAGGGGTAGCGCCCCGCAAGCATGTCGAGAACCGACCTGAATGCGTTCTCGGGCAGATCGGCAAAGGGGGCCGCGCGCCGCACCAGCTCCTCGAGCTTGGCTGTATCCCAGTCCTCCACCGCCACCATGGCCACGATCTGCTGCGCGAGGACGTCGAGAGGGTTGCGCGGATACCGGAGCTCCTCGATGGCCCCCTCCTTTATCCGTTCGACGACCACCGCGCACTCGAGAAGATCACCACGGTACTTGGGGAAGAAAACGCCCCGGCTGACGGCGCCGACCTGATGCCCGGCGCGCCCGACCCGCTGCAGCCCCGAGGCCACCGAATCGGGCGCCTCGACCTGCACCACGAGATCGACCGCGCTCATGTCGATTCCGAGCTCGAGCGAGCTGGTGGCGACCACCGCCGGTAGGCGTCCTGCCTTGAGGTCGTCTTCGATCAACGACCGTTGTTCCCGGCTGACCGAGCCGTGATGGGCTCGTGCGACCTGTTTCTCGGCCAGCTCGTTGAGCCTGGCGCAGAGACGCTCGGCCAGACGGCGCGAGTTGGCGAATACGATCGTCGACCGGTGCTCCAGTACCAGCTCGAGCAACCGGCTCTCGAGATGCGGCCAGACGCTCGAACGCTCCACCGCACCGGAAGCCGAGCCGCCGGTGAGCTCGTCGAGCTCTGGGCCGACCGGCGCCGTCATATCTTCGACCGGCACCACTACCGAGAGGTCGTAGACCTTGTCTGCTGTGGGAGCCTGGACGACCACCGGCGTTCTGGCCCCGCCAACAAACCGCGCGACTTCATCCACCGGGCGAACGGTTGCGGACAGAGCGATGCGCTGGGCGGGGCGCGGGAGGAGGGCGTCGAGTCGCTCGAGGCTGAGGGCCAGGTGGCTGCCTCGTTTGGTCCCGGCCACGGAATGGATCTCGTCCAAGATGACCGTGTCCACGGCGCGCAGTGACTCGCGCGCCCGGGATGTGAGCAGCAGGAACAGCGACTCGGGGGTGGTGATGAGAATGTCGGGTGGAGCCGACAGGAACCTTCGACGCTCGTTCGCCGGAGTGTCTCCCGTTCGCACACCGACGGTTATGTCCGGCGGGGTGAACCCGAGGCGCGCTGCGGCTTGAGTGATGCCGGATAGCGGCGAGCGCAAATTGCGCTCGATGTCAACGGCCAACGCCTTGAGAGGTGAGACGTAGAGGACCCGCAGGCGGTCCGGGGGGCTCGAGGGGGTAATCGGGCTTGACCGGCGTCCCTCCGGATCCATCGGACCAGGAGAAGCGCGCGCCGCAAGGCGGTCCAACGACCACAGGAAAGCGGCCAGGGTCTTGCCCGAACCGGTGGGGGCAACGACCAGCGCGTCTCTGCCCGAGGAGATGGCGTCCCATGCCCCTGCCTGGGCGGGAGTCGGGGCTGCGAAAGCAGATTCGAACCAGGCGCGTGTCGCAGCAGAAAAACGCTCGAGAGCGCCGGGGGGATCGGACATGTGCCTATCTTCCCGCCCCCGAGCGAAGGCGGTTGCCGCACGTCGTGCGTGCGCTCAGTCTGTGCTCGGGGCGGTTCGCCGGATGTGCCGCTTGCCTGCACCGCAGGATCGGAGGTAATCGCACGAGCGGCACATGGTCCCCGGTCTCGGTTCAAACCTCCCAGCCTGCACCTCCCCGAACTTGGCACTGAGATCGTCAACGCTGATGGTGAGCCCGGTTGCGGAGACGGGATCAGCACGCCCCGTCGCGAGATAGAAGTAGGTCAGCTTGAGTCTGCGGGGGTCGACTTTCCAGATCTCCTGGGCGGCGAGCGAATAAATGGCAAGCTGGAGCCATGCGAAGGGGTCGGCATGATCCGGTTCGAGACCGGTCTTGTAGTCCACCAACTCCCAGCTTCCGTCTTCGTGCACGTAGACCGCGTCGATCCGACCGCCCACGGAGAGCCCGCCGGGGAGCGCCAGGACGAAGGCCCGCTCGGTGAAGCGAGGGATCATCTCCGAGAACCGGCTAGACAGCCACGAGCCCTTGAGCTTTTTCTCGACAGCCGCAGTTTGCCCTTTCTGCGCCGGGTGGGTCGCCGGATTGCGGTTCTCCTCGGATGGCACATTCACGGGCACCTCCGGTTCATCAAACCGGTACTGGCCAACCGAACGAAGCTCGATCCATCGATGAATATCGTGCCCGAGGCGCGCCGCTGCGCTGGCCTGCCGGGGCAACGGATCTATAACCGTCCAGTAGAACTGCTGTGGACACCGTGACAGCCGAACCATCGACGACACCGACATGGTCTCGAAGTGCAGGTTGGTAGCCCGCGATGCTCTTGGCGCCCCGAAAAACTGAAGCTGCTCGGCCACGATCAGGTGGCCGGTGACGGCTCTTCGCCGATGAACGCGTAGGTCAAGGTGATCTTCTGCCCGTCGACAACGACCAGGCCGTTCGCCCGCAGAGCCTCGGCGTAAAGCTCGAGCTGATCGGCCTCATCGCTCTTTGAGAATCGCCTGCCCGTCTTGAAGTCCACTATTTCCAGGCCACCGTCCTCGGCTTCGTAGACGGCGTCGATCCGACCTCGGATGATCCTGCCGTCCTTCTTCAACGCGAACGGCATCTCGATCATGGGCTCACCACTGGGAAGTCTCGCAATCTTCCGTTGCCCGTAGACCGCTTCCCACTTATCCAACATATCTCCGACATGGCCCGCAGACGAGGTCTCGGACGGCTCGTCCAACTCGGTGTCCTCCGCGAACACAGACACGCTTCGACTGCGCTCTTCGATCCTCTTGTGTACCTCGGTGCCGATACGGCGAGCGGACGTGGGCCGATCCGGCAGGGGCCGCATCAGATCCCATGCCGACAGCTCACCCTTCTTCACACGCACGTAGGAGGTCGCCGATAGCACTTCGGGCATCTGTGGCTGCATCGACGCTTCGGACTTCATTCCGTCGGCGATCACTCGCAGGTGACGCTCGTGCTCAATGATTGACGCCTTTGCCACAGCGCGCTCGTCGTCGGACAACTCAGACAACAGCGAGTCGATCATCAGGTCACCCGAAACCACTCTGTCGGCGGCCTGGCCCCAACCCTGATGGAACAACTCGTCGTCTCTCCCCGAACGCCCCTCGGGAGGCCACTGCCGGCGGCCCTCCATCGCCGCAAACATCGGATTGGCTTCGGGTTGGTCATCCCGCTGCGTGACTTCGACGAGACCCTTCGCCTCGAGCGCAGCGACCTCGGTCCAGAAGGGCGAAGGGCCTTTGGGCGAGTCGTCGCGTCCGTACCACCACGCCGCTGTTACCGCTAGCCGCTGCTTGGCTCTCGTAAGGGAAACGTAGAACAACCGGCGCTCGTCTTCGACGACGCGCTCTCTAACGGCCTTCGAGAACGCCGGCAGCTTCCCTTCGAACGATGGCAAGTTTGCGGAGTCCTCGCGTACCTCGTAGGGAAGCTCGGCGTAGCTCGTGAGCGGGTTGGATGACTTCGTGTTCGGAAAGATCGAGTAGATCGGCTCGCCCGTCCTCTCGCTGGTTCCCGACGCCACCGAAGGCACGAACACGCATTCGAACTCCAGACCCTTGGCTGCGTGGATCGTCATCAACTTGACCGAGTCCTGTTCGGCCGGTTGCGTGGCCTCGAGCGTTTCCTCGGCGACCTCGGCGGCGTCCAGATAGGCGATGAAACTGCGCAGCGTCGCCTCGCCCTCGAGAGGAGCGAAGTAGGCGACATGATCCAGGAAATTGGAAACGTTCTGGCGAGCCGAGGAAGCGGCGCGCGACGACGATGACTCGAGGGCGCTCATGATGCCCGCCTCCCGTATGACGGTCTGCACGAGCTCGAGCAGGGGGCTTCCCGATCTCCTGCGGATCGACGCGAGACGCCTCGCGAAGGAGCTCAGTCGTCTGGTCGCCTCGGCGCCCAGATCTTCGATCTCGTCGAGGTGGTTGAGGGCATCCGCAAGCGAGTAACCGACGTCCCCCGGCTCCATCTCGCGCGCCGCTACTTCATCGCCGCCTGCGAGACGAACCCGGAATTCCCAGGTCTGAGACGTTGCCCAGCGGGCAAGCAGCGAGAGATCGCGGTAGTGAACCCTCCAGCGGGGGCCGAGAAGGATACGACCCAGCCATCTGTTGGCGCCGGGCTTGCTTTCCAGCGCGCGCAGCCACGCCACCACCTCCGTCACCTCAGGGGTCTTGAGAAGGCCGCCGAGACCGATGACCTCGACAGGGACATCTCTGGCCTCGAGCTCCTGGAGCAACATGTCCATCGCCGCCCTGCGCCGCACGAGGATGGCGATGTCCTTCCACCGAACAGGCTCACGCTTGGGTGTGGTCGGAGCGCCATGCAGGCTTTCGCAGCGCTCCGCGATCCATGCTGCTTCGGCCTGCTCGTCGGCGAAGAGTCCCAGTTCGACCACGCCGGAACCGTTGTCCGGTTGCGAGCGCAGCGGGTCGCCGGGGCGGCGTGACTCGTCGATGGAGGCGACGACCTCGTTGGCGACCTCGAGGACCTTTGCCCCCGAGCGAAAGTTCTCGGACAGCGATACGGGACCGTAGACCGCCCCGTCTCCTCGAGGAAAGTGTCTGGGAAACCCGATGAGGTTGTACATCGTCGCCCCTCGGAAGGCAAAGATGGCCTGGCGGGCGTCGCCGACTGCGGTCACTGCGCCGCCTCTGCCTATGAGGGCCTGCAACATGCGGCGCTGGGCGACATTTGTATCTTGGTACTCATCCAACAACACGAACGGGAAGCGCTCGCGGTAGGCCGCCCTGACGTCCTCGTCGCTTTCCAATACCTCGACGGCCTTGGTGATCTGATCGCCGAAGTCGATGCGCGCGGTTCGGTTCTTCGCCTCGATGTAAGCGGCAACGACGCGGCATAGCTCCTTGCGCTTGAGTGCAGTCTGAACGATCTTTTCATCGACTTTCTGCATCGACAGAATGCGGTCCGCGGCCGCCTCGATGTCGGCGACCCCGACGATGTGATCTGCTACCGAACCCGCGAGGTTCAACGTTTGGCCGACGACATACGGGGAGCGCACCTCCAGGGCATCGAAGGGAGGCAGATCGTCCAAACAGGAGAGGACGAGCTGCCACTGCTGGGCCTCGGACAGAAGCCCCGACTCGGGCTCGACCCCGACGAGGAGGCCGTGATCTCGAACGATGCTTGCAGCGAACGCGTTGTAGGTCTGAACCGTCACGTCCTCGCCAGACTCGTCGTGCAGCGCGGCGAGGGCGAGATGGATGCGCTCTTGCAGCTCGCCGGCGGCCTTGTTGGTGAAGGTGAGCCCCAGGACCTGGCTAGGGGAATATGGCTGAGTCTCCAGCGCCCAGGCGATCCGAGCCGCCATCACCGCGGTCTTGCCCGAGCCCGCGCCGGCAATTAGGTAGAGGGGCTCGAGGTCATGGTCGATGGCTTGCCACTGCTCGTCGGTCGGTGGATAACCCTTCAGGGCGGCCCGGATCGCCTCGGACTTGCGGGGATCACTCAAGCGGGGAGCTCCTTGCCCTCGGCCCACAACGGGCACAATGGCTTGAACTTGCACCACCGGCAGTCTGCCTCTGGATTGGGCCGGAAATCCTCGGCGAGGACCTCTTCCATGAGACCCGGGAGACGTTCGAGCGCCGTCTCGGCCTGCTCGGGGTTTTGGCAACGTCTTTGGACCTCCCCGCGAACCAGTGGCGCGTTCGGGTAGACGAGCTGCATCGACACCGGGTCGCCCAAGGACGACAGCTGTGGATCGGATCGAGCCGCCTGGTAATAGATGGCGAGCTGGAGGGACTCACGCGCCTCCTCCCACGACACGGTCGACTTCGATGTCTTGTAATCCGAGATAACGAGGTTCTTGCCGATCTTGTCGACACGGTCGATTCGCCCGGTTATGCGGTGGCCCTCCAGCTCGATCCTGAAACTGGTCTCGGCAACTTCGGCCTTGCCCGGTCTGAGGAACTCGACGTAGCGGCCGATCATCACCTCCCCCTCGCGGCGGAACTGGCGGGCAACTGCCCTATTGGGAAACACGTTTTCGTCGAAGAGCTCGTCGAGACGATTCAGCGCGCCCTCGGGGTTCGTGATCCCGCCGGTCTCGCATTCCTCGAACACTTTGTGTATCCACGACCCGAATGCCATGTTGTGGCTCGACTCGGGGTCGAGTCCCAGGACGACGCTCAGGAGATACTGGAGACCGCAGTTGTCGTACGTGGAGATGCGCGAGTAGGAGGTCCGCAGCTTGCCGGGCGCCAGGTCGTCGGCATCGGCCTGCTGGGCCCGAATGGGAACGCCCCCCTCGGTCCAGTCCCACCGCCACCACCATTCGCTTGGCTGAGCGGCGCTGCATGAGGGATCGAGACTGTTGACCTTGGCGATCGCAGCGAGCGCCGCAACCCTTTCGGCACCCGGGTTCCGAGGGTCGGCAAGCACCCTGCGATAGTCGGCGGCGGCCTCCCCGAACGTGAGCGGCGGCCTATTGCCCTGCGCTTCGACCTCGGGCATGGCACCGGTCAACTCCTCGATGAAGCGACTCGGCCCGCCCCGGCGGGATGGACCGGGCGACGTCGTGACAATGCAGCGCGCGCTTGCCCGAGTCACCGCGACGTAGAAGACGCGTCGATCCTCCATTTCGTTCTTGTGGGCGCGCTCCACGGGGTTGGTCTCATCGAGGAAGTAGGGATCGAACAGGCCGCTGGCACGTCTGCCCTTCGGGATAGCGCCCTGGACAACTCCTGCAACCGCCACAACGGCCCATTCCTTGCCTTTCGCCCCGTGAAAGCTGACGACATCGACCCCCCCTCCGGATCTTTCGGGCGGAAGCCATGGGTCGGATCCGAAGTCGGCCCGTCCAATGGTCTGGAGGTAGTCGTCGAAGGTACCGTTTCCTCTGCGGCGCTCGACGAAACGACCAAGCGAACGGCTGAACGCCACGAGTGCATCCAGGTCGCGGTTGGCGCGATCGTCGAGGCTTCGACGAGAACGTTCCAGGAGGTCTCGGCACAGACCGGCGCCTTCCCACACCACCCAGAAGGCCTCATCCGCAGGGGCGTCCCTCTTGGTGCGCAAGAGATCGCGCAGTCGGATGGCTTCGGCGATCTTGTCCAGCTCACGCGCGTCACAGTCGAGTCCGGGGCCGGCATCGATAACCTCCGACAAAGTCTTGCCGGAGACGCGCGCCATACGTTCCAGCTCGCGCACGGTCGAGTCCTCGAGGTCTACAAGCGGGGAGCGCAAGAGCCCAATCACCTGCTCGGGGTTGGGTTCGTTTACGAAGGCGAACTGAGCGAGATCGGTGAAGGCGCGGACAATCGGCTCGCGCGCCAACGGGCGGTCGGGGGCGCTTATGGAGAATGGGACCTCGAGCTCGTCGAGGGCCCGTTCGAGCGCCGGAAGCATCGCCCTGGGGGACGTGAGCAGGATCGCCATGTCCTCGTAGGGCACGCCGGTAAGGTGGGCGCTGCGCAGTGCGCGAGCGATGGATTCGACCTCGCCTGCGAGGCTGCCAAATCGATGAACCTCGAGAGCGCTCTCTCCGTCGAAAGTTCGCGGGCGATGAGCGCCGGGGCCATTGCGCCCGATCAGGCCGGCCGCCTGCGCGCCGAGCGCGGGCCCCAGCCGATAAGAGGTCGCCAGGGTAACGGTTTGGTGCTTTCCGAACTCCCTGGCGAAGTTCTCGGTCCACTCAGGGGCGCCGCCTCTGAAGGTCTCGATCGCTGAGTCGGCATCACCTGCGAGAACGAGCGACCGGCCACCGACGGCGCCACCGGCAGGGCTGAGGAAGTACAGCAACCGCTGCTGTACGAGAGCCAGCTCCTGGCCGTCGTCCACGAGGATGTGGGTGAAGCGCCGGTGCAGCGATTCTCGGACGTGGTCGAAGTTGGCGATGAGCTCGATCCCCTCCCTCAGCAGCATCGGGTAATCGATGCGGGAGCGGGCCTTGAGCCGAACGCGATGAGCCTTGAAGAAGCGGATGAGCTCGGCCCATTTCGGCCGGCTGGCTGCAAGGGCTTCGAGCTCGGACTCGTCCAGCGCCCGCTGCTCGGCGCGAATGCAGAAGTCAACGACCTCATCGACGAAGCCGCGATTGTCTAGCAACCTGCGGTGGTGCGGCCAGTTCGCACGGTTCTCCGCAGCGAGGGCGTCGCGGACATCCCCCCATTGCTCCGGGCTCGTCAGGAGCACGGGAGGCTCGCTGTACCCCAGGTCTTCGTAGTGACGAGAGACCAGGTGGTTGGCGAAGCCGTGCCACGTATAGACCGGCACCTCGACCAGGGCATCGAGGCCCTCGTCGAACAACAGACGCCGGGTCAGCCTCTCTTGCAGAGTGATCTTCTGGGCCCGGTTCGGTACCAGGAACAGGATTCGATCGGGAGAACAATCCGGCGAACGTGCGAGTTGCACGAACCGTTCGGCGAGGGTCGTGGTCTTGCCGGTGCCCGGCCCCCCGTGCACCAGAAGGAGAGGACCGGCATCGTAGTCGACAACGCGCCGCTGGTCTTGGTCTAGATCGAAGGCCGGGCTCAAGCCGGAGTGTCCCTGAGTGGTTCTCATGCGGTCACGCTACACGGGAGCTGTGACAGAACTCGCTGCCGGGAAGCGTCCCGCGAAAAGGAGATCGGGTCCTTGGGACGAGCCGGGCCGTGCGCCCGGGCCCGCTTGCTAGGTGTATCTCAGAAGATGCACCACACGCTCGAGGTTGACATCTCAACCGACCCCGAAGACTCCAGGGGGGTGAAGATCCTGGGTCAGTGCGGTGCCCACCAGGCGCTCCGCAAACGCTCGAGTGTCGGGACGCGAAAATCGTAGGGCACGGATCCGAAGACCTGCCCGTGCCGGCTGCGCTGATCTGCCGGCCGGCGCAGCTCCTCATCCGACCTCTCGCGAGGCCCATCGTCGGTCCGCGCTGAAGGAGACCGGCCCCCCGGCCGATGATCGCGTTGGAGAGCCCAAAAAGCACATCGAAATCCGACCTGCGCGGCTCCCTTTGGCACATACTCCACACCCCAGCTTGGGGAGGGGAGCA
>JALZIC010000099.1 GCA_030860455.1 Actinomycetota bacterium
GGCGTTACTTGCTCGACGAAGCACTTAGTGCCTCGTCGCCCAGCCTCCCGACGGGCTCGGGGAGGTCGGCAAGGGCGTCCAGCACCTCGTCCACGGTGATCCGGTTGAGGTGCCCTCCGGGTACTTCGAGGTTCCGGGCCCCCTCCGAGGTCCTCAGGGCCCTGTGCCACGGGCGATCGGCCGGCGGTCCCCAGTGACGCGGGGACGCCGGTCCGAACAGGATCACCGAAGGGGTGCGCAGGGCCGTAGCGAGGTGGGCGACCCCGGTGTCGCCGCAAACCACCCGGCCGGCGGCCGCGACCAGCCCGGCCAGGCCGAGCAAATCGGTGCGGCCCGCGTAGACATCTTCGGCCGGGATGCCTGCGACACGCCCGACCGACAGCGCGAGGTCGCTCTCACTGGGGCCACCCGTGACCAGCACACGCCGGCCCCGCCCCGACTCCGCCTTGGCGATCGCTACGAAGCGGGCCGCCGGCCATCTTCGGGCCTGGCTTGCCGCACCCGGATGGATCAGGGTCGCCCCCCGTAAGCCCTGGGGGATGAGACGGTCGTCGAGGGCGAGGTCGAGACGCGCCGGATCCGCCGGTATGCCGTTGGCCTCCAGCAACCGGCACCACCTGTGGACCTCGTGCTCGTCACGAGTCCACCGTGGCCCTGAGCCGGTCGCAGGGATCCCCGGGTGCGCCCAGGCAATGAGCCTGTCCGGGCGCGCGTCCAGCAACACGCGGTGGCTGGCGGGGCCGCGACCATGGAGATTGACCCCGACGGCGCAACCGTGGAGCTCTCGGGCGAGAGGCTCGAGCGGTTCGGTTGGAGCGAGCTCGTCGACCGCTCGGGTCAGCCGGGCCAGCGGCGCCAGCACCGCGGGGGCCGCCAATATCCTGTGATGGGCCGGGAACGAATCTGCGAGCGCTCGCATGGCCGGGACACCGGTCAGGAAGTCGCCCAACCCAAGTGCCCGAAGCACGAGCAGGCGGGGCCGCTCCCCCGGTGAGGCCGCGCGCCCGGTCATGGGCGCGCCGACCCCGTGCCTGAGGAAGCTAGGGCCACGACGGCTCGGTCGAGTGGGCTACCACCATCTCCCGCACCTCGCAGCCGGGAGGTTGGCAGAGGGCGAACAAGACGGCGTCGGCGACATCTTCGGGGCGGTTCAGCTTGGCGTCCGGCGGGGGCCTGTACTGCTCGTCTCGGGCATCGAAGAACGCAGTCGACATGCCCCCAGGGATGAGGAGGGTCACGCCGACCCTACCGGCCGTCTCGGCCGCTAGGGCCCGTGTGAACCCGACCACACCGAACTTGCTCGCGCAATAAGCAGTCGCGTCGCTCAGCGCCCTGACGCCAAGAGTCGAGGCCACCGTCACCACGCGGCCGGAGGACGCCTCGAGGTACGGGAGCGCCGCCCTCACGACCGCGGCGGTGCCGAGCAAGTTCACCCGCACCACCTTCTCCCAATCGGCGGTGGGAACGCCGCCCAGCTTGCCGGGGGAATCGGTTCCGGCGCAGGTGACGACTGCACTCAGATCCGGGTGGCGTTCGGCGACGCGCTGGACCGCAGCCTCGGCCGCCGCGGTGTCGGCCAGGTCCACGATCTCGTGCTCGACGTCGTGGGACGGTTCGGCTCGATCCAAGACGAAGGGTCTCGCACCGGCCCTGCCGACCGACCCGACGACGGCCGCCCCCAACCCAGATGCTCCTCCCGTCACGATCACTGTCTTCAGCTCATGGGATGTCACGGCGGGCGGCCTCCTGCAATAGGTGGGTGGTGGAGCGGCCCTGCAGGTATGGGAGGACCACGGCCTCCCCTCCCCAGGACTCGAGCAGCGCCGCTTCCGGGAGGGGGCCGAGGGCGTAGTCCCCTCCCTTGGCGAAAAGGTCGGGCCGGAGGCGATCGAGAGCGGTCTCTGGGGTGTCCTCGTCGAAGACGATCACTCCATCGACGGCCTCCAGGGCGGCCAGCAGGGCGACTCGGTCCCCGGCCGGGACGAGCGGACGGTCGGGGCCCTTCAGCCGCCTCACCGACGCGTCCGAATTGAGCAGCACGATCAGGCAATCGCCAAGTCTCCGGGCGGCCTCCAGCGTGGCGATGTGACCGGCATGCAAGAGGTCGAAGCAGCCCCCGGTTGCGACCACCGACCCTCCCTGGGAGCGGATCCGGCGGGCGAGTTCGCTGGCATCGGTCACCGTCCTCCCTGCACCTCGCCTGCCATCGGCGGCCGTCGCCGGCGCAGGGGTGGGAGTCGTTGCCCCCGCGCCCCCCGCCTCGACGAACCGCGAGGCGTCCATCACGGCGCCGCAAACCGCCTCCGAGGTAAGGGCTCCGGCGGCCAGCGCCCGCACCGCAGAGGCGGCAAAGCGGTCGCCTGCTCCACATGGGTCTCCGTTGGACACAGCGGGAGCCGGCGCCACGAGAGGAGGATTCGCTCCCTCGACCAGCACCGCCCCCTTCGGGCCCATGGTGATGCCCACGGCCCCCGCCCGCCATGCGGCGAGCAACCTCCGCCCCAGGGCGCCCGCAGCCGCGATGGCGCTGTGCCCCCGCGCCGGCCCGTCCCCGAAGTGCTCGGCCTCGCGGAGGTTCGGGGTGACGAGGCGGACGTGCGGGAGTGGCGGCGCCCCCCTGGGATGCGGGTCCCACACGATGGGAATGCCTGCCGGGAGCCCGGAGATGCACCTCCGAAGATCATCGTCCGCGGTCAGGCCTCGGCCGTAGTCCGATACGAGCACCCCCTCGGCCCGGCCCAGTACCTCGCCGGCGCCGGACGAGAACGGCCCGGGCCGGCCGGGGCCGCCCCGGTCGATCCTCAACAGGGAGCGGCCGGATGCGCGCACCCGCACCTTCTCCGGGGTGGCGCCCTCGAGGCCGAGGTTAACGACCTCGACACCTGCCCTCTGCAGGAGTGCAATCGCCTCTTTTCCGGCGCGGTCGCTCGCCAGAGCGGTGATCAGGACGACATCGCAGCCGTCATCGGCGAGCAGGAGGGCCGCGAGACCGGCACCGCCGGGACGGACACTCTGGGCGGCCTCATCCACGACCGGCACGGGTGCATCAGGGCTCAGCCGGTCAACCACTCCCTCGACATCGCGGTCCAGCAGCGCGTCTCCCACAACCACAATCCCCAGCCGCCTCATGTGAGAACACGCTCTTGAGCGCTCGAGCAGCCAACCTCGATGTCGATCGCAGCACACAGCAGATGGACGATGATCAGATGAACCTCCTGGACCGTCGAGGTCGCAGGGGCTTCGACGCTGACGGCTTCGTCGCAGGTGTCGGCCAGAGGGTTGGGGCCTGTCCCGGTCAGACCCCATGCAGTGAGCCCGAGCCCCTGCGCCGCCGCCACCGAAGCCAGCACATTGGGACTCCGGCCCGAGGTGCTGAGGGCAAGCAGAATGTCCCCTGCCCGGCCGTGGGCCCGTACCTGGCGGGCAAATGCCTCGTGCACTCCGTAGTCATTTGCGATTGCGGTCCACGAGGAGGTGTCTGTGTGCAGTGCAATGGCGCTGAAGGGAATGCGCTCGTCGCAGTAGCGACCGACCAACTCGGCGGTCAGATGCTGGGCCTGTGCGGCACTCCCGCCGTTGCCCACGGCCAGGAGGCGCCTCCCCTCGAGCAGGGCGCGACCGAGCGTGCGGCCCCAGCGGTCGATCCGGTCGATCTCGTCCTCGAGCGCCCTCAGCGGCCCGGTCAGGGCCTCGAGATGACTGCGTCCGGCGGGCAGGCCACTCAGGCGTGCCATCCCACCACCCCCTCGGTATGGGCCTGAGCGCCCCCGAGAACCTCGGCGTAGACATCGAGAGTGGCGCGGGCAACCCGATCCCAGCTATAGCGCGAGCGAGCCCGTGAAGCCCCCGCCCGGCCCAGAGAAACTCGCAGCCTGGGGTCGGCGATCAGGGTCTTGATCGCCTGGCCAACCCGTTCGGGGCTGCGAGGGGGGACGTGAAGCCCCGTGACGCCGTCCACCACCGTGTCGGTGAGACCTCCCACGGCGGACGCGACCACCGGTACGCCGCACGCCATCGCCTCCAGGGGCACTATGCCGAAGGGCTCGTACCAGGGCACGCAAACGACGGCATCCGCCGAGCGGACCAACGCGGGAAGACAAGCTCGCTCGACTCGTCCGCGCAGCTCGACGCGGTTCCGCAAACCGTTCGAGGATGCCAGGTCCAGCAGTCGCTGCGCAGTCCGATCCGTACCGAGCTCGGCGCGGTCGGGACCGCCCGCCACGATGAGCTCAGTCTCGGGCACATCCGCGAGTGCACAGATGACGTTTCCTATGCCCTTGCGTTCGACCAGGCGACTCACGACCACGAGGCGGTGCGGCTGGCCGCCCTCGCTGGGGAGGCGGCGCGCCTCGGTGCGCCCGGACGGGCTGAATGTGCGCACATCGACGCCACACGGCACCACCGTCGTCGAATGGGCCTGCGCCCCCATCCTGCTCAACTCGAAGACCTCGTCGGTGCAGGTGGCCACGATCCGGTCGACCGAGCGCGCCAGCTCCTCTTCAGTCGCGAGACGCTCCGGCGGGCTCGTGTCCCGATCGCCCTGATGCCGGCGCTTGACCACCCCGAGGGCGTGAAAGGTCTGGACGACCGGAAGGCCCAGGGGTCTGCCGGCGGCCATCGACGCCCGGCCCGACATCCAAAAATGCGCGTGAACAATGTCCGGACGCTGCTGCGTCCAGGACCGGTGCAGCTCGGCGGCGAACCGGTCCATGTGCGGGAGCAGCTCATCTTTGGGCAGGGGGCGGGCAGGGCCTGCGGTGACGTGCTCGACGACGACTCCGGGAGCCAGCCGCACACGGGGCGCCACCTGTTCGTCCTCTCTTCGCGTGTAGACGGTCACCTCGACGCCGCTCCTTCCCAGCTCCGACGCGAGCGACGCGACGTGGACGTTCTGTCCTCCTGCATCGACCCCGCCCAACACTGCGAGGGGGCTCGCATGCTCGGAGACCATTGCTACCCTCACGCGGACCGCCCGGCTGGGCGATCGGAGCTCGGAGAGGCGACCGTCTCGCAGGCGGGACGATCCACCACCGGGAGCACCCTCAACGCGCCACCGCCGTCCTTAGGGGGGATGGGGGTGAAGGGGACAACGATGACGCGTTGGGGGCGCTGGCGCCCCTGCCGGCGCTCAGACGAGCAACCGCGGCAACAGCTTTCCCCACGCTGACGGCCCCCAAACAGGGATGACCCTCGACCGGGCATTCCCTGGCACGACACCCGGCGCACGAAATTTCCTGCAGGCCGAGTAACACGTGCGGAACCCGCCATGGTCTCCAGCGGGCGGCGGGAACGGTCGGAGCGAACAGAGACACCACCGGCGTGCCGACCGCGGCCGCCAAATGGGCGGGCCCGGTATTGCCCACTACGATCGCGCTTGCTCCGGCGATGATGTCGGCAAGGGTCACCAGGTCGGTGGCCCCTCCGAGGTCGGTGACCTCCGGACGCGCCCGGCCCGCCACGCGGGCGGTGAGCCTCTTTTCGCTCGGTGCGCCGGTAACGACCACACGAGTGCCTGCATCCGCAAGCGCTTCGACCAGCCTTGCGCTGCGCTCCGGCGCCCAGGCCCGCGCCGGCACCGAGGCCCCGGGATGTACGACCACGTAGGGCCCATCTTCGACAAGGTGTCGCATGGGGGCTGCCCGGCGCATGACCACCAGCCGCCCGTCGTCGCCCCGGGGAAGCGAGTAGCCGAGAGTTGCCACAAGCGACAACGACCGCTCCACCTCGTGAATGTCCCCGGCGACCCGATGACGGACATCGAGGAGCGAGCCGGGGTACTCCGGGCTGATCGCCGCGAGGGTTGGGATTCCCGCCAGTCGAAGGAGCAGCGCAAGCGGCAGCGGGCTCTGGTGCCAGGAAGTCAGGATGATGGCCTGATCGATCTGGAGGGCCGTGAGCTTGTCGACCAGCCCCATGGTGGCGATTCGGCTCACGGGTCGAGGCTCGGGGTCGATCCACGGGGCGGTGAAAGTGTGAAGTTCGTCGACACCCGGGAGGAGGCGTGCCGCAGCCTCTCCGCGGTGGCCGCATAGCAGCGTGACGCGCTCGGCCCCCGCGGCCACCGCCCGGACCGCAGGACCGGCTAGGAGCACGTCTCCGTCGTTGTCCAGCCGGGCGATCAGAACCCTCGGCTTCACTCTCGGTCCAGCCTCTCGTGAGGACCGCCGAGCAAACGGTCGACTGCGGACGCCAGATCGGGGGCGACCTCGCCGGCGCGGGCCACCTCGGAGGGCAGCGTCTGAGGGGTCGGGACCAAGACCGAGCGGGCGCCCGCCGCTCTTGCGGCGCCGACATCGGCTCCGATATCTCCCACCACGGCACAGCGGGATGGTTCGACCCCCAGCTTCACCGCCGCCTGGAGGACCATCCCCGGACGCGGCTTCCGGCAGCCACAGCCCTCCTCGGGACCGTGGGGGCAGATCACCCACACATCGAGCGGGCCAAGAAGCTCCTCGATCCGGTGGTTGACCGCATGCACCTGCTCGATCGTGACCAGCCCGCGCGCCACTCCGCTCTGGTTGCTGACGACTCCGAGGGCGACCCCCGCGGCTCTCAGCCGGTCGAGAGCGGCGCCGGCTCCCGGCATGGGGACGACCCGCCCCGGCGCGCCGTTGTAGGGCACGTCCACCACCAGCGTGCCGTCGCGATCGAACAACACCGCCTCGGGAACCGTACGGGGGTTCGGGGGGTAGCCGGCCCGGCCGGCGGGCCCCTGAGAGATACGGGGGTGACCCAACTTTCGGGCCAGCGTCATGAACCCAGCGAGCGTGTGCCAGGTCGCCGCGGCCGGAAGGAGGACCGACGTGACCGCCATCGTGACGATCTCGTCCCGCTCGCGTGGCCCTGGGGCGACCCGCGACCATCCGAGCTCGGCTGTGCCGGCCAACCATATGGTCCCGGCCACCCGGGCAGTGCCTCCGCGACGGCTCAGGGCTCCCGCGACGGCCGCCAGGCCTGCCGCCGTCAGCGCGATGTGACGGAGCTTTCTCCCCTTGGGAGCGCCCGCGGCTACGCGCCATCCCCGGCCGTGCAGCGCCCACATGAGCACGTCGTCTGCATTCCCCGACTGGCGTCGCAGGCTTGCCCAGCGGTCCGAAGAGCCGATCGGGTGGCTCACCGCACGGGCGCCTCGGACGATCCGGTAGCCGGCGGCGGTCACCCGGAGACCGAGCTCCGCGTCCTCCCTGTAGGCGCGGGGGAAGCGCTCATCGAAACCACCCGTCTCCTCGAGCACGTCGCGCCGGTACGCCATGTCGGCGGTCGCCCATCTGGCGGTCTCGAGCCCGATCACGGTCCTGGCCCAGTCGGTTGGCCGGCGATCGGACGGGCGCGGCACCACCACGCGCCCCTGAGAACCGCCCACCTCTGCGTCGCGACCGGCCTCGGGAGCGCCGGACGCCCCACGTCCTTGGGCCCGGCCAAGATCCTCCGCCGCTTGTTCGGCCCAGTTGGGGCCGGGAACCACGTCGTCGTCCAGAAACACGATCCATTCGCTTCCGCATGCCCGCCACCCGATGTTGCGGGCGGCGGCGGGCCCGGCGGCCCGGCCGGGCAGGACATCCACGGCCCGCCCTGGGGTGCCGGGGAGTAGACCGGTAGCGTCCGCGCGATCGTCCACCACGATTATGCGTGCAGGTGCCGGCCCCGGAGAGGCCGCAACCGTCCGCTCGAGCGCGTCCAGCAGCGACGCCAGACTGGCCCGGCCGGTCGAGGGCACGACCACGTCCCACGACGTGATGGCCCCCACTACCGAGTCTGCTCTGTGGGGACCGTCCGCTTCACGAGGAAGGGACCCAATGCGAGGGCGTCCACCGGAGCGGATCCGAAGCACTCGAGCGCATCGCGCGGATCGTCCACCATCGGGCGCCCGGCTGTGTTCAGGCTGGTGTTGACCACGACCGGTAGCCCGGTTCGCCGCTCAAAGGCCCCGAGCATCGCCGCCACGAGCGGCTCAGCCCGACGTTCGACCGTCTGAATGCGGGCCGTCCCGTCGACATGAACGACGGCCGGGATGCGCTCGGCCCAGCCCGGCCGCACACGATGGGTGAAGAGCATGTAAGGGCTGGGGATGGGACCGTCGAAGACGTCGGCCGCCCGTTCCGCCAGGACCATCGGCGCCACCGGCCGGAACTGCTCGCGGCCCTTGATGTCGTTCAGGCGGGTGAGGTTGCCTGGGTGGCTCGGGTTTGCCAGCAGGCTGCGGTGACCAAGAGCACGGGGCCCGAACTCGCTCCGCCCCTGAAACCAGGCCACCACACCGTCGGCGGCCAACACCTCGGCCGCGCTCCCGGCGATGTCATCGGGCCGGGTGTAGCTCACGCGCGCTCGCCTCAGCCACCCCTCGAGTGCGTCATCACTCCACTCGGGCCCGAGGGCGGCCGACTGCATTGGGACAACCCGATCCCCGAGCTCCTGCGCCAGGTGCATCGCCGCGCCGAGGGCGGTGCCGGCGTCCCCTGCTGCCGGCTGAACCCAGATGTCGTCCCAGGGGCCCTCTTCTGCAAGAACTGTGTTCGCCACACAGTTGAGAGCGACCCCTCCGGCCATGGTGAGATGCCGTTCGCCCGTCCGTTCGTGCAGCCACGCGGCGAGATCCAGCAACACCTCCTGAAGGCGAATCTGGACGCTGGCGGCAAGATCGGCGTGCTCGGGGCCCCGGTCGTCCTCACCTTCTACCCGTTTGACGAACGTCTCCCATTCGATGGGGCGGACCGAGAAGCCGCCGTCTGCATTCGCTTTGACGGCTTTGCGCAACTCGTCGAGGAAGACCGGCTCGCCGTATGAGGCGTACGCCATGACTTTGTACTCGTCGGAGGCGCGCCTGAACCCGAGATGCTCGGTGGCGTCTTCGTAGAAGAGCCCCAGAGAATCCGGAAGTGCTTGGGACACCAGCGTCTCGAGACGCTCGCCGTCCCACCGGCCGGCGAGATGGGATGCACGCTCGCCCCGCCCATCAAGCACGAGGACCGCAGAGGTGGCCGCAGGAGCCCCCAGGTACGCCGACGCAGCGTGGGCCATGTGATGCGGGACGAAGCGCACGCAGCCCGGATCGAGCCCGGGCAGTGCGGTCTGCAGAAACAGCGGCGCCCGCTGTGCATAGAGCGTCCTCAGGCCCTCCCAGTTGCCCTCGGTGATGTCGGCGCCAACCGGCGCTCCGAGAGCCGGGTCATAGGAATAGGCGACTCCGTCGAGGTCCTCGGGAGCCAAGCCTGCGTACTCGAGGCACCAGGCCGCAGCACGCTCGGGCAGCTCCCAGGCCGAGAACGGAACCGGGATCTTGCCGTGTTTCCGCCGGCTAAAACGTTCCTCTTCCGCGGCGGCCACAACCTTGCCGTCAACAACCAGCGCCGCGGCAGGGTCGTGAAAGACTGCGTTGACACCCAGGACACGCACGCCCCAAACCCCCACTTCTGGTTTTTACGCCTAGTTAGATGAAAGAGCCGCCTACCCCGAGCCGGCGAGAAGTAAACGACCGTGTGGTTATTTGTCTCTCGGTGTCGGGTGATTCAGAGGTGAAGCAGGGCCGGCTCTGGGTGCCCCGAGGCGTTGAGCTTGCTTTGCAACCGGCCTGCCTTTCCCGCCGGCGATCCCATCCTCAGGCTGCGTCGGACTCATCCACGTCGGGGTCGTACGGGCGGGGCTCGGTGCGGTGGGTGTGACGGAGCATAAAAATGGTGAACCCCAGCGCGACGATCACCCCGGTGAGTATGCCCATTTCCAGCATCAGATCGCCGAACGTCGACGTGCCGACAAGCTCCTTTGCCTCAGCGCTGATGAGAATCAGTCGTCGGATCACCGCAACCATCCCCACGATGAGGAATGGTTCGGTCAGCAAGACACTCTCGTCGATCACCGCCCGAACGGTGTGGAGCAACTCGGTGGTGATGAAGACGAGGAGCAGCCCGTCGAGCAGCCCGAGGATAAGAGTAAGGAACGAGGACTCGCCAAGACCCGTGAAAAAGCTGTAGATGACGTTCACAAGGAGCCCCGCGCCGGCAGCAGCAAGAGCCGCTGCCACGAGGATATAGAAGATCTGTTCGATGTAGCGAAAGGCGTCCGCGGTATTGGAGCGCGCCTTTCTCGTCGCCTGGCCCTTGCTGCCTCCTCCCTTGCCCTCGCTCATGCGGGCCAGACCGCCGGCGCGGCCAACATCGCCGTGCGCTTCACGTCAGCAGCTTGGCCGCAGACGACCAGGTACTCGAGATTGCGGAGGTGGGAGACGCTCCCGACCTTGTGGCCCAGGGGGTTGTAGATCCCGATCTGCGCCCCCACATAGCGTTTGGACTCAAACGACAGGGTTTCGACCTTGCCGCGCACCGCGCAGAGCTCCACCAGCTCGTCAAGGTCCATCCATGCTTCATCGTTGTAGGACAGCACGACAACGTCCGCCCGGAGCTCACGGAGTATGCCCTGCAGGGCCGTCTTGATCTTGGGCTTGGAGTTGAACACGCTTCGTGTCGATGGTTCCTTACAGTCAGATCTCTTGCAGGCGACGCCGTAGTGGGCTGGTTGATCCCACGCTACTAATGTCTCCCACACATGGTAATTGCTGAAGTACGAGTGCTGGTTGTATGGAGGATCGAGATAGGCGAAGTGCACATGCGGGAGCACGCCCGCAACGTTCGTTGCATCGGCGCGCATGGCCACACCCCGGCCGGGCAACAGACTGGGGATTCTCAGCTCGACCTGGTTATAGGAGCGCGGCGCCCATTTCTTCAGATAGGCCATCTGTACTCCAGTGGTCGAATCGACGCGGTCGGCGGCCTCTAAGAGGCTCGTCAAGAGAATCGGATACAACGCCGAATGAGCGAAGTCCGACTCGATGGCATTACGTACTGCATCTATCTTGCGTCCGTTCGACGGCTGGAAGTATCGAGATGCCCTGCAGTAGGTCTCGGTGAAATAGCCGTCAACTCCCTGCAAGGCCTGAAGGAAATCGATCGCAGCGACGAGATCCCCTCTATCGACGTCGGCCGCATCACATGCGATGTAACACTGCGCCAGAATCTCCGAGTAACGAGCAGTGTCCACTGCACACACGTGGGCGCCGCGCTTCTTGAGCTCCTGGGCCACTCGTGTGGTGCCGGTGAAGAGATCGAGGGCGGAAGCCGCTCCCATAGCCGAATACAGCGCCCCGATCTGCGGCACCAATCTCCGCTTCGAACCGATGTATTTGATCACCGGACAATGGTAGGTCTACCCACCGGCTATAGGGTGGATGGCACTTGAAGGCACTCGGCGGTTTACGAGGGTCTATTCGCTCAGGATTTCTTGCGCCTTCAGCGCCAGCCAGATCTCGAGGCGGTTCTCGGCAACCGCAAGGTCGCGCCCCAAAAGCTCCTCTGCTTGGCGCACGCGGTACCTAAGCGTATGTCGATGAACGCCGAGCGCCTCTGCCCCGGCTTCCCAACGTCCTCCGGCCTCGATATAGGCACGCACCGTCGAAACGAGATCGGAAGCACGCTCCGCGTCTCGTCCGATCAGAGGCCCTAACACCGATCTCACGAAGCTTTCCAGCGCGATCCGGGAATGCGTGCCCATGAGGAAGCCGTAGGTCCCCAGATCCTGCGGGCCCGCCACGGCTCGTTCGCCGGGTGTGGCCCTCAGCGCGAAGAGTGCGCTGAGGTAGGACCTGCGCATCGACCCAGGGGCGACGGTTTCGCCCACACCCACCCTCACATGGTGTTGAATGCCGTCCCCGAACTCCGCCCCCAGCGATTCGGCCAAGACGACTGGGGCCTCGTGCTGCACCAGGGCGGCTATCCGCTCGCCGAGAACCGCCGTTCTGACGGCGCCCGCACAGTGGAGCCCCAGCCAGTCGTCGACGTCTGCTGCGAAGGCGTCCAGAGGTTCGCCCTCCGTTGTGGCGCCTGGCTCGACCACCAGGGCGGTAGCCTCGGCGTCCGCCCGGAAACCGACCAGCTCGAGACGGCGTTCGAGCTCGCCCCCGACGAGCCGGCCGCTGAAACCCTCGCTGATGATGTCGCCGGTAACCCTTCGTTGGGCGTCGATCACCGCCCGGCGCGACGACAGGAGGAGGCCCAGCACGGTGGTTGCATGCCGGACCACGATACGATCCTGAGGCCGGAGGCGTCCGTTCTGCCCGAACACGAGAACACCCTCCTGGCGCTGGCCGGCCGTGACCGCCGTTCCCACTTGGGCGCCCTGTGGGTTCAGCTCCGAGGAGGCGGTCGGCCCCCTAACCTCGAGCAATGCCTTCGGGAGCGTCGCGAACACCTTCCGATCGTCCGGCGCGGGGATTCCAGGCCCGCGCGCCCTGGCGATCACCCCCCCGCGGAGATCGAACAGGATCGCCCACCCCCCCGTGAGCGCGGCAGCCTCCTCCAGGACGTCGGCTGGTCCCGACCCGGCCGCGACCAGACCCGCCAGGCGTTCGTGGATCGTCACTGTCGCTCGCGCCTCCTCGAGGCTGTCCTCCGCCAAACGGGCGGACACCCACTCCGAGATCGCGATGAAGGGCGTCTCGTAGGGCACCCCCAAAAGTGGGAAACCAGAGGCGTTCGCCCGGGCGAGCAGGTCGTCTGGAACCGTGTCGAAACCGAATCCGAGGCCGAAACCCAGCCCGGCGACGCCGGCTGCCACCAACCGCTGCAGATAGGTCGCCGGCACCTCCGGCGTGCCGGCCAGACCCATCCCGGTGGTGAGGAGCAACTCGCCGCCCGACAGCCACGGGGCCGGGTCGGCAAGCTCGGAGGTGTGAACCCATCTGATTGGCGCAGAGGAGCCCCGTTCACCGGCAAGGAGGACGAGGTCGAGCCCGGAGCGGGCCACAAGATCGGAGATCGTCGGCATATGGTACTTAGTGTACAAAGAGAACGGAGAGGATGCGCCTGTTTGCACGCAAGTGTGCCCTGGGCAGACTGCTAAAATTTGCTGGACGAATACGAGGAGCATGAAACACCATGAAATCGAGGAGCATTCGGGGGGACGGTCGAGTGAAATCGGGCGGGGATCCAACTGCCCGGCAACAGTCACCCTTCGAGCATCGACCCTCGAGGCCGCCGATTGCGGTGTGAGCTCCGAGGTCGCATGCCCTATCGCCGGGGCCCGGCAGGCCGGAGGAAAAGATGGCAGAGGCTAAGGTCAACACAATCCCGGGCCCCAATTCCAAGAGGCTCGCGCAACGGCGCGCCGAGGCCGTGCCCAAAGCCGTGTTCAACACCGCACCGATCTTCGTGGCGGCAGGCGACGGCGCCGGCGTCACCGACGTAGACGGCAATCGCTTCATCGATCTCGCAGGTGGCCTGGGCGTACTGAACGTTGGGCGCGCGAACGAGCGCGTACAGAAAGCAATTCACCACCAGGCCGACAGCTTTCTCCACGAGTGCTTCCACGTGGCCATGTACGAGGGCTATGTCGAGCTCGCCGAAGCACTCAACCGGCTGACGCCGGGCGATCACGCAAAGATGACGATGTTCGCAAACTCGGGGGCCGAGGCGGCCGAGAACGCCGTCAAGATCTCACGCTATGCCACCGAGCGGGATGCGGTCATTGCCTTCTCGAACGGCTTCTCCGGGCGAACTCTGCTCGGCATGACGCTGACCGCAAAAGAGATGCCCTACAGGCACGGCTTCGGCCCCTTTGCGCCCGAGGTCTACAAAGTCCCATTCGCATACTGCTACCGCTGCCCGTTCGATCTCACCCACCCGTCCTGCGGCATGGCTTGTGCGGAGTACGCAGCCGACACCATCGACTCCCAGATAGGCGCGTCAAACGTGGCCTGCATGATCGTCGAACCGGTTCAGGGAGAAGGCGGTTTTGTTGTGGCACCGGACGATTACCTTCCGGCGCTGCGGGCGATCTGCTCGGACCGCGACATCATCATGGTCGACGACGAGGTCCAGTCGGGCATGGGTAGGACCGGCAAGCTCTTCGCCATCGAGCATTACGGGGTGACCCCCGACATCATCACGACCGCCAAGTCTCTTGCCGCAGGGCTGCCCCTGTCGGGCATCACGGGACGCTCCGAGATCATGGATCGGCCGCACGTCGGGGGCTTGGGAGGAACCTTTGGAGGCAACCCGGTCGCGTGTGCCGCTGCCCTTGCCGTGCTCGAAGAGCTTACCGCCACCGATCTGCTCGGACGGGCCGAACGCCAGGGAATGTTGCTGCGCGAACGCCTCGATCCGCTCACAGACAGGTTGGGGATTATCGGTGAAGTGCGCGGCCTGGGGCCGATGGTGGCGGTCGAGCTCGTCACCGACCGAGCCACCAAGCAGCCGGCCAAGTCCGAGACCGGTGCAATCGTCAAACGCTGCATCGAGCATGGCGTCCTCATACTCAAAGCCGGCACCTATGACAACGTCGTGCGGTTGCTCGCTCCCCTGGTCATCTCCGACGACGAGCTTCACGAAGGGCTAGACATTCTGGTCGAAGCCCTCGAGTGGGCAGACTCCGGGATGAACTGACCCATGCTGGTGAACGGAGACATCGTCGAGGGGGCGGGGCATGCCGTTGATGTCGTGAATCCCACCACCGAAGAACCCTTCGCGCAGGTTACCTCGGCTTCCCTTGCCCAGGTCGAAGAGGCGGTCAAAGCGGCTGCCGGAGCGGCCCGGGCATGGAAGCGAACGCCGGCCCCCGAACGCGGCGAAGCGCTAAACGCTCTTGCAGCCTGGATCACCGATCACACCGAATCCCTTGCCACGACCCTGACGCATGAGGGTGGCAAGCCCCTGGTCGAGAACCGCGACGAGATGGGATGGAGCGCCGGCTGCTTCAGCTATTTCGCCGCCCTGGGGCGTGCTGAACGCGGGCGGGTCGTCCCCTCCGGCGAAACGGGGCAACTCTCTCTGGTGATCAAGGAGCCTCATGGCGTCGTTGCGGCCATCGTGCCGTGGAACTATCCCATTCTGTTGATGGCATGGAAGCTCGCCCCCGCGCTGGCGGCGGGCAATACCATCGTGCTCAAGCCCTCTCCTTACACTCCGCTATCCACGCTCGAGCTTGCCGAAGGCTTTGCCGAGCTCTTTCCACCCGGCGTAATCAATGTCGTCACCGGTGAGGCGGCCACGGGCGCCGCTCTGGTCGAGGCGCCGGACGTGTCCCTGATCGCCTTCACCGGCTCCGTGGACACGGGCAAGACGGTGATGCGGACGGCGTCCGATCAGCTCAAGAAGGTTCACCTCGAGCTCGGCGGCAAGGACGCCTTCATCGTTTGCGACGACGTCGATATCGAAGTGGCCGCCAAAGGCGCAGTGTGGGCCGCCTACCTGAATGCTGGTCAGGTATGCACCTCGGCAGAGCGCTTCTATGTGCTCGGGGATGTCTACGACGACTTCGTCGACGCCTTCACTGCTGAGACCAAACGGCTGGTCGTGGGGGATCCGATGGAACCCGGAACCGACATCGGGCCCATGGTGCGAGGCGTCCAAAGGGACAAGGTCGAGGCGCAACTCGGCGCCGCCCGGCGTGCCGGCGCACGCGTTCTCGCCGGTGGGGACAGAGGCCCGTCCAGGCGCGGTTTCTGGCTCAACCCGGCGGTTGTTGTCGGCGTGGATGAGTCGATGGAGCTATTTCGAGACGAGACCTTCGGGCCGGTCGCCCCCATCGCCAAGGTCGAGTCGCTGCAAGAGGCCATCGCACGGACGAACTCGAGCATCTACGGCCTCGGCGCCAATGTCTATACGCAGAGGCTCGATTACATGCTCGAAGCCATGGAGGAAATCCAAGCTGGGACGGTGTGGTTCAACGATCCTCTGACCGACAACGAGGCCGCTCCCTTCGGAGGCATGAAGTCCTCCGGAAACGGACGTGAGCTGGGCACCGAAGGGCTCGACGACTTCCGCCAGACCAAGCACGTGCACATCGACACGAAAGCGGACGTGAAGTCGTGGTGGTACCCGTACTCGCAATATGCGGTCCATCAGTCTGAGCACGGCACCCCGCCCGGATAGCCCATGAAGGGACTTACAGTCTAATTATGGCCAATGTTCGTCTCGAAGATGTATCCAAGGCATTCAAGAGCGCAGTCGCCGTCGACAACCTCACACTGACCATCGACGAGGGAGAGTTCTTCTCGCTTCTTGGGCCGTCCGGTTGTGGAAAGACGACCACCCTGAGAATGATCGGAGGGTTCGAGGAGCCCAGTTCGGGGCGCATCTGGCTCGGGGACGATGATGTATCCGGTATTCCCGCCCACAAGCGGGATGTCAACACCGTCTTCCAATCGTATGCGTTGTTTCCGCACCTGAGCGTAGCCGAGAACGTGGCCTACGGGCTCAAACGTCGAGGCGTGTCCAAGGACGAGATAGGCCCTCGGGTCGAAGCCATGCTCACGCTCGTCGACCTCGAAGGGTACGGAGAGCGCCGCACGACGCAGCTTTCCGGGGGCCAGCAGCAGCGGGTTGCATTGGCGCGTGCTCTCGTCAACCGCCCGCAGGTGCTTCTGCTCGATGAGCCACTCGGCGCCCTCGATCTCAAGTTGCGAAAGCAGATGCAGCTCGAGCTCAAACGGATCCAATCCGAGGTCGGCATCACCTTCATCTATGTCACACACGATCAGGAAGAAGCAATGACCATGTCGGATCGAATTGCCGTAATGAGCGCCGGCAGGCTCGAACAGGTCGGTGCTCCGCAAGACGTCTACGAGCTCCCCGCCACCCCCTTCGTCGCCTCTTTTCTCGGCGCCTCGAACTTGCTCGAGGGTGAGATCGAAGGAATCAGCGGCGACGTCACGAAGGTTCGCCTGCGGATAGGGACCACGGTGACGCTTCCATCAGGAAGGCTCCCCGACTCCTCCGGTCCGGTGTCGATAGGGGTCCGCCCCGAGAAGCTTCACATCCAGTCAACGGACTCGGGCGAGGTCGACAAAGGGGACAACGCCATCGAAGCGACCGTGGTGAGCTCGACCTACACAGGGGTCAGTACGTCCTACGTATGCGCATCCTCAGATGGGACTCGGTTGGTCGTCTACGTGCAAAACCTCGAACGCTCGGCGTCACCGCCAGGCGGGGGAGCAAGAGTCCGGCTTACATGGGATCCAGTTCACACCTTTGCGGTGATCCATGTCGGGCGTGAGAAGGCTCGATCGGACGACGGAAAGGACCTGAAATGAACGACCTTGCCAGATTGACGTCTGCCGTATCACAGCGCGGCGTCTCCCGGCGCGAGATGTTGCGCCGGATCGGGATCGGGGCAGGTGGAGCTTCGATGGCGGGACTGCTGGCTGCATGCGGTGTCGAAGGCGAAAGCGCACAACCCGCGCCGGAAGGCGAAGATCCGTTGTCCACCACCAAGGTGGCCGGCGAGCTCAACTTTGCGAACTGGCCTGCCTATATCGACAAGGCAAAGGGTGGCAGCCCGACACTCGAGCAGTTCGAGAAAGCCACCGACATCAGCGTCCAGTACAAAGAGGTCATCAACGACAACCTCAGTTTCTATGCAACGATCCGCGAGCCTTTGGCCAGTGAACAGCCGGTTCAGTGGGACCTGATCGTGGTAACCGACTGGCTTATCGCAAAGATGGCAGACCTGGGCTACCTCGAAGAGCTCGACCACTCGAAGCTGTCCAACTTCGACAAGAACGCGGGCGACATCTACAAGAACCCAAGCTACGACCCGAACAACGCACACAGCGTGCCGTGGCAATCGGGCATCACGGGCATCGCATACAACCGGGAGCTGACGGGCCGGGAGATCACGAAGACCGAAGACCTTTTCGACCCGGCCTTCGAGGGTCAAGTCGGGATGATGACCGAGATGCGCGACACGATGAATCTCGTAATCCTGAGCATGGGCATCAATCCGGAAGACGCCACCCTCGAGGATGCGCGCGCCGCCCAGGAAATGCTGCTCAAGCAACGCGAAGACGGCATCTTGCGCCAGTACTATGGCAACGACTACGTGCAGCCGCTCGCCCAAGGTGATCTTGCGCTGTGCATGGCCTGGTCAGGGGACGTTCTGGGAAAGACGCTCGGGAGCGACTCCAAAGTCGACTTCGTGGTTCCCGAAGAGGGCGGGATGCTCTGGACCGATTGCATGGCAATCCCTCAGGACGCCGAACATCCCGTAGACGCGCTGGAGATGATGAACTTCGTCTATCAGACCGACGTGGCTGCTCAGATGACTGCATGGATCAACTACATCTCTCCAGTGCCCGAAGCGAAGCCAATCCTCGCCGACGCCAAGGACTCCTACACCAGGCAGGTCGCAGACAGCCCCTTGGTCTTCCCGAGCAAGGACATGGAGTCACGCCTGCACAGCTACAAGAACCTTGACCCCGAAGAGGAAGAAGAGTGGAACGACCTGTTCAATGAGGTCATCGAGGGTTGAGCCAGATCCGTTGGCATTGAAGACTCAGGATCCCAGCGAACCGGCGCCTCTCGAGCCCGCACAACCCCGGGCCGGCAGGGCGGGCAAAGGCCGGCGGGGACTGGCGCCTTACCTGTTGTCGCTTCCCGGCATTGCATGGCTCGTGGCGTTCTTTGCTGCGCCGCTCGGCTTCATGTTCCTGTTCACCTTTTACGACGGAACCATCGACATCGGCTACAACTTCACCTCCGACTGGCCACGCACCTATGTCGATGCCTTCACCACCTATGACACCCAGATCATCCGTTCGGTCGTCTACGCTCTGATCGTCACCGTGGCGACGCTGCTCATCAGCTTTCCAATGATGTACTGGATCGCAACGAAGGGGGGCCGGCGGAAGAACCTGTTCGTCCTCCTCCTCCTGCTCCCCTTCTTCACGCCCTTTCTCATTCGGACTCTGGCGTGGCAGCTGGTTCTGTCGGACCAGGGGATCTTCCTTGGAACCCTTA
>JALZIC010000103.1 GCA_030860455.1 Actinomycetota bacterium
TACGCGGACGAACGCGGCGATCCAGGGTCCGACATCACATTTTTCGAGTATCCCGGCGCGGCCAAGGGCCGGTCGGGCGCCGGCATGGTGCATCGGGTCGTGTGGCGGGTCTCAGGTGAGGAGGCGATCGGCTTCTGGGAGCACAGGCTCGACGCGTATCGAATCGATTGGCACCGTTCGACCGCCGGCTTGTGGTTCAACGATCCCGAGGGCCTTGCCCACGAGCTCCGGGTCGTCGCAACCACCGATGATCCCCTGACGGCCGATCATCCGGACATTCCGGAGGGTATGGCACTGCAAGGTTTCGACGGCGTGCGCGCCTACACATCCGATCCTGATGCGAGCCGCGCGTTGTTGGAGGAAGCCCTGCGCTTTGAGCCTGCGTCCGAAGCAGCGTGGGAGGTGCGCGGCGAGAACCGGGGCGCCTTCTACGCCTACGACGCACCCCCAGCGAAGAGCGGACTACAGGGCGCAGGAAGCGTCCACCATGTCGCGTGGGCTTCCCCCATGGGCGACCACGCCGCCTGGCGCGACCGTGTCATGGAAGGTGGGGGCAGGCCGACGGAGATAATCGATCGCTTTTACTTCCGATCGATCTATTTTCGGGAGCCTTCCGGAGTGTTGTTCGAGGTTGCAACGATCGGTCCCGGTTTCGATGCGGACGAGCTCATCGAGCATCTCGGTGAGAGTTTGTCGCTGCCCCCCAACTACGAACGATACCGGGACAAGCTGGAAAAGTCGCTGACGCACCTTCCGAACCCACGTTCGGCCGAGCGCGCCTGACGCCAACTCATTGGCTGACTTGCCAGCCTGACGGGTCCTTGCAGCGCTAGCCTGAAGTCTGATACTGGGGCAGCTCGAGGCACCGCAGAGGAACATGAACCAGAACCCAAAGTACATACGCCGGCGGCGAGCGTCCGCCCTGATCGGGCTCCTGGGAATGGCGGGGCTCATCTTCGGGTCCTGCTCGATCCTGAGAGACGCCGCAACGGAGAGCGGCACGACCCGGTCTGCGGCCGGTTCCTCGGAATCGGAAGAGGAGGCATCGGAAACGCAGGAGACGGGCCAAGCCGCCCGGGCCGATCCCTCCGGCAAGCCCCGTCCTTCCCGCCCCTCCGACGGCCAAGCAGGCACCGATTACCCCGCTGCTCTCCCGATCAACACGCGGTTTCCGGGACTGACGACCTTCCGCGGCAATGCGACCCGCACCTACTACGGCGAGGGCCCTGTCCCCGACCGACCCCAGGTCCTGTGGCGCTACCCGTCCTCCGGTGGCCTGTGTTCTGAATCAACCGACGAGAGTGGAACCCGCCTGTGGTGCGGTACGGGCTGGACCGGACAACCCAATGTGGTGGAGGACCCTTCTGGGCGCATCGAGGTCCGCTTCGGCGCCTACGACGCCGGGATACATGTGATTGACGGAGTCACAGGAAGCGAGATCAAAGAGACCTTCTACACCGATGACATCATCAAAGGCACCGTCACAAGCGACCCGGACGGTTACCCCCTTCTCTATTCTGGTTCGAGGGACAACTACTTCCGCATCCTCGCTCTCGATCGGGGACGGATGCCCGAGGAGCTGTGGAAGCTTCATTCCGATTCGGCTCCGAATCCCCTATGGAACGACGACTGGGATGGATCGGCGCTGATAATCGATGATTACCTCATCGAGGGGGGTGAGAACTCCTGGTTCTACGTGATCAAGCTCAATCGAAAACTCAACGCCGGCGGACAGATCACCGTCGACCCAGAGGTTGTGATGAAGGTGCCCGGGTTCGATGACACCCTCCTAGAACAACTTGGTGACAGCACAGTCTCGATCGAAAACTCGGTGGCGTTCAAACAGGGGGTTGCGTACTTCGCAAATTCGGGGGGGCTGGTGCAGGGCTGGGACATCTCGAACATCCTTGCCGGCGGGACTCGATACCGGCGCGTGTTCAGGTTCTGGACCGGCGAGGATACCGACGCTTCCATAGTGATCGACGACAAAGGCTACCTCTATGTCGCATCCGAGCTCGAGAGAATGAACGAACGAGCTTCGAAGGTTGGCCAACTCCTGAAGTTGGATCCCCGGCGACCCTACCATCCAATCGTCTGGTCCATGCCGATTCCAGGCAATGGGGGCGCAGGGGGCATCTGGGCGACACCCGCCCTGTATCGAGACGCCTTGTTCGTGACTACCAACACCGGCCGGCTGCTGGCCGTTGATCGTGCCTCGGGAAAGGTCGGTTGGGAGAAGTCGCTGCCAGGTCCGACATGGTCCTCACCGGTGGTTGTCGACGACGTCCTGGTAGTCGGCGACTGTGCCGGAGTTCTGCATGGATACGATGCCCGAACTCCACTAGAAGAGCCGCAGGGGGAGTTGTGGCGGGTGAAGCTGGGCGGATGCATCGAGTCGACACCGGCCGTGTGGAAAGGCATGATCTATGTCGGTTCTCGGGACGGCGCCGTGTACGGTATCGGAAACCCGCAAGAGGGGACGCAGCATGGGTGAATGGTGTGCATCGTTCACAACCCCGGCCGGCTCGGCGCGCGGAAAAACGGAGTAGGGAATGGCGGAGGCGCGTCGCTTCGAGGTGCGCGAGCTGAGGATTCATGGAGTCGGCGGTTCTCCGGGTGAGACGCTGATTGGTGTTCGGTCCCGGGATGACGCGGTCGTGGTGGGAGAGGGTCGCGGCACGATCTTCTATGCCAGGCGCGCCGACGGCGCGGGTCGCAACATCGAAGGCTACGACTGGGGGGCTCTGACTTCCAGCTCTCCGTTGCAGCCACTGTGGATCCTGCTGCTGCCCTTTACGCTCCTGAATGTCGCGGGGTGGATGCACCCTTCATTCGAGTCCGCCAAGCGCCGCCAGATCGATCTCATACGGGCCCTCGTGCAGGTGCTGGGGATACTGCTGACGGTGACATGGACCTTGTGGACCGCGATTCTATTGGTCGATCTGGTGGGCTACCAGCTTGTCGGGAGGCTGTGGGGGCAGAGATCGAGCCAATTGGGAGTCGTCGCCGGGATAGCCGCCACGGGCGCAGCGATGCTCGCGCTCTTTTGGATAGGACGAAGCACGAAGAAAGAATTCGAAGCCCGCGCGCCCGTCCCCGATGTCCTTGCAGCGGATGGAGCGGCACCTCGTGATTGGGAGCCGGAGGAAACACTTCGCTCCCCTGCATTCTTCGCTCATGAAAAAGCCGTCGACAAGGAACTGCGCGTACATTTGCTTGCAGCCGGCCTGACCCTCGTTGCCGTGACGTTCAAGGCGGTGGCCGCATTCGGCGACAATCGCTTGCTGATCGGGCAGCTCTTCACACCCGTCGGTGGTTTGCAGATCGGCTTGCTCATCCTGCTGGCCTTTGCATCGTGGTCTACCGGAGGCCAAGTGCCAGGCACGAGGCGGCCTCGCATGCGTGCCGCCGCGGCGGCCACCATTGCTGTGGCACTCACTAACGGCTGTTTCTCGGCGCTGGTTCTGCTGGTTGGCCGGCAGGTGATAGCGCAGGTAAATGCGGGGCCTGCCTCCATCGAAAAGCCGTGGGGGCCGGAGTTGGCCCTGCTCGATGTCTTTCTGCTGGTCGCCCTCGTCTGGGTGGTATTCGGTGCGCTGTTCGTAGGGAAGTGGGCTCGCTCCGGGAGCGCGGGAGATCTCGCCGCCCGGACGAGCTGGATCGGCGAAGAGCTCGACGGAGTCGAACCCAGCTATCGCATGAAAGTCGCCAGAACCAGGGGGCTGGCTGAGGCCGGGCACCGAGCCGACGCTCTGTTGTCCTTCTTTGCGTCCAGCTTCTTGATCGCGGGCGTAATTGCAGCGACTTTGCGCGCCAATCCCTCTTTGGATCCGCTTCTGTGGCTGCAACCCCCGGACGCCACCGACTTGGGCTTCCGAGTCGCTCAATGGGTGCTGCCCGGAGCCGTTATCGCAGCGATTGCACTTGTCCGGAGATCTGCAAGCACCGTCCGGCTCAGACGAACCATCGGAATCCTGTGGGACGTATTGACGTTCTGGCCGCGACGATTTCACCCCTTCGCCGTACGGCCCTATACCGAAAGAGCCGTGCCCGAATTCCAGGGAAGGATCAATCATCACGTTAAGGCCGGCCGGCGTGTGCTGGTGTCGGCGCACAGCCAGGGCTCGGTTATCTCCTTTGCCGCCCTAGCTTCCCTGCAGGAACAAAAGCTCGCCTCGGTTGCCCTCGTCACCTATGGCTGCCCCGTGACCACTTTGTACGGCGCTCTCTTTCCTGCATACTTCGGGCACGCCGAGATCCAGACCCTCCGGAGCAAGATCCTTGGCGGCGCAGAGATGGGCTGGTGGAATTTCTGGAGGAGAACCGACCCAATCGGTGGACGGGTGTTTGCGGGGGCCAAGCGCCACGATCCCCAGGACGTCGAGGTTGAGGATCCGGCGGTTCGGCCGGTCAGTACCGAGATCCCGTGCACCCCTCCGGCGCTCGAAGATGCCCGCCCTGCCTGGATCGAGCTGGCCGGGCACTCCCGCTTCTTTCAGGAGGACAAAGTACGCGACTGTGTCCGGTACATGAAGAAGCGATTGAGCGGTGACCATGCCCTGGAGGAAGCAGGCGCCGGCGTCCTCACCCTCGACCTCACCGAAGGATCGCCCATCCCCACTAGGCCGCGTCCCCCTTAACCGAGTTGGCTCTCCCTTAACCTGTTTGGCATCACGCCCTCGCGGGCAGAGGCGAAGGACCGCCAAGCAGAGGAGAGACGGGTGAAGTGGCGCAGGGGGAGGAGAAGCCGGAACGTCATCGACAGGCGCGGTGCGGGTGGCTTCGGGGGCGGAGGATTCTCGGGGCCCGTCAGGATCGGCGGTGGAATCGGATTTCCGGCCCTCCTCGTACTGGCGGTGGTGCTGCTGCTGAACGGCGGCCTTGGCGGCTCGAGCGTTACCATCGACGGTCCCCTCGACGATCTTCCGGGCATAGGGGAACCGGCCCAGGCGCCGTCTCGAGGCGCCGATCCGGATCAGCGCCTCTTCGAGTTCGTCAACTTCATCCATGACGACGTCCAAGACTTTTGGGCCGACACTTTCGCAGAATCGGGTCGCAACTACCGGCGTGCTGATTTGATCGTGTTCGACAGCGCCACCACAAGTGCGTGCGGGCAGGCCACCGAGGCCATCGGCCCCCACTACTGCCCGGCGGACGAGAACGTTTACCTGGACCTCGGCTTCTTCGTCGACCTGCGCGATCGTTTCGGCGCCCCGGGCGACTTCGCACAGGCGTATGTCCTGGCGCACGAAATCGGACATCACGTGCAGCACCTCACGGGAATCAGCGATCAAATGCGACAGGAACAAAAGGCAAATCCTGAAGACGCCAATGATCTGTCGGTAAGGCTCGAGCTACAGGCGGATTGCCTTGCCGGAGTCTGGGCGTTCACGACGTACGTACGCAAGATGCTGGAGGAGGGCGACCTCGAGGAGGGCCTCAGAGCGGCTGCGGCGGTGGGTGACGATCGGATTCAGCAGCAGGCGACAGGCCGGATCGATCCTGAATCGTGGACACACGGATCATCGGAACAACGCATGCGCTGGTTCACCACCGGTTTCCAGGACGGTAATCCGAACGAGTGCACCACCTTTACAGCCGAGGAACTCTGACTATCTCCTGCCGGCCCGGTTCGATCTCAACGCTCGAGCGCTGCGAGCCCGAGCGCCGGAAACAGCACAACAGAAAGAAGCCCCGCCGCGAGCAACGCCGAAGCATTCGCTTCCGTCATTTGGTCGAGTTCCCGCCCGATCACGGTGGTCACGGCGATGAAGGTCAACGAGGTGGCTTGCAGCAGGCCCGCCACCACCGCTTTTCTGTTTCCCACGAGTTGGCGATAGACCAGGGAGGGCAGTCCTCTGACCAGGAGCAAGAGGAGGAGAAATAGGGGCACGCAGAGCAGCGTGCCGGCGCTTCCGGTCAACGCGCCGACGTTGAAGTTGAGCCCGGTCGTCACCCAGAACACCGGGAGATTCGCCTGGATCCTTGAGAACCGGAACGATCAACCCGAGAGCCGTTGCCGACAGGGTTATGGCTATCAGCAGTGGGTTGATGATCACGTCGAGCGCGTGCAGCCCATAGGCCGCCGCGAGCGCCAGCGCAAACGAAATCGCCCACCCTGCAGCCGCAACCCGCAAGAGGTGGCCGCGCAGCTGTTCCAGCTCGATCTCCAAGCCGGCAAGGAAAAGAAGAAACGCCAGCCCAAGTGTAGACAGGACGTGTACAGCGGCGTCCGGTTGCACGATTCCGAAACCGAAGGGCCCAAGCGCTATGCCCGCCGCCACTTCGAGCGCCACCGACGGAACCACAACGCGCGGAAAAAGACCTGCGATGAGCGGAGCCATGAACGCAACAACGCCCACGACCAGCAGCCCTGCGAAAGAGATCTCGGCCATGGAGCGACAGCCTAGGGCAGGGGCCGCGTTCCCCAGTACCGAGCTCCTGGGGTAAGGAGCAGAAAACATCCGGGTTGCATAGCCGAGGCACAGCGGTCACTGGATCACCTTGTCTGTAACCTTGTGGTCCGCCTATAGTGCTCTGAGAGCGTTCGGCGGGACGGTGCACCAAAAGGTGCCGGCAACCAATCCTTTCCCGGCGTCCGCTACCCTCACGAGCACACCAAAGGAGGACAGATGCTCAAGCTGATCGTCATCATCGTCTATCTCGCAGTGGGGCTTGTCGTCGCAAGCAGCAACAACTACCTGGGTAATCTCAATGATCTCTCCGCCATAATCTCTGCTCTCCTCGCGGTTCTCTTGTGGCCCTTGGTCTTGATGGGTATCGACCTCCACATCGGCGGCATCCCCAAAGTCGAGATCGATAAGAAGGGTTGAGAAAGGCTGGAAGCCCCCGATTACCTCGAGCAGAATAGGGCGGCCTGGGGCCGAGACGCCGCCGGGTATGAGGCGGCCGGCCGTAGTCACTGGAGCAGCGAACCCTCCTGGGGAATCTGGAGCATTCCCGAGGCGCAGGTGGGGCTGCTGCCGGAGGTCGCCGGTAAAGACACGCTCGAGTTGGGGTGCGGCACGGGATACGTGTCGGCCTGGCTTGCCCGTAGAGGGGCTCACCCCGTCGGCCTGGACCCCACCTGGGAGCAGCTCGCCAACGCGCGCCGCTTCCAGATCGAGTTCGGCTTGCACTTTCCCCTGATCAGCGCTGCGGCCGAGGCGGTTCCCCTGGCCGACGAGTCGTTCGACGTGATCATCTCGGAGTACGGGGCCAGCATCTGGAGTGACCCTTACCAGTGGGTTCCGGAGGCAGCGCGCCTCCTTCGACCGGGGGGCGAATTGATCTACCTGGTCAACGGCACCCTGTTGATGCTGTGTGTCCCGGACGAGGAGGGACATCCCGCTGATCGTCTCTTGAAGAGGAACTACTTCGGCATGCACCGGTTCGAGTGGCCGGACGACACTTCCGTGGAGTTTCATCTCGGCTACGGCGACTGGATCCGCTTGCTGCGGAGCAATGGGTTCGAGGTAACGGACCTGGTCGAGCTCCGCCCGGAACCGGATCGAACGACGACCTACGATTTCGTCACGCTCGAGTGGGCGCGTGGCTGGCCCTCGGAGGAGACCTGGAAGGCGACCAAAGCAACACCGCAAGCAGAGCGGTGACACACGCTAAGGGCCGGCGCGTGGTTACGCGTCGTATTGCCCAGGCCTTCGCAGGGCCGGTAATGGTCCTTCTCGGAATCAACCACTTCGTGGTGCCTCAAACGTACGTGACCGCGGTTCCAGATGTGCTTGGGGCACAGCTTGCGCTTGTCTACATCTCGGGAATCGCCGAGATCGCCGGAGGGCTGGGCACAATGCATGCTCAGACCCGGCGCGCTGCGGGATGGCTCCTCATAGCCACCCTCGTTGCCATCTACCCCGCCAATATCCACATGGCGATCCATCCTGATCGATATCCCGCAATCCCTGGGGGCGCGGTGACTTTGGTTGCCCGGCTGCCCCTTCAGATTCTGTTCATCTACTGGGTGTGGCTTGCGGCCCTACAGGAGGACGGGACGCGTCACCGGCACGCACCCGACGCTAGCGAAGAGTGAAGGTCAGCAGTCCACCGAGGAGTGCCACGCCGGCCGTAGCCCAGGCGACGTAGTCGCCTACATGCCCCGAGTGCAGTCCCCTCAAGATCGCGAACGGAGGACCAAGGCTCCTGGTGAAAAGGCCTGTAATCGTCGACGGGAGCCTGGCGTGCCACAGTCCCAGGGCCGCAGCCACGGCTGCACATACGGCGGAGACCGTTCCAATCAATGCACCCTCGAGCAGCGGTGCGCCGGATGGCAGCGGCGCATGGTGTGGTGTCACATTTCTTAGAACGAGGTCGGCGTAGGCGTCCCGGTCCAGGAAGAGATCCGCAGCGGGCTCGAACCTGACCGATAGATCGGGGATCAAGCCCGCCACCAAACTCACGCCCAGTAGAATCGCAGCCGTCGTCCACATAAGCGGAGGGGTTGTGTCGCGCGCCTCGCTTGTTTCCGGTTCGCCTTCGTCCCCCTCGGCCTCCGAATGGTGATCGTATGCTTCCCCGGGGCCCAATCCCCAGAAGACACGCGCACCGGCCCGTAGGACCGGCCCCGCGGTCAAAACCGAAGCCGCAACGATCAGATAGGTCACCCACGGATAACCCAAGCGCGCTGCCTCCTCCCCGATGAGCGCCTTGCCCACAAAGGTTCCAAAGGGCGGCAGTCCCGCAAGTCCGAGGCCGCCGAGTAAAAAGAGAAAGCCGGTATAGGGAATACTCCGCCCTACGCCGTCGCAGCCAAGCTCGTCGACGCTGCCCAACCGGTGCAGGAGGATTCCGGCGCAGAAGAACAAAGAGCCCTTGACCAGTCCGTCGGTCACCAGGTAGACGACCGTTCCAGCAAAGGCAACCGGAGAGAACAGCCCGACACCCAAAAGGAACATTCCCACGTGGCTGACGGTCGAGAACGCCAGGAGCCTCTTGATGTGACGTTGTGGCCAAC
This sequence comes from Actinomycetota bacterium, assembly GCA_030860455.1. GTDB lineage: Bacteria > Actinomycetota > CADDZG01 > CADDZG01 > WHSQ01 > JACDDL01. Next base: position 8,969 of record JALZIC010000103.1, read on the forward strand.
ACATGAGGGCACCTAGGATTGCCGTCACCGCTCCTGCTCCTACCATGACCGACCGAAGGCCCACGAGTCCCCCCCCGAGAACACCGTCGAAGACGGTCCAGTAGACGCGAGCAATCGCATAGAGACTCAGTTCGCAGAGAACTCCTGCAAACAGGACACACGCGGGAGTCGGGGCAGCAGCATACGAATCGGCGAGCCAGAAGTGGAAGGGAACGACCGCCGCCTTGATGAAATAGCCTGCAACCAGAAACGCAAAAGCGGTCACCACCAGTCCGTCGGCTGAGCCGCCGGCGAGAGACTCACCGATCTGCGCCATATTAAGGGCCCCGGTTCGCCCGTATAGAAGTGCGATTCCACTCAAGATCAAGGACGCGCCGATGCTGTTGCTAACGGCGAAGTTCAGCGCCCCCTGGAGAGAGCCTTCTTCCTCGATCTTGTACCCGGCAAGGGAGAACGCCACCACGCTTATGAGCTCGGAGAAGACAAACAGGGTGAAGAGGTCGCCGGTGAGACAGAACCCCACCATTGCCCCAAGGAACGACAGCAAAAGCACATGAAAGAGGTTCCCGACAGTGTCGAAGTAGTGCCACGAATAGATCAGCGAAGCCGTAACCAGGAAAGCTGCCAGTGTTGCCAGAGTGAGGGCGATGGGCTCTGCGACGAAAGCCAAGCCGAGCGCAACACCATGCTTTGGTATCCAGTCTCCGAACCAATAGACCGAAGACCCATGAGTGGAATCGCCTAATAGGACGGCGCAAATCACCGTCACACTCCCGCCTATGGCGATCGCGAACGCGTCGAAGGCTCGCCGGTCCCAAGATTGCGGAGCGGCCAAAAGAAGGGCAGCGGCCGACATCGGGATCGCAACCGCCAGAGGAAGTAGCACCTTCATAGGTCAGGCGCCACCCAGCTCCGAAGGCACTAGCCGCGGAGGATATCTAGTTCATCGGGATCAAAGGTGCCGGCCTTCTTGTGCACTTGCACCGCCAACGCCAGCAACAACGCGCTGACGGTTGCGCTTACGACCCCATCGGTAAGCGTGAGAGCCTGTACGACCGGATCCACGGCCGGCGCGCCGCGGGGCGTCTCGATGAAGATCGGCGCGCTCGCGTTCCTTCGATAACCGATTGCAAGCAGCAGCACGTACGTCGATGACTGAACCACCGAAAGACAGGTTACGAGATGAACGAGATGGCGGCTCGTGACGATTCCGTAGAGGCCTATCGCAAAAAGCCACGCCGCAACCGCAAAGGGAAGGAAGCTCACCCGAGCTTCCGCTCCCTGACACGAAGCGTTTGGTCGAGGAACTCCGCGAGAATGAGGCTGAAACCGCCGGCAACCGCAACGCCAACAGCGAGATTAATCAACAAAATGGTTCCCGACGAATTCAGCTGTCCGGGCATCCCTAGAGGCAGCACATTGGTGAGGAAGGCCTGACCCGTCAAGAGCCCGAGGAAGCCGATGGCTGCGTAAGCCCCAACTCCCACCGACTCCGCAAATTCGGTCACGCTTTCGGGACTGACTCTTCTGAGAGCGCCATACTCTCCTGCCAGGTACACCAAGAGGGCTGCGGTTGCCAGCACCACGCCACCCTGAAATCCGCCTCCGGGGGTGAGGTGGCCATGCGAGACGACATAGAGCCCGAAAAGGACGGTGGGCCCGATCAGAGCCAGGCCAAATACCCTTACGGCGTCGCTTGTACGGGGGGGGCTGCGGCTTACGTCCTTGGTGGCCTCATCCGCCCCGTTCGGGGCGGCCGCTTCATCGCGCTGTGCTCGCAACAAGATCGCAACGCCGACCACTGCGGAGAACAGGATGAATTCCTCGCCGAGGGTATCGAAGCCCCGGTAGCCAAAGGTGACTGCGGCGACCAAGTTGGTCGCGTGCGTTTGTGCTACCGCCACCTGATTCAGGCTCAATCCGTAGACGCCTTCGTACTCACCAAAGCCCGGAAGGCCGCTCAATCCCCACAAGAAGAGAGTGATGAAACCCAGCCCCCCCACAAAGAACAGGTTGCGGCGCGCTCTTAGACTCACTCTTCCTCAGCCTTGGCCTTCGCTAGAGCAAGCAAGATCATCATGGGGAGTGCCACAGCCCCGACCACAATCTGAGATAGAGCGACGTCGGGAGCTTGAAAGACAAAGAAAAGAATGCCCAAGAGTAGCCCGTAAAAGCTCACCACGATTGATTGTGACAGCGGATCTCGTGTGAGGACGACGGCCGTGCCTCCGACAGCGACCAGAAGCAGGACTAGCGCGTGAAGTATTTCCATACCACTCTCCCGATCACCTCCCAGGCGGCTTCGCAGGGGCAGCGCCCCCGGCCGGCATCTCCTCGGGCAATGCCACGAAATGACCGTGTTCGCGGATCCTCGCTGCGCGCCCCGTCGCGTGCGTCAGCACGGGTCCGGTTATCCCCATCACGGCCGCCACGAGCACGGCCTTCACTCCGGATTGCGAGAGAGACTCCTGGAGGATGACGGCGCCCGCTATTGCAACCGGAGCCACGGAGGTCGCGGGCCCGGTGAAGTGCAACTGGTCATAGGTGTCCGGCATCACCCAGATGCCGACGCAGCAGATGAGCAGGATTCCCACCCCGGTGAACAACAGAACCGCGCTCCCAATCTCCTGGATCGTCACACCCAGCGCTCCAGGAATCGGACAAACACAAGTCCTCCGGAAAACGACAGCAGCGCCAGAACAAGGGCGAGATCGTAAAACGGAGGCTGGTCGAAGCCTTGGGCCAAGAGCAGCAAGACCATGACATCAAGGCTGCCTGCCATCTCCAGGGCTACCAATCGCTGCATCGGCGCACCCTTGAAGCAAACGAGTCCGCATGGGATCAAACCCAGGAGAAGAACCGTGGCCGCGATGAGCCAGATGTTCATATCGAGCTCATACCAAGTCCGAGGCCTTGGTTGGGGCGGTTGACACCAGCTGGTGGACGAGCATCGTGTCCTTCTCCCGGTCGATGCCGACCACGAATGTATTCGGTGTCAAGGAGATCGCCGCCACGTAGATGGCCCGCCGGGCAGCCGCTTCGGCGTCGTCACCCCCTGCAGTGAAGGGGACGGCCGTGAAGGTGCCCTGCGCGAGCTGGGGCCTTCTCAATTGCCTCCACAACGCTCCCATGACGATCCGGCAGTCGACCAGTACGGCGAACGGAAGCTTGCGGGCGCGCAGCAACCACCGCGGGTTGGGATGAAAGTGGACCAGACCTTGGCCCCGGACGACTTCCGCGGCGGTGGCGGCGATGGCAGCAGCGAGGAGGCCGGCGAAGACCTCAGGCGCAGCGAAGGTATTGACGAACAGTTGCCACAAGAGCACGAGCCCGATCCACCAGGCGAACCAGTGAGCCACGCGCTGCCTCATCTCTTCACCTCCGGCGGGTGGGGGGAAATGGGCGGCTGAGCGGCTGGGATCGGAGGCTTCGACGACCACGGGAAGTCAATCCATCGCTCGGTCTTGCGCCAGACGTACTCGCAATCGATCACCGACGAGGGTTTCAGATACAAAACAGCCGAGCGCACTTCGCTCACCTTTCCGCGACAGAACTCATGCACGAAGGCCAGGGTGTGCCCGGTATCGGCGACATCGTCGGCGATGAGCAATCTGGCATCCTCGATATCGACCATCTCCGGCGTCGGAGGCAGCACCACGGGCATAGGAAGGCGTTCGTTCACCCCCGTGTAGTACTCAACATTCACAACATAGATGTTCTTGACGGCCAGAGAATACCCAAGCCCTCCGGCCACGAACAGTCCCCCGCGGGCGATGGCGAGAATGATGTCGGGGATGAAGCCGTCCCCCGCGACCATATCCGCAAGATAGCGGCTTGCCACACCGAAGTCATCCCACGTCAAGATCTCTCTGGCATCCGCAGCGGGAGAGCTCATACGAGTGACTCGTCCGTGCCCGAATCGCCGGCCTCTGGCTCCGACAAGGGCTCGTGGCAATGTGGGCAACAGACGACCTTCTCTTCTTCGATCAGCCGGCCACATCGGGGGCACAGCAGATGCATCCAGCAGACCGGGTCGCCCATGCGGCCAAATGTTAGCCGCTCCCGCGATGAAGGGTCGGGGTTTGTCCGGTCTTGTTACCCGAGACTGGTTCCCGCAAGCACCTGCCGGAGTGCCGCATGGGCGTCTGCAGCCGAACGGGACGTCGGAAGGTCACCTAGAGCCCGGTCGATCACCCCGAGTGCAGATCGCGTGCCGGCTCCCAGACGCCGAGCCGATCGTGACAGGTGAAGAAGATCTCGCGCCATGAGTATTTCGATCGCAAGGATGTCGGCCAAGAGATCGAGGGCGTCTTCGGTTCTTGCCACACTCGATGGAGCGCTCGTCGCGTGATCCTCCACGCCGATGTCCAAAGGGGGGCAATCAAGGGTCGCCGGCGAGGCGAGCTGTTTGAGCTGGGCAAACACCTGAGCTGCGGAGTACCTAAGGGCAAGGCCAAAGAAGTCCCTCGGAGCCCCATCGGGTCCCTCAGGGGCAAAGTCGGGGTCTGCAAAGACGGCGTCCCAAAGATGGCTCATCCGCCGCTCACTCAATTGCCCGATATGGGCAAGGGCGGGGCGGAGGGCATCGAACGCGAGGGCCATCATCATCGGATGGAAGTTGCCGTTGTGAATCATCGTGTCTTGTGCTTCGAAGACGAGTGGGTTGTCACTCCGTGAATTGAGCTCGATCTCCACGCTGTTACGTGTAAGTGCAATGAATTCCCGGACCGCTCCATGAACCTGCGGGACGACTCTGAACGACAGGGCATCCTGTATGGACTCTGGTCCGTCTGGATCGTAAAGGTAGCTTCCCTCGGTTAGCGCCCGGATGTGGCGGCTCGTCTCCGCCTGTCCGGGGACCGGCTTAGAGGCAGCTACGAAAGCATGGACGATCGAAGGATTGCCTCCGATCGACTCGAGCGACACGGCCGCGGCCAAGTCGGCAAGCTCCGCGACTTCGGCGGCACGCGTAACCACGAATGCCCCGTGTCCTATCGAAACCGCGTTGGCCGACATGAGCGACAGGGCGTCTTTGGGCGCCAGTACTAGGGGAGGGATGCCGGCGCGCCGAAGAGCTTCTTCTCCTTCTACAACAATGCCGTCATATTCCGCTCTTCCCTTCCCTATTGCCACGAGAGCAACATGCGCCAACTGGGCCAGATCGCCGGCCCCCACCGAGCCGAGGGTCGGCACCACCGGGTGCACGCCCGCATTGAGCATTCCGACGAGGCTATCAACCGCTGCTGGGCTGACCCCTGAGCCGCCGCGCGCCATGCCGTTGACCCTGGCCATCATCGCAGCTCGCACTATGGTGGTGGGGAGGTCACGGCCGAAGCCACCCGCATGAGCGGCCAGCATCATCTCCTGAAAAGGAAGTAACTGCTCGTCTGGCAATCGCACGTTGCTCATGTGGCCGAGACCGGTGTTGAGCCCGTAGACAGGCCTGCCACTTGACAATGCCCTGTCCACTACGGTGCGGCTGCTTTGGAGGCTTTCCACGGCCGTTGAGGACAACTCGACCTTGGCCCCGTTTGCCACATCCAACAGTTCGTCGATATGCAAGGTTGAGCCGGCCACAGTCACGACATTCAAGTTGGCTCCTCCCATGCATGCAAACCTACCGTGTGAAAGTGATCACCCCATACTGCTGCGCTGGGAATGCCCGGAGCTATAGAGAGCCGCCACTCGCGAGCGTGGCCTCGGTGCGCATTTGTTTCACGGCCTCTTCCATTCCATCCTCATGCTTGAACAGTGCAGATCCGATCACGAACCAATCGGCTCCTGCCGACGCCGGCGCCACGATAGTTGAAGGCGAGATACCCCCGTCGACCTCGAGGTGTGAATTGTTTGGCCAATTCGCCATGAGCTCGCGCGCCGCGCGTATCTTGGCGGTCATGGAATCGATGTAGCTCTGCCCCCCGAACCCGGGGTTGACGGTCATGATCAGCAGCACGTCGATAAAATCCGAGACGTGAGCGATAGATTCCAGCGGCGTCGCCGGATTGAGGGCGACTCCCACCTTGACGCCCAGGCTCCTAATGGTATCGAGAACCCTGTGCAGATGACGGCACGCCTCGGCATGGACGATGATGTACTCACACCCGGCCGCCGCGTACTCCTCGATCGAACGTTCCGGCTCTTCGATCATGAGATGTGCCTCGAAAGGCAGCTGGGTGGCCTTACGGCATGCTGCGATCGTCGCCGGTCCCATTGTCAGGTTGGGTACGAAGCGCCCATCCATAACGTCCCACTGGATGCCGTCGATCCCTGACTGCTCCATTTCAGCGCACACCTCCGCCAACCGGTCGAGATCCGCATTGAGGACCGACGCAATCAATTTTGGCGCCCGGCCCTCGAGGGGAGAGTCCGGTAAGGGAGACGAATCTCGGACGTCGTCAGTTGGCATGTTGCAAGGGTAACGTTTAGAGCAATGCTACCAAGCGCCGGCGTCCCTCGCCCGGCCGACCGCCTGCTCGACGCCATCTCTCCACGGCTGGCCATGTCCCGGTAGGAGTATCAGAGCACCGGGCCCGGCCAGTGCCTCGAGCGACTCCAGAGCACGTTCGCTGTCGGCTGTTGCGCCCCAGGCGACGATCCGTGGTCCTCGTCCACCGGTGTAGGGATTGAGGGTGACCCTCTGAATGCAACAGGTATGGGATGCGACTGCGTTCGTGCGCGTACTGCATCGAATGCTTGACCAACGGCACATCGTTCTCGTGAATCCAAACAGGCACCCCGTCCTTGTGCGTGCACACTCTGCAAATCCGATGTGATCAAAAATGGCCGTGTGTCAGCACTATGGCCTCGATGTCTCCAGGTTGACGACCGATTGTGTCAAGCACACCTATTCTTCCGGCCTCATCGAGGAGTTGGACCTCAAATGGTCTCTGGAATAGGCCGCCACTACGCCTGGTTGTCAGCACGGTAGGTCGTCGAGCTCGACGACACCCGATTCAGGAGGCCAGGTTGAGATCGAAAGCCCTGATGGATCAGGACGTCGTTCACCGCCGCCGGTGGTGGACCCTGAGCGTTCTGTGCCTCAGCCTGGTCATGATCATCGTGGGGAACACAGTCCTCAACGTGGCCCTGCCCACCCTCGTGCAGCAGCTTCGAGCCACGTCGACGGATCTCCAGTGGATGGTCGACGCGTACGCGCTCGTATTTGCAGGATTGCTGCTGACCTGTGGCGCTCTTGGGGATCGCTTCGGGCGCAAGGGGGCTCTCGTTGTAGGTCTGATCATCTTCGGGGTTGCCTCTGCCGTCTCGACGCTGGCTACCTCTCCGGCCCACCTGATTGCTACCCGCGCCATCATGGGCGCAGGAGCTGCTCTCGTCATGCCGGCCACACTGTCGATCCTCACAAATGTCTTCCCGCCTCGAGAACGTGGCCGCGCCATTGCCATCTGGGCCGGGCTGTCTGGAGCGGGGGCGGCGATAGGTCCCGTGGCAGGGGGCTGGTTGCTCGAGCACTTCTGGTGGGGTTCTGTGTTCTTGTTGAACGTCCCAATTGTCTTCGCCGCTCTACTGGGCGGACGCTGGCTCGTCCCCACCTCCCGTGACCCCAGCGAAGCCCCTCTCGATCCGATAGGGGCGACTCTATCTATCATCGGGCTTGGTGCGCTTCTCTACGGCATCATCGAAGCCCCGACGCACGGATGGAGCAGCGCAACGACCATCGGAGTCTCCATCGCAGCCTCTGTGATCCTGATGGCTTTTGCTCTGTGGGAGCTCAAAACCGACAATCCGATGCTGGACCTTCGGTACTTCATGAATAGGCGCTTCAGCACGGCGAGCGGCGCCATAACTCTGATCTTCTTTGCGATGTTCGGCACCTTCTTCCTGCTCACCCAGTACCTGCAGACCGTCCAGGGATACTCGCCGTTCGAAGCCGGACTCCTGACGCTTCCCATGGCGCTCACCCTGATGCTCATTGCCCCTCAAAGTGCTCGTGTGGTGGAGCGATTCGGCGTCAAGCGAGTGATTGCAACCGGGCTGGCCGTGGTTGCCGTCGGGCTTGTGGTTCTGTCAACTATCGGAGCGGACTCAGGCTACGGCGTGATCGCCCTGAGCCTCGTTATCCTGGCGACGGGCATGAGCCTTAGCATGCCCCCGTCTACAACCGCCATCATGGCTTCCCTGCCCCTGGGGAAAGCGGGCGTCGGCTCCGCCGTCAACGACACGACGCGAGAGCTGGGAGGGGCTCTGGGCGTCGCGGTGTTGGGAAGCATCCTGGCGTCTCAGTTCACGACCGGTGTGGCGGCGGCAGTTGAGTCGTTGCCGGCTCCACTGGCCACAGCCGCGACGGGCTCCCTGGGAGCGGCCCTGGAGATCGCCGGCCAGGTGGGTGGGCCCCCCGGGGCCGAGCTGGCTGCCGCAGCAAAGGTGGCGTTCGTCGACGCAATGGGGATCGCTCTTCTGGTCGGAGCGGCGATCGCCCTCACGGCGGCGGTCATCGTCGCCCGCTTGATGCCTGCCGGTGCCTCGGCAATGGAACCTCTAACCCTCGGCGAGAGGGAGCCTGATGGGGTGGCCGGGGTGGCCGGCGCCTAGGCTCCACCCTCATGCGCACCGGCAACAAGCTCACCCTGAATCGGGCTCAGACGAGCATTCGAACCCAGGTGGCCTCGACAGAGATTTACGCCCGAGCCATGTGCCGCCCCGAGCGCCGGGAGCCCGTCATCGTGTTGATCCACGGTCTGGGTGTCTCCAGCCGTTACATGGTCCCGGTCGCCCAACGTCTGTTCCCCTCTTTCGATGTCTACGCGCCCGATCTTCCCGGCTTCGGAAAGAGCGGGAAGCCCGATCATGTGTTCGACATCTCAGAGCTGGCCGCCACCCTCGTAACGTGGATGGACAGGCTGGACCTCACCAGGGTGGTCGCTCTTGGCAACTCATTCGGATGCCAGGTGATCGCAGAGATGGCGACTCTCCACCCACAGCGCCTCGAACGATCGATATTGGTAGGACCGACTACCGACCCGCACGCACGCACGACCCCGAACCAGGCCGGCAGATTGTTGAGGGACATACCATGGGAACCGCTGTCTCTCCTGCCGTTGAATCTGCGAGATTACGTCGCTTGTGGGCCCGCGCGCCTGTGGCAGACCTATCGCCACGCGTTGGCCGATCCGATAGAGGACAAGCTCCCGCATATGGACCTGCCCACGCTTGTTGTGCGGGGCGATCATGATCCCATCGTCTCCCAACGATGGGCGGAGGAGGCGGCCGCCCTGCTCCCCCTCGGAAGCCTCGAAGTGGTTCCGGGGGCAGGACATGCTGTCAATTACAACTCCCCCGCCCCGCTCTCTGCTCTGGTCACTGCCTTTGTGGCCGGTGCGGGAGATCCGGAGCGCCCCCTACCGCCCCCTTAACCTCGGAATGCGCCATGTCGGCCAAAGAGGCGTGCAAGGTTCGCACGAGCAGGTCGGCTTCCGCCGTGTTGATCACGAGAGGCGGGCGAATCTTCAGGATGTTGTCGTCAGGGCCGGTGGCGCCGACCAGCACACCCAGTTCCTTCATGCGGTTCATCACGGCTCGTGTCAAACGACTGTGCGGACGGCGCTCCTGTCTGTCTTCCACGAGCTCGACTCCGAGCATGAGACCCACCCCTCTCACGTCGCCGATCGAGCCATGCGTTTGCATGGATTGCGTAAGCTCGTCGTGCAGGTAGTTGCCGACTTCCCCCGCTCTTTTCTGCAGCGCCTCGTCCTCGAGCACGTCGAGCACCGCAAGGCCCGCCCGTGACGCAACTGGGTTTCCACCAAAGGTGCTGAAGATATCGGACCTCGAAGCAAACCTCTCGGCGACCTCGGCACGGGTCACCACTGCAGCAATGGGATGCCCGTTGCCCATCGGCTTTCCGAGCGTGACGAAATCGGGAACGATCCCGGCCGCCTGGAAGCTCCATAAGTGCGCGCCCGTGCGCCCAAACCCCGACTGCACCTCGTCCGCTACGACGAGCCCGCCTTCCCGGTGGACACCCTCGGCGGCATTTTGGAGATAGGCAGGAGGAGGGTTGAAGATCCCATCGCTTGTGAAAAGACAATCCACGTAAAACGCGGCGGGCCTGTGGTTGCGGCTTTGCATTCGAGCGACCGCCTCGCCGACGCAGCCGGCGTAGCGCTCGGCCCAGCCGGCGCTCTCCCGGCGATAGATACCTCGATAGCCATCGGGTGCCGGCACCGTCTCCACATGAGGCGGCGACTCGCCCTCGATCCATTCTTCGGGCGAGAGCGCAAGGGTCGCCATTGTGACTCCGTGATACGCGTTCGCCGTGACGATTGCGCCCGTCCCGCCGGTGAATGCAGTTGCGAGGCGCCAGACGACATCGTTGGCCTCACTCCCCGAGTTGAAGAACAGCACGGTATCGAGACCCTCGGGCATCGTTGCGACGATCCGTTCGGCGAGCTCAATCACGCTTTGGTGCAGATAACGCGTGTTGGTGTTCAGCGTCCGGCTTTGTTCGGCAATGGCCCGGACGACCCGAGGGTGGCCATGTCCGACCACGGGAACGTTGTTGTAAGCGTCAAGGTAGCGAGTGCCCGAGCTGTCGAACATCCAACACCCCTCGCCTCGCACGAGGTGCAGTGGCCTGTCATAGCTAAGGGGGGATAGGGCAGGACCTAGAACTCGCCGGCGTCGCTCGAAGAGCTCCTCCGTCGGTGAATGGCCCGGGCGCGATGGCGCCGTCCCAGCGTCAAGACAGGCGGCGCCCAACCGGCGAGCCACCTGCGACGACCCCAGCGCGTCGAACAACTGCAGCAGCCTCCATGCGAGATCGACGTTCGCCATTATGTAGGCTGAGTTCTCCGGGTAACGTGCGACCCGCCAATTTGCAATCAGGATGAGCGCCAGCAGGCGCGCCGATACGAGATCGCCGAGCAGACGCGCCTCCGCGTCCTCTATTGAGCTCACCAACCTGTATCCGGCTATTGCCGCCTCCGCAGCCTCGAATGGCTCGGGCCGTTCCCACATGAGTGAGACCAACGCTATGGCGAGATCGCCTATGAGAGCGGTGTGGGTGAGATCGCCGAAATCGACGATCCCGCTCACGGAGCGAGTGGCATCGAGAAGCACGTTGTCGAGGGTCAGGTCGTTGTGGATTATCTGCGCCCGAAGACCCGGCAGTGAGGGCAGCGTGTGCTCCTCGAGCCGATCGAGTGTGCGCGCACACATCGACCTGCGCTCGTCGTCGGCCACCAAATCCAGAAACGGACGCAGTTCGGCGGTGTGCTTCAGGTCCCACAGTATCTTGTAACCCCCCGCGGGGTGCCAGAAGCCCCGCAGCGCAAGCCCCATCCGGGCAACCATTGAGCCGAAACCCCGCATCGCCCCGCGATCGAGGTCGATCGAGGAGGACATCCTCCCGGGCAGGAACGTGAACAGGCGCACGAGGTGGCTGTGGGCGTCCGCATCATCCAAAGTGCCGTGGAGGGCGCCTTCGAGTGTCGGTAGCGGGCGCATAACGGGAAGTTCCGGGACCTCACGGATGATGTGAAGAAGAGCCTGCGTCTGCATCTCGATCACACCCGGGCTATCCGCCGGATTCGAAATCTTCAGGAGGTATGGGCGGCCCTGGTCGGAGACGACGCGCAGGTTCTGGTCTCGCTCGCTGTCCAGAGAAGTGATCGCACCGGTCAGCCCGAAGAGTCGTTTGGCAGCCGCAGCGACGGCCGGGGGTGAAAAGGCGGGCGGCGCCGCCTCGAGAGGATCGCCCGGCCTCTTCCGGCCCACGGTTTCGTCCATGGCGGAAGGGTACGGTCGTCCCCCGCCTGCCAATTCCTTCAAGGAAATAGGGCATCTGGTCGATGCCTATGGCAGAGGTCAACCGATCTCCAGCGATAAGGGCAAACCCGCCGTGAGACGGGGGCGCAGAGCCAGGGACCTCCGCAGGGAGGCCGCCCAGCCACCGAACGGAGGACGAATCGATGACTTACCATCTTCAATCCCTATTCACGCGCGGCCACCTGCGCCCACCAGGGGGGTCGTCTGGAGCCGAGTTGCACCGCCGGCCCCGGCTGCGTTCGGCTGCACTTGCGACCGCACTCTTGGCCTCCGTTCTGACGACGATGCCATTGTCCCTGCTCGACGCCTCACCGGCCTCTGCCGCGACCGGGCCGGTGACGAAGTACAAGATCAACGTGGGTGGGCCGTCGACCTCATCGGGAGGTTGGACCGCGGACACAGCCACTGCACCATCTCCCTACATTGGCTCAACAGGCAGCAAGATCGCGGCAACGACACACTCGATCACGCTCCACTCCTCAGTTCCTGCGGGCGTGGATTCCAATATCTTCAGGGATGAGCGTTACAAGCCTTCCACCGTTGGGAACCTGGAAACGAATCTTCCCGTCACGGCCGGCAGGGCATACAACGTACGGCTTTACTTTGCCGAGATCTACTCAGGCTGTCAGTCGGCCGGTTGCCGCAAGATCGACGTCACCATCGAAGATCAGCAAGTCATGAATGACTACGACACTTACGCCGAGGTTGGCGGTTACAAAGGCGTTATGAAGAACTTCTCGGTCATACCGAAGGACGGCAACCTCGACATTAACTTCATGCGGGTGCTGAAGGCACCGCGCGTAACCGCTATGGAGATCATCGAGCTCCCGCAGCCCGAGTGCTCTGATGCACAAGACAACGACGGCGATGGAACGAGCGACTACCCAGCCGATCAGGGGTGCGACGGGCCCACAGACGATTCTGAGGCGCCCAACCCACCGCAGTGTTCCGACCGTCTGGACAATGACGGTGACGGCAAGAACAATCACCCGAACGATCCTGGTTGCTCGAGCCCGGCCGACAATGACGAAGCCGACCCGCCTCCCGTTGCAGTTGGCGGCGGTGACACCGAGCCAAGCGTGCCGGGAGTTGGTCAACAGCCTGGGACAGACTGCGCGACCGTAGCGGGCGCAGATGTGAACCCCGGCGGCAATATACAGACGGCCCTGGATGCCTCGTCGAGCGTATGTCTCAATGGGCCGGGCGTCTACCGCACCGGCAACATATCCCCCGGAGCCAACGACACGCTTGTGGCCGAAGACGGCGCTGTCATAACCGGTGCGAAGACCGTCACGGATTGGAGCGCCAGCGGCGCCACCTGGGTCGCTTCCGGCCAGAGCTTCACTCCAGTGCAGCAATCTGGATCGACGTGCGAACGCCCCGGCTACTCGAGGGCGTGCGACTACGTGGACGTCTACCGCAGCAACCGTCCGATGCGAGCCTACGCCAGCCTCTCGGCTCTTGGGAGCGCTCCAGACGCAGGGTACTTCTTCGATTACGCGGCCGACAAGATCTACATCAACCGCACACCGGTGGGTCAGGTACTCGAACTGACCGACATCAAGACCGACGGAATCAGGTCGTCGGCCTCCGGAATCACCCTGCGCAACGTGTGGGTCGAGAAGTTCGCCGGCAACTGCACAGACTTGGGCTCCGGCGCCCAGCTAGACAACGTGACCATCTTCGGGTGTCACTCTCACGGCGCACGGATGAAAACTGGCTCCATCACCCGCGACAGCTACATCGCGTGGCAGGGCACGATGGGGTCCTTCGGTTCCGGCATCGGGCTTCTCCTCGAGAACAACGAGTTCGCGTACAACAACCAAGCCGGATTCGGCACCGTGAACGGAGGGCCGTGGCACGCCGGCAACACGAAATTCGCCTCGACAACCAACTTGAAGGTGACCGGGAATTACATGCACCACAGCCGGTTCTCGGACGGCTTCTGGACCGATATCAACAACGTGAACTCCGAGGTGTGGAACAACCGCTTCAGCTTCAACGATCGCTTCGGTTACTTCCACGAAATCTCCTGTTCGATAAACGTCCATCACAACACCTTTGAAGGAAACGGCTCCGACGGGATCAGAGTCTCTGATTCCAATGATGGAACCTTCGCCTTCAACACCTTCAAGAACAACAAGGGGCGGGCGGTCAACTTGTCCCTGCAGTCCCACAACATGGCATTGCCCAAGTGCCTCGGCACCAACCTGGTTCGAGACGTGAGCAACACCATGAAGCGCAACTCCGTCCACGACAACGTGTCGATCAACTCGGGCGCGTTCACTTGCTCCGGCTATACTCCGTGCGACGGGGGCAGAGAGAACCGCATCTTCAACAACACAGTGCAGTAGCTGCCCCACAGTCGTTGCCAAACGGCAGCGACGGTCACGAACGACCTCACAGCCCGTCGGGAGGGGTCGATGCCACCCGGTCGCCTGGATTGCGTCCGGGTGGCATCGCGTCACTCCCTACTTGGTTGTTCTCTGAGCCGATGTCCTGGTCAGGTCTGTGCATAGGCCCACAGGGCCCAGCACCCGATCATCACCAGCCCCGCGCCCATTTCTAGCAGCACCCCAAACCCGAATCCGCTTATCACATGTTTCGCCGCCACCCAGGCCGAAGACCAATCGGTCGAACGTCGCCGCTCTGCGAGCAGCACGCCCCCAGCGGCGCCCAGCAGAAATCCGACAACCGGCACCGCGAAAAACCCGGCCGCGCCCAGCAGACCGCCTGCTACAAGGGTGCTCCTTGGCGTTGGCGCGACGGTGGATCGGCGTCCCGCGAGCACGTACTTGGCCGCAGCCCCTGCAAGGAGCAACACCGACATCAGAGTCATCACCAACGCGTCGACAAGGGTGAAGCCTCCCAAGAAACCGTATCCCAGCGCCGCCGCCCAGATCAGCGGCAGCCCCGGGATCAGGGGAACAACGGTTCCCAAGAGTCCGGCCACCATCATCACTGCGATCG
>JALZIC010000110.1 GCA_030860455.1 Actinomycetota bacterium
CTCGAGTCGAGGCCCCGCAGGCGCCAGGCAAACTTGAGCTGATCGATCAGATCGTCCGGCCTGTGTGAGCCCATATTGGGGGGAACGGCCAACAGCAGCGGGCCGAGAACGGCGGCGAGATCCTCCAGCCATGCGTGCCACTTGGGCCATGCGGCCGCGTCCTTTTTAGAGAACTTTGCGATCTGATCGATGTCGTGCTGAGACGAGTCTTCACGAAGGCTGAGGGATCTCCCGTCGGGAAAAGCAAGGTAGAAGGACTCCATCGGATACACCTTGTAGCCGTGCCGCTCCAATTCGAGATCTCTCAAGATCGTGGGAGGCATGAGGCTCATCACATAGGACAGGGTCGTGACCTTGAAGTCAGGCCCCCAGGGCATGTCGGTGGTAGCGGCTCCGCCCACCTTGTCGCGCCCCTCGAGCACGATCGGCTTGAGTCCCGACTTGGCCAGGTACGCGGCCGCAGTAAGGCCGTTATGACCCCCGCCGATCACAACGGCGTCGTAGGTGCCCACTTTGATGCCCCCTTGCTTATGTCAGAGCTGGTCTTGGATCCTTCGGAGCCTCGACCGAGGCCTCCCGTGCAGGCGGCCGCCTCATCATGTCCTGTCCGACGTAGCCACGCGCGATCATGCTTATGAAGTCATAGACGGCATCTTCGTCCGGGGCCAGGGGGCCCTGTTTGTAACCACGTGACGACACCCCGCGCTGTACCGCTTCGCAGGCGCCCCAATCCTCTTTGTTCGTGATGTCCCAAAACTCAGACGCATAGGAGGCGTCGAATCCCTCGCGCTCGACCGCCTCGGGTGGGAACAGCCACTCGCACTCAATGAGACTGCTATCGGGCCCGAGTGGTTCGATGCGGTGCGTCATCAGATAATCGGGGTGCGGACTCAGCAACAGGTTGGGAAAGTAGCCAAAGTAGAGAACCTGGCGCCGTTGCTCGGCATCCAGGCCGCGCAGGGGCACCCCGAGACTCTCACCGGTCAACGACATCGTGTCGGCAAAGTCCATCAGCTCCATCGTTCCACCCGCCCAGGCGCCGTCGGGGTGGACGTTGTACCCGCTGTCCGGCGGCGTCACGCGGCAAAGCTCCGGGTGGATCTGGGGGCAGTGATAACACTCGTGGTAGTTCTCGACGATGATCTTCCAGTTCGACTGGATGACGTACTGATGACGAACGGCGCTTACCAGCCTCTCGGGCTCATAGGGGGCCAGGAAACCACCGAGATTGCCGATGTGATCGGCAAAGCTCGGCGCCTTACCCGAGATGTTTACGAACACCCATCCGTGCCACTCTTCAACCTGCACCGTTTGAAGCGGATAGTCGGCGCGATCGAAGTCTGAGTGGTCACCGAAATGCGGCGCCCCCTTGAGCTTGCCGTCGAGCCCGTAAACCCACGCGTGATAGGGGCAGCGGATCACCCGGGCCGTGTCGCAGACCCCGGCGGGCAACAGCTCGTGCCCCCGGTGCCGGCAGACGTTGAAAAAGGCACGGAGGTCCTCTGCGTTGTCCCGGACCAGGAGAACGCTTTCTGAGCCCACCTTGACTGCTTTTCGGTCCCCGCGATGGGGCAGGTCAACAGAGCGGCCCACGCACACCCAGGAGCCCTCGAAGAAATTGGCCTTCTCCCACTCGAATACGTCCTGGGAGACGTACGCCTCGGCCGGCAGGGTGAAACTCTGCCCGAAGGGCTCCAGGGTTCGCATTACCGTCTGGGGGACGGGTGCCATCGAATTCGCCATGCCGCACCTCGCTTTCGTCTTTTTCGGGTACCAACGACGGCGCGAAGCGCTCCTGTAGGAAGCGAAATCGTGCCGTGGCCGAACATCCATAATAGGCTGGATTGGTGAGGTGACCAGTCCAGGTCAACGCTTCAGGTCAATTGGCGGGGAGGATTCATTGCCACACCCTAGGGAAAGATCCACGTCCTACAGTTGGATGAAACGACGTGATTTCCTTCGCAGCTCGGCTGCGGCTGCAGCAGCGGTATCCGGCGCCGGGCTGTTAGCAGGCTGCGGCGACAGTGGAGGCGGCAGCTCGGGCGAAAGTTCGAGCCTCAAACTCGCCAGCCCCGACGACCCGGTCACGCTTCCGGTGGCCGACGACAATGCTCCGATAGATTCCAACATGGAGCCCGAGGCCGGCCCGTTGAAGATCTTCAACTGGAACGACTACATCTGGACCAAGATAACCAAGGAATTCGGCAAAGAGTACGGCGTAGACGTTGAGATCTCGACCTTCTACAACATGCAGGAGTCGGTGGCCAAGCTTCGGACGGGCCAGGTGCCGTTCGATATCTATTTCCCCACGATCGACGTTCTGCCCAAGATGGTCGCCGGAGGCCTCCTTCAGCCACTCAACCACGATTACATTCCCAATCTGAAGGCCAACATCTGGCCCGAGCTCGCCGATCCGTTCTACGACCGGGGAGCCAACTACTCGGTGCCCTACTTCGTGTATTCGACCGGAATAGCCTGGCGCAAGGACATGGCCGATGACATTGGAGCCAGATCGAACCCCTACGACGTCTTCTGGGATCCAGACTATTCCGGCAAGATCGGGATCTATGACGATTACCGCGAAGCAATCTCGATGGTGCTGCTGAGAAACGGAATAGATGACATCAACACCGGAAGCTCCAAGTCGCTTTCGATGGCAGAAGCCCAGCTCAAGGAAATGGCCGACAAGGTAAACGTCCGCACAACCATCGACGGCGCCTACTCGAGACTTCCGGAGGGACAGTTTGCGGTGCACCAGTCGTGGTCGGGCGACATCATCGCCGGCCCCTTCTATATGCCCGGGAAGGACTACGGGGATCCCCGGGGCCTGCTTCAGTTCTGGTGGCCCCCGGGTAAGGGTGTCGTTGGCAACGACACGATCACCATCCCGAAGAGCGCCAAGAACCCCGTGCTCGCGCATCACTTCCTAAACTATCTTCTCGATAACAAGGTCGCTCTCAAGAACTTCAGTTGGGTCGGCTACCAGCCCCCGGTGACGGCAATGGTTCCGGACAAGCTCGTGCAACAGGGTTACGTCGTCCCCAACCTCAAGAGCGCCATTCTCGAACGGGAGGCCCTCGATTCGCCCATCCAGCCACTGGCGTTGGCGCCCAGCGTCGATCAGAAGTGGCAGGAAGCATGGTCCAGTTTCAAATCGGGCGTCTAAATCGCCGAGTGGGTGAGCGATGTGAATAATGCACACTCAGCACCCACTCGGCAAGGTTCACGTCGCGAAGGCCGGTGGCTGTGGCCCACATTCGCAGTCCCCGGCCTCGCATGGCTGGTCTTGCTGTTTCTCGTTCCCTTCTACGCCATCCTTTCGGTGGCTATGGGCCGGCTCGATCCGATCTTCGGCGCCGCCGTCCCAGAGTGGAACCCTCTTCAGTGGGATCCCTCCTCTTTTGGAGAGGTACTGAACAGCAGCACCATTCAGGTGTTCGCTCGAACGTGCGGCTTCGTTGCGGCCGCGGCGGTCCTCTCCCTGTTGATCGGATATCCGGTCGCGTACTACATCTCGCGCCACGGTGGGCGTTTCAAGACGGCCCTGTTGGTGCTGTTGATAGCTCCATTTTGGATTAGCTACCTGATGCGCATGCTCGCATGGGTAAACCTGTTGCAGGACGACGGCTACGTGAACCGGGCCCTCATGTTCCTCCAGATCCTAGAGCAGCCCAAGAGCTGGCTGGCGGGGGAAAGGCTGACGGTGATTCTCGGTCTCGTGTACGGCTATGTACCCTTCCTGATCCTCCCGTTGTACGGGGCGCTGGATCGGATAGACAAACGCCTGTTGGAAGCGGCACGAGATCTCGGCGCAAGCCCGGCAATGACCTTTCGCCGGGTAACTCTTCCACTTAGCAGGCAAGGGATACTTGCCGGGAGCGTCATAATCCTGCTTCCCATGTTCGGCGACTACTACACCCAGGACCTGTTGTCGAACGTCCCAAGCACGACCATGACCGGCAACCAAATTGCTTTCTACCTGACCGCTCAAAGCGGGGGCAACCGCGGCGCCGCTCTGGTCATCCTGTTGTCGGCTGCGGTGAGCGTGCTGATGATCTACTACCTCATCACGGTAGCCAGGGCGTCGCGCGAGGCGGGGCGATGACCGAGACGACAGAGGCTACGCCACCGGGAAAGGCAAAACGGCGAGGCAACCGAGTTTCGGACCGGCTGGCGAATCCGTGGGGCAAACCACGCTTTCTGACGCTCTTCTCCTGGGTGTACATACTGTGGTCGATCATTCCGGTCCTCATCGCAATTCAGTTCTCGTTCAACGCCGGGCGTTCCCGCAGCACATGGCAAGGCTTCTCGCTTAGGTGGTACACGGGCGACCCCGACCTGTCGGTTCTGCACAACCCGGCGCTACGCGCCGCCATGACTCAGAGCGTCAAGCTTGCGGTGCTGACCATGCTGATCGCAACTCCCATCGGGGTAGGGCTGGCAATTGGCTTGGCGCGCTGGAGAGGGAGGGGATCAGGCGCCGGCAACCTGCTGATGTTGTTCCCTCTCGTGACACCCGAGCTGGTCCTGGGGTCGGCGCTCTTTCTTGTGTTCGTCTTCCTCTACAAGGCCGTGCATCTCGGCACGGGGGCGCAACTGCTGGGCCACGTCACCTTCTCGATCTCCTATGTTGTCATCGTCGTCCGGGGACGCTTGTTCGCCATCGGAAAGGAGTACGAAGAGGCGGCTATGGATCTCGGTGCGTCACCCACCCAGGCCCTTCGGCTAGTGCTTCTGCCGATGCTCGCGCCCGCGGTCTTTGCGAGCCTCATGATCGTATTTGCGATTTCGATCGACGACTTCGTGATCAGCGCGTTCCTCGCTGGGGGGGCCGAAACGCAGACGGTTCCGATGCTGATCTACAGCAGCGCCCGTGCGGCCCCCAATCCGTCGCTCAACGCGGTCGCGTCACTGATGCTCGTGCTGTCGATGACCGCGATCACGCTTGGCATCGTGATGCACCGCCGTCTCGCGAGCGAGGGGCAGGAGGGCGCAGTGGAGTCGTTCGCCCGCCTCGAAATCTGAGCACGCGCCTGCGAGCCTTGAGCGCAGTGGACCGTGGGAGTTGCAAACCCACGGATGATCGGGTGAAGGAACTAACTGCGTGTCGAGGTCGCAGCGGCCCCGAGAACCCGCAGGGCCTCGGGCGGAAGGCACACCGTGACGGGACCGCCCTGACGCCAAGGTAGCGGCTCTCCCTGGTTCTGCAGCAGCGCCTGGAGCCGTTCGCCGCCGGGCAGGGCAAGGATGAGCTGGGTCGACGCGCCCAGATAGACCTTGCGCTCGAGCGTCGCGGGGATCCGGTTCAACCCGGTCGAGTCCCGCGGTTCGATGAGCACACGCTCTGGCCGGATGGTCACCTTCACGTCCCCCCTCGCATCGAGATCACCCTTCTCGGCCGAAAGGTCTATGTCGCCCAACCGGACTTGGATGCAGCGCCCGTTGGTGGTGCCCCTGGCAGTCGCTTGCATCAGGTTGGACACGCCGAGGAAATCGGCGACGTACGCAGTGGCGGGCTCCTCGTAGACCTCCCGCGGCGCGCCCTCCTGCTCGACGCGTCCATTTGACATCACGGCGAGGCGGTCGGACATCGTCAGCGCCTCTTCCTGGTCATGAGTGACGTAGATAAACGTGATTCCGATCTTCTCCTGAAGCGCCTTGAGCTCGATCTGAAGAGCCTTGCGAAGCTTCGCGTCGAGGGCGCCGAGAGGTTCATCGAGCAACAACACGGCCGGGTTCAGCACCAGGGCACGAGCGAGGGCCACTCGCTGCTGCTGACCCCCCGAGAGTTGCGAGGGCTTCCGATTTTCGTAACCATCGAGTTGCACCAGGCTCAAAGCATCCCCGACCTTTGTCTTGGCGTCCTGCTTGGACACGTCCTTGAAACGGAGTCCAAAGCCGACATTGTCGGCGACCGACAAATGGGGAAAAAGCGCGTAGCTCTGAAAGACGGTGTTGACGTTCCGTTTGTGAGCAGCGGTGTGCGCCATGTCCAAACCGTCCAGCTTCACCTCGCCGCTGGTCGGTTCCTCGAAACCCGCTATGAGCCGGAGCGTCGTCGTCTTTCCGCAGCCCGACGGTCCCAGTAACGAGTAGAACTCACCCGCCGGGATGCGAACGTTGATCTCATTCACTGCAACGACCTCGTCGAACCTCTTGACCAGGTTGACGAGCTCGACCTCACCGCCCTTTGCCGTCAACTTCCGCTTACGGCTTTCGCGAAGTCGTAGAAATTTGCCACAAACCGTTGGGCGTCCTCGCCGTCATGTTGGGCCGAGAGCAGCCATTGCTCGGCCTTTCCCCAGGGAGGCAGAAACACACCCCCGTTGTGCTGGAAGAGCCAGTGACAGTGACTGAAACGATCGTCTATCTCGAGAAACTCCCGGTAGTTGGTAACGGGAGTCGGCGAGAACGTGACGCATCCCTTGGCGCCGAGAGCAACGACGTGAGCGGGGATGTCGTACTCGTCGATTGCACTCTGACAACCTTCGACCATGACCGAGCGCAACTCGTCCCACCGCCAGTACACATCCTCGGTCAGCACTTCGGTCAAGGCGGCCCGCGCCGAGGCCATTGTCAGCGGGTTGCCGTTGAACGTCCCGACCTGCTCGTAGCGGCCGTCGGCGATGAATCCCATGACCTCGGCGCTGCCTCCGATGGCGCCGCAGGGAAGGCCGCCCCCCATCGATTTCGCCAGGGTGATGATATCTGGCACCACACCCATCGACCCGGTGACGCCACCCGGGGCGACCGTAAGCCCTGTCTTGACTTCGTCGAAGGCAAGTAGTGCGCCATTGTTGTGGACGATGCTCTCGACCCTTGCGAGGTAGTCCGGCTGGGGCGGGATGATCCCGGCGTTCATCATGACGGGCTCCATGATCACGCCCGCAATGGCATCGCCGTGCTCTTCGAAGGTCCTCTCCAGGGCGTCCGCATCGTTGAACGGGACGACCAGGGTGAGCTCGATGATCTCGGCGGGAAGGCCCGAACCGGAGGCGACACTCTCGGGTCGTTCCACCGGGCCGATGTCGGGGTGGTCGTCCGTCACCGAAACCATTACCGAGTCGTGATGCCCGTGATAAGAGCCTTCGATCTTGACGATCTTGGTGCGGCCGGTGGCGGCGCGCATGAGATGCACAGCGTCCATAGTGGCCTCTGTGCCGGAGTTGCAGAAGCGCCACAGCGGGAGCTCGAAACGCCGGGCCAGCTCCTCTGCCACCACGGTCGCATCCTCGGTCGGTTGGGCAAAGTGCGACCCCCGGCCGATGCGCGTCGACACCGCTTCGACGATGGCCGGATGCGCATGCCCAACCGCCATGGCGCCGTAGCCGCCGTGGAAGTCAACGTACTCCTTGCCATCCAGGTCATAGATCTTCGACCCGGCGCCGTGGCTTATCCAGATCGTTTGTGGGCGGGCGATCTGCCAGTTCGAGGTGACCCCGCCGGCAAGCGAACGGCCTGCCCGCTCGACCATCCGGGCCGAAGCAGGTTGTCGCCGTAGGAACAGCCCTTCCTGATCGGCGATGAGCTCATCGAGGCGCGTCTGGGTCGTCTGGTGGGGGTCCGCCGTCAGGGCCATCTCTTCCGGGCTCCTTATCCGATCAGGGCGTTGCTGCCGCGCTTGTACAACTGGCTGGCAATGATGACGCGTTGAATCTCAGAGGTGCCCTCCCAAATGCGGTCAACCCGAAGCTCCCGATAGAAGCGTTCAGCAACGTTCTCTCGCATGTACCCACGGCCCCCGAAAATCTGCAGCGCCCGGTCGGCCACACGGTTCGCCATCTCCGACGCATAGAGCTTTGCCATCGAGCACTGGGCATGTTGAACCTTCACATCGATACCATCGTCGATTCCTTTGGCGACCTGGTACGTCATCAGACGTGCCGCCCAAAGCTCGGTCATGGAATCGGCGAGCATGAACTGTATTGCCTGATAGTCGGCGATGAGACTGCCGCCGGCGCGGCGATGTTTGGCGAACTCGGTCGCCTCCTGAATGAGGCGCTCTGCAGCCCCGCAACAACGCGCTGCGATCATCAACCTCTCATACCGAAACCACTCGTAGGCGAATCCCATGCCCTCGCCCTCGGCGCCCACGAGATTCGCCTCGGGTACCTCGACGTCGGTGAACGAGAGGATGGGATGGTGAGCGGGGTAGTTGTGCATGTAGGTGGGGGTCCGCACGACCTCCACGCCGGGGGTGTCGAGGTCGACGATGAAGAAGCCGTGAGACCCGGCGTGGTCACCGTCGGTGAGCTTCCCCTGAAAGAAGCAATGGTCGGCGAGATTGGCAGAGGTCACGTGCCACTTGACGCCGTTGAGCACGTAACCGTTCTCAGTTCGGCGCGCCGAAGCCTCGATGTCGTCGACGTCTGAGCCCGCGTTCTCCTCGGTGATTGCGTAGCATTCCTTGCGTTCTCCGCGGATGGTCGGCAACACCCAGGTGTCCATCTGATAGTCGCTTGCGACCTTCGGCAGCCACGAAGCGGGGGCATCGATCACCC
>JALZIC010000113.1 GCA_030860455.1 Actinomycetota bacterium
GCGCGCCGCCAGGCGCGCCGATCCCTCCGAGGGCAGCTTCACCGGCGGACCAATCCGGCGTGGGAGGCCTGCGAATACCTGCGGGAAGGGGGATGTGTCGAGAAGGTGTCGCAGCTGCGCGACCACCCGGGGCGGATCCGGCAGCAATTCGCCGGTGAGGGCATAGACCCTCGAGCGGCGAACCGCCCCGGCCACGCCGGCCCACGGCGCCTGCACGAGCAGGGAGGAGATCAACCAGAAGACGACCACCGTGACGGCGGCACCGGAGGCGGCGCCGAGAAGGGAGTCCACCCCTCCGAGATGCACCCTTCTCGCCAAGAGCCCAGCGCGGCTGCCGATTGCATATCCGGCTCCCTGCCCCCCGGCCAGAGCCACGAAGATCGTGACCAACGAGATCACGATGGCCTGCGGTCCGCCTTCGGGGCTCAAGGCCATCGCCGCGCGAGGGCCAAGCAGGATGCCCGCCACGAGCCCCGCTAGCCCACCGCCGAGCTCGAACACCTGAACGACGAGCCCGCGCTGCAACCCCCTGATCGCCGCCAGCAGGGCGAGGAGGACGAATATCAGATCGGCGAAGATCAGTCGATCCCGAGGCCAGTTTGCAGGGCCCGGAAGGTCAACCCAAAGTTGACGAATGCGGCGACCCCGAAGACCACCCACGGAATGCCCTCGAGCTTCTGAGCGAAGCGGTGCGCAGCGACGAGAACCGCCGCGGGAAAGAGGCCGCCGTAGACGTAGTGAAGCCAGGTAGGCCCGTTCGACGGTGGTCTCAAGCCCATGGCGAACAGAACCCCTCCGATGACGACCTGGGCGCCGATGATCACCTGGAGCGCAGCGAGGAGGTTCCAGAACCCACCTTCGGGAGCGTGGTTGCGAATCCACGACAGCAGCGCCCACAGGGTCAGGATGGCGAAGCCGGCGGGCACCGAGTAACCGATGAGGCGATGTATCTCATCCACCCGAAGAGGTTAAGGGTTTGTGTTCCTCGCGACGGGCATTCCTCACCCGGGCCCCCGAAGAGCCGTCCCCTTTACGACCCGGCCGATGACAGGGCCGACAGGCGGGGGAGGCACGCGTCGAGCACCTTCCCGATTGAGATGTCGAGCGTCTCGCGAAAGCTGCGCGACACCTCGTCCGGGGGGACATCGTCGAACCACTCCTGCGGCAGTAGATCGTCTGCTTCGCACATCTCGGCGAAGTGCATCGTCCACACTTTTGGCACCACCGTCTCGGCTTGGTAGCCGCCGCCTCCGGTGGCAACCAGCCTCCCCGAGGCGTAGAGGTGAGCGGTGTCGTGCAGCACCTTGGCGATGGCCGGGTAAGCAGGCAGGGTCAATCCCAGATTGGCCAGAGGATCGCCATGGTGGGTATCCGCTCCGAGCTGTGTAACCAGCAAATGCGGCTTGAAGGCCTCAGCCAGGCTCCCGACTACCTCTCGAAGGGCGTGCAGGTAGTCGTCCCGGCCGGTGTAGGGCAGCAGCGGAATGTTGGCACTGGTTCCCCGGGCAGGCCCAGAACCGATCTCGTCTTCGAAGCCGGTCCCGGGATACAGGTAGTTGCCCGATTGATGCAGGGAAACGGTGAGCACCCTCGGGTCTTCGTAGAAGATCCACTGCACCCCGTCCCCGTGATGGACATCGACGTCGACGTACATGACGCGCCAATCGGGCCGGAGCGACAACACCGCTGCAATAGCGACGGCCGGGTCGTTGTAGATGCAGAACCCCGAGGCTTCCGCTTTTCGAGCGTGGTGAAGGCCTCCCGCCGGGTTGAAGGAGTGGAGCGCCTGACCGCCGACGACGAGCTCGGCTGCGGTGATGGACGCACCGCAGACTGCGGCGCACGCAGAGTGCATGTTCGGAAAGATGGGATCGTCGGGTGTGCCGAGGCCATAGCCCAGCCCCGCGCCGGCGTCGATCGACCCCGCGTCGATGTCCTTGACGGTGCCGACAAAAGCGGCGTCGTGGACGGCGAGCACCTCGTCATCGCGGGCCGCACGGGAGCTTTCTTCCGTCACGTTGTCCCGGGCGGTCATCCCGAGATTCCGGATGTGGTCGTAGGTGAACAGCACGCGTTCGGGGCGCAGGGGGTGTGACGGGCCGAAGTCGTAGACACTTGCCAGATCGTCGACGACGACAAGCGCTACCGGGTCGGGCACAGGCAGCCCTACCGCATCTGAGCGCGCTGTAGCTTGCCGGAGAAGTCGATCGCCACCGTCTTCCACTCAGTGAATTCATCGAGCGCCTGCGGCCCGGCCTCCCGGTGGCCGTTGCCCGTGCTCTTCATGCCTCCGAAGGGAACCTGGATCTCGGCGCCTATGGTGGGGGCGTTTGCGTAGACGAGCCCGAACTCGAGCTGTTGCGCGCACTTGAAAATGTTTGTGATGTCATGAGAGTAGATCGAGCACGAAAGCCCGTAGTCGGTCCCGTTTGCCGCCTCGATGGCCTCGTCGATCGACCCCACACGCATCACCCCGGTGACCGGGCCGAAGATCTCCTCTTTGGCTATTCGCATAGCGGGCGTCATCTCGTCGAACACCGTTGGAGCAACGAAGTAGCCGTTTGCATGTTCGTCCCCGGTGAGCTCCTCGCCTCCCGCAATGAGAGTGGCGCCTTCTTGCTGACCGAGGCTTATGTACTCCATCACGCGGTTCTTCTGCTTCTCGTTGATGACGGGGGCGAGCTCTACATCTGGATCCAGACCGTTCCCGACTTTCATGTTGCCGACACGATCGAGCAGCCGCTCGGTGAATGGCTCGCGAACTTCTTCGTGCACGATCAGCCGGGAGGTCGCCGTGCAGCGTTGCCCTGAGGTGGCAAAGGCGCCCCACGCCGACGCCTCCACCGCGAGATCGAGCTGCGCGTCGGGCATGACTATCAGCGCGTTCTTGGACCCCAGTTCGAGCGAACAACGCTTCATGGCGCGGGCGCACTTTTCGTTGATGGCCCGCCCGACATCCAGGGAGCCGGTGAAGGAGATCGCCCGTACGTCGGGGTGATCGACCAGCGCCGCGCCCGCTCCTTCACCTGTGCCGTTGACGAGATTCAAGACTCCGGACGGGAGCCCGACTTCGTGGAAGACATCTACGAGCAACGCCGCGCACAACGGAGTGTCCTCCGCCGGCTTGAAAATCGCCGTGCACCCCGAGATGAGAGCCGGCGCGATCTTCCACAAGGGAATGGCTATGGGAAAGTTCCACGGGGTGATCAGCCCGACCACGCCGATTGGATGGCGCATCGTCATCTGCACCTTGTTCGGAAGCTCCGCTGGAATGGTGTCGCCGAAGAAGCGGCGCCCCTCACCCGACATGTAGTGCGCGAAATCGATGCCCTCCTGGACATCGGCTCGCGATTCGTTCAGCGTCTTGCCCATCTCACGCGTCATGACCTCGGCAAACTCGTCCTTGCGCTCCTCGAGGATCAGCGCCACTCGCAACAGGTAATCAGCGCGTTCCGGAACCGGCGTCAGCATCCAGCCGGGATAGGAGCGAAGGGCCGCCTGCACCGCTTGGTCGACGTCGGCGGGCCCGGAACTGGCGAACGTCCCCACCACCTCGTTTCGGTCCGCAGGGTTTGCGGACTGAAAGGCTTCGCCGGTCGTCGACTCCACCCAGTTACCGTCGATGAAGTTGCCGTACTCGGTTCTCATGGGTTACCCCTTGTGTCGACAGCCCCGCACGCGCCCTGCTTTGGCCCGGTCTCCCCGCTGCCAAACCCTACTGCCTCCGGGCGTCGGCGGGCCCGTCCTCGAGCAGCAGTCCCATGACCACGGCGTCCCACAGCTCGCCGTTGCGGCGACGCCAGTGCCGGCGGAGGTAGCCCTCCTGTACGAAGCCGTGTTTGAGGTAAAGATTGATCGCGGCTGCGTTGTGCGGCCACACCTGAAGCGTGACCTTGTGCGAACCGGCCTGACGCGCCCAGTCGATGCAGGCGCGCAGCAGAGCGCTGCCCACGCCTCGCCCCCGCCATTCCCGTATGACCAGCATTCCGAGATCGGACGGCCCCGTTCCCGTGACCCCCGCAGAACCGACTATCGCCCCTTCTGCATCCGCCACGAAGGTCGCTGCAGAGTCGTCCGCTAGACCCTCGAGCCACCTGGCGCCGCGTTCGGCGCGGTCGATGGGAAGCTCGCCTCCGATGTAGCGCCCCTCCGCCGCTACGGCCTCGTAGGCGTCGAGCATGCCCTCCAGGTCCGAGACCTCGGCGCGCCGGACCAGCACTGCCTCGGCCAAGAGCGGCAACTCAGGTCTTCGGGGAGTCGCCGGCCAGTTCCTGTGACCGCTGCATCGCCGCCTGGATGGCATTGAGGAACGCCGCCCGCACACCGGACTGCTCGAGCACCTGGATCGCCCGGATGGTGGTGCCACCGGGAGAGGTCACCATCTCGCGCAGCTCGACCGGGTGCATCGCCTCGTCCCGCAGGAGAGTGGCCGACCCCAGCATGGTCTGGACGACGAGCTGGGTGGAGATCTCGCGCGACAAGCCGAGCAGGATGCCGGCCTCGATCATCGCTTCGGCCAGAAGCGCAAAGTAGGCCGGCCCCGAACCCGAGATGGCCGTGACCGCATCGAGATAGTCCTCAGGCACCTCGACAACGCGCCCGACGGCTCCCAAGACCTCCGCAGCAAGCTTCATGTGAGGCGGCCCCGCGTAGCGCCCTGCCGACATTCCGGCCATTCCCTGATGAACGGTCGACGGCGCATTGGGCATGGCGCGCACCACCGGAATCGAACCTCCAAGGCCCGACTCGATCGCAAGCGTCGGAATAGCCGCAATCACCGAGAGCACGACCTGATCGGGCAGCACCCGCCCCGAGATCGTCTGCAACAGCGAAGTTATGTCTTGTGGCTTGACGGCCAGCACGATGATGCTCGCACCGGAGATCGCTCCGGCATTGTCCACGGTGGTGGCCACGGAGTGTGCATCGCTCAGGCGGGCCAGTCGCTCGGAGCTTCGCCCCGTGACCACGATGTCATCGGGCAGGCACCAACCCGAGGCGAGGAGCCCCACCACCAGCGCCTCTCCAATGCGCCCTCCACCGAGGACGGAAAGCATTGCCATTTGGTGCTTATCATGGCAGAGAGTCGGCGCCGGCTGGGCGGCGGTGGGGCCGCCGTGCGTGCCGCGTAGAGAGAGGAAGCACTGAACGTGCTGACCCGTAGCCTGATGTCGGTCTCGGAGAGACCGCTGGTGAAGAGTCTGATCTTGGACCACCGACTGTCGCGTCCGGTGGTCAAGCGCTTTGTCGCCGGGGACGGGCTCGAAGACGCGGTCGCCGCCATCATCAAGCTGAATCGAAGTGGAATCGGGGGCATCCTCGATCTCCTGGGCGAAGGGGTCAGCGACCCTGAGGGGGCGTCGCAGGCGGCGGACGAATACCTTGCCTCGATCAAGCGCATCGAAGAAACGGGCATAGATACGACCGTGTCGATCAAGCTGACCCAACTCGGGCTTGCTTTCGACAAAGCCGGGTGCATCGACTACGTCCGCCGGCTTGCGACCGAGGCCCGGTCGATAGGCACCTACATCGAGATCGACATGGAGCAGTCTGCCTTCGTCGGGGACACGCTCGAGGTCTATCGGACGCTGCAGGCCGACTTTGAAGACATCCGGCTTGCTGTGCAGGCGTACCTGCGGAGGACGCCCGCCGATCTGCAAGCCATGGGGGGTTTGCGTCCCAAGATCCGGCTCATCAAAGGTGCCTATTCCGAATCGCCCGAGGTGGCGGTGCAGAAGAAGAAGGAGATCGACGCCCAGTTCGCATGGCTCACCGATTGGCTCTTTGCCAACGGTAAAGACCCCGCAATCGGGACCCACGACGGAGCCCTGATCGATCACTGCGTGGCCGCCGCCGCCCGGACCGGTGCAGGTAAAGAGGTTTTCGAGCTGCAGTTGCTCTACGGCATCAGGCGGGATCTCCAGCAGAGCCTGGCCGACGACGGATACCGCACGCGCGTCTATGTCCCGTTTGGCTCGGCCTGGTACCCGTACCTTATGAGGCGCATGGCCGAGCGGCCGGCCAACCTCCGCTTCTTCATCCGAGCGCTCGCCGGCAGCTAGAGCGCCGCACAAGCTCGGGGCCCCGTCCTGAGGCGAGCCAGGTCACTGAGCTTGTGGACCTCAGGTGGATGGGCACCTCATTAACGGGCTATTGGGATTTCCGTATCTGCACGTTGTTCAGTGGTACGGCCTGCGCGCCCAGCTGATACTTGTAACGCTCGGGGCCCTGCAGAAAGTCCATCACCTCGAAGCCTTTGCCGATGCTCTCCTTGACCAACTCGGAAACCAGGACAAGTCCAGGCGAGATACGCGCCGCGTCGGGTTCGTAAGCCGAGTTGTAGAGGTAGAAGGTCTGGTCGAACTCGAAGCCGTAGGTCGACGCTATCGCCCTGCCGCTTACCTCCAGGAAGTCCATCCGCAACCACCCGAGCGGAACAAAGGCCCGCGCCAGTCGCTCGAAGAAGGTCGCGATCTCCGGGCCCATGAAGTGGCCTTTGTCCCCTTCCGCCTCGCGGTGCATCTCGATGAAGATCTTGAGATCCCCCTCGAAGGTCTCTTCGGTGGAGGTACGGAAGATCGCGTCGGGATAATCCCGCCCCAGCCGCCGGCGCTTGCGCCGAAGCTCGTGCCGCTCCTTCGAGTCCAATGCGGTCAGGTACAGATCCCAATCGTCCGGGAGCGGAAGGATCGCCGAGGTCTCTTCCTGATCCAAAGAGAAGCTGAACCCCCGTCTGTCGGCCGCCTCGACGAGGAACTCGGCGAAACCGAAAGGCACGGGCATGTTGTGCGCATCGAGCTCATCCCACTCGACATCGGTAGAGCCGAGCCACTCGGTCAGAGCGTCGGCCACATCGGCACGGTCGGCCGACGAGCAGATCGGGCCGAGATAGTCGGTCAGCTCGATGCCCCCGACGAAGCGAAGAACCTTCCGGCCGTCCTCGACCTTGCGGTAGAGCGGGACGAAGGCGGCCACCTCCCCGTCGCGCCGCATCGTCAGGAAAAGGAGATCTTTGTCCGAGCCGAACTCCTCCCACCACACCCGGTGCCATTCGGGGGTCGAAAAGATATGGCGATCCACATCGCGCTCGAGCAGGCGGCCCCATTCGGCGCTACCGAAACAGCCCTCGTCGCATTCGATGCTTACCTTTAACGGCATAGCCGTTCACCATAGTGGCGCGGGGATGCTGGGTAACGCCGGTCAACCGAGAGCTGCGGTCGGATCCGCCTCGCCGCTCGTGTACCTGCGGACGATTTCACCCTGAATGATGTCCATGACTCCATGGACGCCCGAGCGGCGGCTCGAGAGGCTTCGCTCGTGCCGGGCGAGCGACTCGATGCTCCCCTGAAGCTCCTCTATCGGAGCCTCGGTCAGGCGGGCGAGCGTCTCCTCTCCCGCGATCTCGTCGACCCTTTGACGCTGGACATCGGCGCTGCGAGGGAGCGAGAAGTCGGGGGCGCGCCAGGGCAGCGGAGACTCTCTGAGGTCCACTGCCGGGGGCTGCCCGTCCGCCAGGATCTGGGGCAGATGCGCAAGAAAGTCGGAGTCGGAAAGGCCGCTCTTTCGCCGCTCGAGCTCGGCTGTAAGAATGTCGATGCGGGCGTGGCACAGCCTGCGCTCGAAGGAGAGCTCGTTTTCGGCATCCCGGCATTCCTCTCGCATCGACCTCAGGTCTTCGAGGCTGAGGGAACCGACGTCCTGGGCATAGGCGGGGTCCAAGAGGCGGTCGATGAGGCGCCGTTCGTTGTCGACCATAGCCCCCACCATATCGGCGCCACGCAAACAAGACAAGGGTCGCAGGCGCACGCCGGTCAGCAGATCGGCGCTACCACCGGGTAAGGGTTGACCGGGGCCCCGCCACCCGGGTGATATTCGAAGTGGACGTGTGGGATGCCGACCGCGTTGCCGGTGTCGCCCACCGTCGCAATCTGCTCGCCCCGCTCCACCCGGCCGGCCGTGACGAGATTGGCCTGGTTGTGCATGTACCAGTAGTCGTTCCCGTCCTCGCCGGACAGAAAGATCATGTTCCCGCCGGAGCCGTCATATCCGGCATAGGTAACGGTTCCGGCCACGATCGCCACGACGGGGGTCCCGTAATCCGCCAGCAGGTCGACTCCCACGTGGGTGTGGCCGTCCCGGGGAGCCCCCCAGCTGTCCACAAACG
>JALZIC010000015.1 GCA_030860455.1 Actinomycetota bacterium
CTGGGCAGCCCTCGGACCGGACCGAGTTGCTCCGAGCGTGCCGAACGGTCTCCGGGCTCGCAACGTCAACTCTGGCATCCAACTTTCGTGGGGTGGTTCAACCGATACCGGCGGGAGTGGCGTAGGAGGGTACGAGGTCTACCGGGTGAAGAAGACCGGGCCGCCGCGCATGATCGGTACCTCGGGCAGCAACTCCTATAACGACAACGACACCTACTTCACCAAGCGCTACACGTACTTTGTCCGAGCGAGAGACAACGCTCACAATCGAACCGTACCGACTGGGACCGTACAACTCACTCGCCGGGATTAGAGCGACAGAAGCGTCCTGCCCCGAGGCGCACATCCGGAGGGCCAATGCCCCGGGCAGGTGTCAGTCAGCCGGCTCGGGGCATTGCGTTATACGGGCAGGAATCACCGGTCGGCACTCGGGCTGAGCTTGATGACGGTGATCGAGTGTGCAGGAAAGGTGTATCGGAAGCCCTCCTTCACCCCTGTGAGCGACGTCTTGTCGATGGAGACGTTATTCGGTTTGCGGACCGTGTTGTAGGCGAGGTACCGGGGACCATTCAGCGTCCACGCCGTAGCGTCCCTGCGTTCGACGAACCCTGTAGTTTGGATCGCCGCCGTTACGTCCGACGCCCTGTCCTGATTGATCACCAGTACCGATAGATCCCCGGCGCCGTCGATGGTGGCGACACTCGCAAGAGACTCCAAGGACCGTCCCAGGTACGTTTGCCTGATCGGATTACCGAAGACGGAGCTCGTGACCTCCTCACGTCCCAACAGAGTTGCGTACATGCGGAAGGCGAGCGCCGGCGCGGACAGCACGTAGCACGGCGCCGGACCGATCACCGCTTGATAGGCGGTTCGCACTTTGTCATAGCCGGGCGGGGGCGAGCCGGGATTGATGTCGATGAGAGCGTGCTTTTCGGCCAAGGGGATGTCGAGGTTGATCCAGTGACGCAGCATGAGCGCCGCGTACAGAGCACCGTCCAAAGATTGTGTGTATTGCAGCGGTGCATCGATTCGTCCAAGCCCTATGTTGATGCCTGTCGCCATCGCCCATTCCGAAATGACGATTTCGACGTCTTCAGCGCGCTTGGCACCGGCATGATCCGAGATGACCGACTTTGTTGCCTCGACTTTCGCCGCCTGCTCCTCCGTCAGCCCCATCATGAGATCGTGCAGTCCATCGAGGTTCGGCGGTGTGGACGTGAAGAAACTGTAGCTATGGGCTACAAGAAAGTCGTACGGATGGGCCTGGCCCATCATCGAGATGAAGAACGGACTGTTGAGTCCCGAACCGATCTCGATGGAGGGATCCACCCGCTTCATGAGCCTGTAGAAGTCATTGAATCCATCGTGGGGCCCCGACACGTACGTGATGGTTATGCGGGCGCCCTTGGGGGGGACCAAGCCATGCTCGCCGTCTCCGAAACGGATCCTGCCGTCGGCCGACTCGACGGAGTAGACCTTCTCGCGCCCCGAGGAGTCGATGTCCGGTACGACATCCCACGGCTCGCCATCCACATAGACGGCGGTGCTGCCGGCGAGCGCCGGCGGGAACCGGACGTAGAAGACCTGTGAAGGCTTGCCGGTGCTCAGTGAGCCGGTGGAGCTGTAATCGGTGAACGTAACGACCGGCTGTCTCGCGAAGCGGGTTCGGCCGCCGAAGATGTAGTTGGCCGCTCTGTCCTTGTCGGTGGCACCCGGCCCAAGCCAGAAGGTCTTTTCTCCGCCGAGCTCGTTGCCGACCTCCCAGTACTTGACGCCGTAGGGCTCCGGATGGCCGTAGTCGGCGCGCACCTCAGCCCACGCAACACCGCCGTTTGGATTCGAGCCGGCGGGTGCGTTCATGTATTCGACCCAGTTAGCCGCCTCGAGTGCCGTCCCTGTCGGAAAGTTCACCACCACGTTTCCTTCGGCCCCCGTGAGGTCGAGGAATTGCCCGAACTCATCTGGGCCGAACTCGCTCGATAGGGGTTCGCTGTGAATGGTCTGCCGGCCGAAGGCGCTGTCCACGTGCCCCTGGCGTCCCTCGACCGGTCCGATGGCTCGCCGCCAGTGATAGTTGTTGGCCGTCCTCCCACCGGGATAACGAACCGCAGAGAGTCCCGCGTAGTTGAATCTGCGCACAAAGAGAGGAAAGGGTCTTTCTGCCTGTGAATCCCACATATCGAAGCCGTTGTAGGGGTAACGGTGATTGGCTCCGTAAACGA
This sequence comes from Actinomycetota bacterium, assembly GCA_030860455.1. GTDB lineage: Bacteria > Actinomycetota > CADDZG01 > CADDZG01 > WHSQ01 > JACDDL01. The sequence goes on from JALZIC010000015.1 coordinate 2,223, forward strand.
GCTCGCTGATTGGACCCTTCGGGCGGTCGGGCTCGACGACGATCTCAGTTGACGACGGGCCCGGCGGCTTCACTTTGAGAGCGTCCGTGGCGACCGAGGGCGCGGTGTCGGTTGGGCACTCAGGCGAACCTGAAGCACTCGGTTCGGAGCCGCCGCCTTCGCCGGCGGGGTTTGCTCCGGCCCCTTGGCGGGAGGCACGCGCGGCATCTCTGCCGTCTCCTAGCGGAATGCTTTCGCACGCCGGGGACAGCAGAAGAGCGAGAAGCAGAAGGCAAGTGCAGCGTTTGGGCATCGTTTCTCTCGCTGGGTTTCGGGAGGACGCGGGCGTACCGCCGTACATCGTGCGCGGCGCAGTATAGGCGACCACCTCCTCCCGGCCCCCGAAAAGACCTCCGGCGCGGCCGGAACGAAGGCCCTCGCCCTGCCCCGTTCCCGCCTCTATCCGGACGACGCCGACTCTGCGCAGCTCAGGGCGCGCCGTAGTTGGGAGCTTGGCAGCACGGCATCGAAAATCCGCTCGCGCAGCCGATCCCGGTACGCCTTCGGTACGTGGCGGTCCCCGGCATTGTCCTCGATCCTGTAGTCGAGGAGAAAGTTCGCCATGTCGCGCAGGTCCAATCCCGCCGAGCTCAACAGGCCGCGATCCACCCACACACCGGTCTGTTTCACATGCTGGACGAGCTCCGCCGCGGGTTGATCCGCGAACCGACCCAAGTCATCTGTGAGCTCGGCCACGTCGATGGGCCAGTCCCCGACCGCCTGGGGGAGCGGGGCCTGCCCGTGATCCGCGGTGAAGACCAGCACCCATCTCTTCTTGCCGACCCGCGCATTGACAAATCTCACGAGCTCACGCAGCTCGGCGTCTGCGTACCCGATCGTCTCGCGAACCTCGGGCTTGAAGAAGTTGTAGGCATGGCCCATGTAATCGACGTCTTTGTAGTTCGTGAAGAACATGTCGGTAACCCGGTCTTCGCCAAAACCCTCGTTGGTGAGAAGCACTTTGCTGACCTTGGTTTGGTAGAGGGTCTCCACCGGGGTCTTGTTGAAGCCCGGCTCCGCCACGAAATCGGCGGGGAGGTCGTGTCCCATCCACCGACCGTCCAGCTTGCCGTCATCGCGATCCACGGTGGCGGCGGCGGTGTCGACCCCGGGGACGGTGAGCATGTAGCCGGGCAGCGCGTACCAGAGCTCGTTCGTGCCTGGCGACCAGGGTGCTGCCCCGGCTCCGGTTATTGCGGCGATATCGTGGTCCCCTCCCGGGAGGTAGGCCCCATGACCCATCATGCCGAGATGGAGGCCGTCCTTTGCTACCAGGCCGATCTTCGCTCTGTTGTTCGTCCTCCGGTCCCAGACGTCCGCCAGGGTCTTGGCTTCGAGGTGGTCGGGGGACAGGGACTCGAAGGAGCCGGTCAGGAGACCGTTGTCGCGCTGGGTGATGTTTACGATCCCGTGACGATTGGGGAACGCGCCGGTCCCGAGGGTCGCGTGGACGGCGGGAGTGACACTGGGGGAAGAGCCAACGGTCGCGTTCGCGACGAGGGTTCCCCGGTCGGCCAGGGAGGCAAGGAATGGCCAGGATTCGTCCCATTTACGCAGCACGTTCGAGCCGCCGCCGTCCCAGACGACCGTGACGATCAGGCGAAGGTCGTTCGACCGTCTGCTATTGGGCAGGAGCGCCGATCGTATGGGACGGCCGACGGCGGAGGACGGAGCCGGCGTCCCCATCAGGCCGGCAAGCGTAGGAACCACATCCGCCAGCGTCACCTCGCGCCCGAGCCGCAGGTGGCCTCGGGGCCTGATGAACCCGGGCCCGTAGAGCAGCAGCGGGACGCGCTGAAGAAAGTTCCACGGCCCGGAATGTGTGGTGCTGAAGGTGAAGTCCCCGAAGGGGTTTCCCCGGTGGGAGATGAGGCTGAGATTCGGCCCTCGGCCGGACCAGTTCCCCCGCAGCGTTCGCCGGAGGAGCGTTTGGCTCGTGCCGCAAGCGATGTCGAACCAGCCCTTTGGTTCCCCGCCCTGCACCCCTCCTTTGCGGTGAGCAGCGCGCCGGGGCCGGCGCCCAGTCTCCTGGGCCGAAGCGTCGCGGGAGGCGGGCTCTGCGGCCGTCGTGCGGGGGGAGCCGCTGGTGGCACCTGCGGGGGGGCCGGAGCCGCTCGAACATGCGGCCGAGACGAGCACGGCGACGGCGAGGATCACGGAGCCGCTCCGGCGCCTGATCTCGGATCGAGCGGCTCGAGGTGCCATCGCTCGCATCTTCTCAGACTCCCTCGACCGCGCCGATGCTTAGGGCCGGATTTGTGGTCAGTTGACTGAGAGGCGCAGTCAGACCCGAACACCCGGCCGGCGCCACGGAAGGATCGATACCCCAGGAGCAAGCCCCCCCGCCATCGCCAAGCCGAGGACCAGTGAGATCGTGAGGGTGTAGATGGGCTCGACGTAGAGGTTCTGAACCACAGCATGGGCCGCCGCCGCAACGACCCCCGCCAGAGCCGCATTGCCGAAGAGCCCCTCTTGGTCACCCTGCCGGCGCGCCACGGCGAGCGCGTGGAGGCCCGCGATGACATACAGGGCGGTAATCATCAGGGCTCCGGGGAGGCCCGCCCGGAACAGATAGTTGAGGTAGGTCGAATGTGTTCCGGCGCGTGGGATGTAGCGTCCGAGCGCGTGGGAGACGCCGTCCTTGGTGCGAGGCTTCTCGGTCCCGTACCCGAGCAGGATGTTGACTCCGTTGACCGATCGGAGCGTCTCGCCGTACAACTTGCTCCGGGTGTTGACGCTGCCCCCGCCTTCGGCGCGGGCGTTGTAGGGATCGACGTTGTACTTCACCAGGTAGAACGCCGAGAGCACGACCGCCGCGATTATGAAGGCCGCCCCCATCTGGAACTTGAGAGGCCTCGAGAGCCGGCCTGCGATCAAGACGAAGAGGATGCCGGCAGCGGCCGCCAGCCACGCACCCCGAGTCAAGGAGAACCCGATGCCGAATAGGCACGCGGCAACACCGCACCAGCCGAACCAATCTCTGCGGTGACCCGTCCACGCAAGGAAGAAAGCGAAAGGCAACAGCACGGCGCCGATCCCCGCATAGGTGTTCGCGTTGCGCGGGAATGACCGCATACGGGCAACGGTGTCTGCGGCCCCGAAGCCGATGTTGTCGTAGAGGAGCTCGACACCCCGCTCTTCCAGTTGGTCCTGCCAGGGTCGCGCCGAACCCTGGAATCGGACGATCAGCTTCTTCGGAAAAGCCCTGAACCGGGGTTGAAATACCTCGAAGGCCGGCAGGCGGGGGTCGCGTTGGGCCAAGACGTCGATCTTGCGCTTGAGCTCGAGGCCCCCACCCTTGCTCGACTTCTCGTCTTTGATCATTCCGACGTTGTTCTGGAATGCATCCACGCCGTAGGCGCGTTCCACCAATGCCGCCGTCTTCTTGTCCTGCACGTCCTCGAGCGGCAAGCCGGCCCACACTGCGATAACGGCGACGGTGAGCACCACGACATAGGCGACAAGACCCCTGACCACCTTGGAGCGGTCGTCGAGATCGGCCAGAGTGTCGACCGCGGCCAGCAGTACTCCACTGGCGAGGACCTGCATGCCGAGGAGCAGTGCGAAATGCCTCGCGTCGGCGGCGCTGATGACCAGGGCGCCAAGCATCGTCCAGAAGAGCAGCCCCAGGGGGAGCAGGGCCCACCTTCCTCCTCTCGGCCACCTCCTTGCCCGCAACAGAGTGACGCCCCAGCGAAGGACGACCGCGCCCCAGCCCGCGAGGATGACGAATGGAAGCATGTCCACGAGCCAGCCTGCCAGGCCCATGTAGAGGGGTGACACGAACGCCCAGGGATAAGGGAGAACGACGGCGAGGGTCACAGCCGCCCCCGTGAAGCACCACAGAGCGACGATTCCCGCCCCCAATCCCCATGCGAGCAATCCCGCGACCAGGCCAGTCAAGGTCAGGCCCCACAGCCCCCTGCCCATGGCGCCGGAGTGCTGCGAGGGCAGACGGCCGAGCCACACCGGGCGCGCCGCCGACCCGGTGGGGATGCGCTGAGGGCCCGACGTCTGGGTGCGCAGGGTCAAAGACCCGAAGAGAGAAGCCGGGGCCCGTGCTTGTGCCGCCGGTGTCTGGACCTCAGGTGGCCGGGGCGGGCGCGCGGGGTCCGAGAAACGGCGGTCATGGGTGTGCCGATGATAGTGCCTCGCCCCAGCCGTATCCGACGCACCGTCTCGTCGATGTCCGTCCTTACAGGTAACCGAGGTTGCGAAGAGACTCCTCGATCTGTTGCTCTTCGTCGGCCGAATAGGGTGAAGACTCGGTTCCGTCACCTGCGAGGGGCAGATCCATCGGCCGGACGGCAACCGGTCGCGCGGCGAGCATGGCGCCGGGGAGCGCTTCGGTGATCACATGCCCATCCATGACCGGGAGATCCAAACCGGCCAGGTAGAGGCTCGTGGGAGCAACATCGAGAACGCTCGCCAGGAGGCCTGAGGCGGCGGGAACCCCAGGTCCGGCCACTCCGAAGATCCCGTTCATGTGGTGAAAACCCCGGGGCAGCGCCCTGTAATCGGTGAGCACGTCCGAGGAGTAGAGACCCTCGGACAGCTCATAGGTGTAATCACGGCAGACCGGAAAGAGATCGGGCCCGTCGGCCGCCTCGGGCCCTTCGATGACCTCTTCCCTCCTGTACATGCGATCGAGAACCGGCGCGCCGTCGTCGGGGTCCACCAGGTCGCTGAACCTGGCGATGATCTCATCTCGCACCGCCTCGTAATCGGAGGGATCGACGATGCCGCCCGACTCCCGGCCCTTGAGGTTCACGTAGATCCCCTGCTGCGGGTTCGGTGCGGAGAACGCCCTGGTCTTCGACCAGTCGATCGACGAGTGGGCCGCCCCTTTGGCCCGCCGCCATACCGACTTCGGAACAACGCCCTTCGCCTTCCGGGCGAGCCGGCGCAGCCCCGCCGAGCTGCCGACCGCGCCGGCGCCGCCGACCGACAGCAGGCCCCACTCCTTGAGGGCGAGGTTGACGTTGACGACCTTTTCCTTGGGCCCGAAGCCGTGATCGGACATCGTCACGGTGAAACCTTCAGGCCCCGCCCATTCGAGGAGGTCGGACATCACCGCGTCCATCTCATCGAAGAAGCTCCAGATGCGTTCGCGAACGGGCTCTGCCTCCGCGCGCCGATAGTGCTCGCAGCGCGGATCGATGTATTTGTAGTGCGAATGCATGAGCCGGTCGGGCGCCTCGAGCACCACGAATAGAAGGTCCACCCGGCCGCGCTCGGCCAGAAGGAACTGCAGAGCCAGGCGCTTCCGGGCGAGGTTCTCGGAGAGCCGGTCGATGATTGCAGTCGTCTTGTAGTCCTGGTCGTAGTCGACCGTGATGTCGATTGCATACCCTCCCGCCACCCTGGCGATGTCGCCGGCAAGCTCCGGAGGGTGGGTGAAATTCTCAGGGGTGACGCCTCCTCCTTCCGGTGTCAGCATCCCGGCGACGGAGAATCCATCGACGCTCGGAGGCGGGTACGTCATTGGCACGTTGAAGACCCCGATGCTCGCGCCCTGCGCGTTGGCGGCGTTCCAGATCGCCGGCGCCTTTACCCGGTCGAGCCGCACGAGTCCTCCAGGATCCTGAGCGTGGCCAAGGGTGAAGCCGAAGATGCCATGACGGCCCGGGTTCACCCCGGTGAAGATGGACGTCCATCCAGGAGGTGTGTAAGGGGGGTGCGTCGAGGTCAGGACACCCGATGCCCCCTCGTGCAGAAGCTTTTTCAACGTGGGCATATGGCCTGCGGCGAAGGCGGGATCGAGGATGTTGTAGGTGACTCCATCGAGACCGAGCATGAGCACTTTGCTCATGCGCCCCGCCGCAAACGTCTCCGGAGCACCAGCAGTGTTCCGGCGCTCAACATGGCCACTCCCACCGCCAATGAAGGCACCACGAGTCCCGTAATCGGGCCGAAGATGAACGAGATCGCCCCGATGTCGGGTGTACCGGGGGTCGGATGGAGCCTCCGGCGCGCCAGGGCCTGGGACCATTTCCCGCCCATGGCCGTCTGTGGCTCGCCTCGGGTTTCCCCCGAGATGTCCGCAAAGAAGAACGCGATCACAACGTAGGCGACGGCCAACCAGAAGCGTCCCCCGGTCTCGAAGCGCCACAGATAAACTGCGAGGCCCACGGATGCACTGACCCGGCGCACCGCATCGGCCAGTTGGTCGAGCATCTCGCCCCTGGAGCTTGCGGTGCCGAGCGCCCTCGCTACCTTGCCGTCGATGCAATCGAACAGAAATGCGAGGTAGAAGAGCACCGCCCCGCCGATCAGCCCAGCGCGGCCCCCCGATGCGTAGGCGAAGCCGATCGGGACGGCGAGCAGGACGGAGACTATGGTGGCCTGGTCCGCCGACATGAGCCTTCGGCCGGCAAAGCTGTCGGCCAGCGGGACCGCAAGTGGATCGACCGCGATGACCGTCCACCAGTAGTCGCGCTTCTTCGCCTTCATGCCGGTCGCAACGGCACCCTTCATCCCACGGCCGGCAGAGGGCCAGGCGCGCTGTCCTCGGAGGCCGGGTCTATAAGGCCCCTGCCGCGGCTCTGCTCCCACGCTCCAACGACGATGCCGGTAACGAGGCCGGGATCCCGGCGCACGATCGCCTTGACCACGTTGTGGATGAGCAGTCCCAAAAGACCCCACCACAGAGCCCCTTTGTGCCTGAGATCCTGCGGCATGTTCTTGCGGTGCAGATAGAAATGATTTGCGAGCTTCATGCGCTCGAGCTTGCGCGACGGCATGCGGTCGGTCCCTGTCTTGAAGTGATCACATCGGGCCCTGGGCGTCTGAATCAGGACGTAGCGGCGCGAGACCCTGTAAGAGAAATCGATGTCCTCCTGGCTGGCGTATCCCGAAAGCGCCTCGTCGAAGCGCTCGTGTCTGAAGACCTCGCGCCGGAACGACATGAAGTAGCCGACGAATGCCTCCTGCTTACGCACGCCCGCCGACTCGGAGGTTCCCTCCAGCCAGAACCCAGCCCTGACCCTGCCGCTTGCCTCCGGCCACCAGGCGCCGATGCCGAAGAGCTTCCGCCACATAATCGAGGCGAGGGGAGGACGAGCCGGTCGGACGGGAGCCGCCCTGACCCCACCGAGCTCCGGGCCCCAGCGCCCGTACTCCTGCAGGATGACTTCGTGGCATTCGGGAGCCAGAGCGACGTCGTCGTCGAGCAGGAAAACGGGATCGCCGGTGGTTCGGTCGAGGCCGTGGTTCCTCTGTCTGGGAAGACCGCGCGGCGCAGGATGCACGTAGTCGAGGCCGAGGCCCGAATCGGCGCACACCTCTTCGATGTGAGCGCGTGCCGGTGTAGCGGCGCTCGAATCGACGATGCACAGTTCGCCCGGAAGAACCGTCTGGGCAACGATGCTTGCGACCGTGATCCGAAGCTCCTCCGGCCGGTTACGCGTCGCGATGATGAAGGTCGATGATGCTTCGTCGGGGTTGCTCATAAGCCTTAGGAGAGTAGCCTAAGACGCAAGTGAGATTGAGGAATGGCCGCCCCGGGGCGCGGCGCAACCGGAGGATGACATGGTTTCTGGCCGCTGCCTTGGCGATAGGAGCCTGCACCGCCTCGGGGACTTCCTCCGATCCCTCCTCGACCGGCGCCTCCCAAGAGCAGCCCGAAAGCCCACCCGGGCCCCAGTACACCCCTTCGCCCATCGAAACCGTAACGAAGCCGCCGTCCAGCCCGTTCAGATCCGGATGCAGCCTTCCACTCGAGACCCTGCGCCGGATCAGGAGAGGGTATTTTCCGGGGCGTTCACCGGACGTGATGGTTGTTCCCCGCGAGCCCAACTTCTTCGGCGCATTCGTCGGACAGAGTCACTCGGGCCCGTGGGATTACGTGCAGCGGGTCCCACTGGTGCTCTACGGGCCCGGATTCATCCGCTCACGGGGCAGCTTGTCCCTCGGCCGGGAGGTGACGCTTGCCGACCTCGCCCCAACTTACGCGGAGCTCCTGGACACACCGTCTCCGACCGATGTCGGCGCGCCGATCGACGAGGTCCTGGTCCCGGAGACGAGCAGGCCGGGGAGGCCGAAGCTGATCCTTACGATCGTATGGGACGGAGGGGGATCGAACGTCCTCGATACGTGGCCGGACGCATGGCCCAATCTGGCGAGGTTGATGGCGCAGGGGTCCTCTATCGAGGATGTCGTCGTGGGTTCGTCTCCCTCGGTGACGCCTGCGGTACACAGCACGATAGGGACCGGCGCGTTCCCCAAGCAGCATGGCGTTGTGGGGATCCCAATTCGTGTGGACGGCGCGATCAAGGCGGCCTATCCGAACAAGACCGCCAGCAACCTGCTGCTCCCTTCGCTCGGCGATCTCTACGATCCGACGACCGGCAATCAGGCAAAGGTCGGCATGCTCGCTTTCAAGTCCTGGCACCTCGGCATGATCGGTCACGGTGCGTACAGGCCCGGAGGCGACAAGGACGTCGCCGTGATCGTTGATACACAGGAGAGGCTTGTCACGAACCGGCAGTGGTACACGTTTCCCCAATCCCTGAAGCACGTGCCGGGACTTCAAAGCGATATTCGCTCGGTCGACCTCGACGATGGACGCCTTGATTCCTCATGGATGGGGCACGAAATCCTGCGCGACAAGACCTTGCGCCGTGACACCCCTGCCTGGACCCTCTACCAGACGACGCTGATAAAGGCGCTGTTGAAGCGCGAGCGCTTCGGCGAGGACGACATCCCCGATCTCTTCTACACCAACTACAAGCAGCCGGACGAGGTGGGGCATGCATGGAACATGCTGTTGCCGGAGATGAGTCCGACGTTGCGATACACGGACGACGCGCTGGGTGATCTCACCGGCTGGCTGGACCGGGAGGTCGGACGCAGGAAGTGGGTGGTGGCCGTGACGGCGGATCACGGACAGGGACCGCTCGCCGAAGCCAGCGGCGCATGGCCGATAAACATGACCGAGCTGATAGGCGACGCCGAGGAACGTTTCGACATGGATGCCGGCGAGCTGGTGGCCGAGTCGAGCCCGGTGGGGTTCTGGATCGATCAACAGGCGCTCACAGGCAAGCGCATCTCACTCGAGAGGATTGCCAAATGGCTCATCGGCTACCGGCTCGAGGACAACATCGAGCCCGGGAGTGAGGTTCCGGAGGGGTACCGGAACAGGGTGAGGGAGACGCTCCTGGCGGGCGCCTTCCCAAGCGACTCCCTGGGCCGGATCTGGGGCTGCGCACAGGGCCATTGACCGTCCGAGGCCCGGAGCGCCCTTTTCTCTCAGAAGCTACGAGACGCAGCGGCCGGCGGCCAGGCGGCGTCCTGCCAGGGCGGCGTCGAAGAGCCGGTCTCCGGGGCCGCCGACGTAAGAGGCCGGTATCCGCTCGCCCTGCCTGAGGTTGTCCTCGATCCGGTAATCCCAAGCCCATTGCGCCACATCTTTCAGCACGAGGCCGTTGGGGCGGAGATCGTCCCTCCGAACGTACATACCGGCGGATTTGACGAACTCGACGAGATCGATCCTGTTGTCGGTGTGATCGAGGGCGGCATTCGCGTCCGCCTGCAGCTCCGAACCCGCAATCGCCCACCCGCCAGACTCGTGTGGATAAGGCATCTGCCCGTGGTCGGCGGTGAGCATCACCACCCAACGTCTCCGGCCCACCGTACTGTTGAGGCTACGAACCAGGCGCCCGAGCGCGCGATCCTGCGCCCTCAGGGCGTCGGCCGTTTCCGGGGACGTCATTCCCCAGGAATGGCCGGCGTCGTCGCTCATCTTGAAGTTG
>JALZIC010000018.1 GCA_030860455.1 Actinomycetota bacterium
CCCCTTAGGCTTCGGACTCGGTTTGCGAAGCTTCTCCGTCGGCTTCGGTTCCTGCAAGCCTTGCCGGCTCCCCCTGAGGAAGGGCACCGGGCATGGTTTCGACGGCCGTGCGGCTTGAGATGACATCATCGATGATACCGTAACTCTTCGCTTCGTCCGGTTCCATGAAGCGGTCCCGGTCGATATCCTGCTTCACCTGATCGAAGCTCTGACCGGTGTGGTGGGCGATTATCTCCGCCATTCGTTTTGTGAGTGACAACACCTCGCGAGCATGGATCTCGATGTCGGTCGGCGTGCCTTGAAAGCCGGCCGAGCCTTGATGAATCATCACCTTCGCGTTTGGCAGGCTGTAACGCTTGCCTGCCGCGCCGCCGCACAACAGAATTGCGCCCATCGACATCGCCATGCCGACACACATCGTCGAAACATCGGGCTTGATGTACTGCATGGTGTCGTAGATAGCCATGCCCGCGTAGACCATTCCCCCCGGCGAGTTGATGTACAGATGAATGTCCTTGTCCGGGTCCTCGGATTCGAGGTGCAACAACTGCGCAACGATCAGATTGGCAACCTGATCGTCGACCGGTGTCCCGAGGAAAACGATCCGTTCCTTGAGCAGCCGGGAGTAGATGTCGAACGCGCGCTCGCCGCGGCTCGTCTGCTCGACCACCATCGGAACCAGATAGTTGCGGTAAAGATCTTCGTTGCTCATTGTCGGCTATGCCTCCACAGCGGCATCGGCTTCTTCGGCCGCCTCGCTCGCAGGTGACTGTTCTTCTGCTGTCTCCACAGTAGACCCATCGTGAGGCCGGCCGATCACGTTTGCTTGTTCGACCACGAACCCAAGGGCCTTGCGGCTCAGGATGCCGGCCGCCATCGAACGAAGGTTCGCCGGCGTGAGCATCTCCTCGGCGATCTCCGAGGCGGGTCGTCCGGTTCTGGCCGCCTCATAGCCGACCTCGCGACCGAGATCGTCCTGAGCGACCTCGATATCCTCTCTGCGGACCACTTCCTCCAGAAGGAGCTCCGCCACCACCGAGTTGGCCGCCTCTGTGCGCATCTCCGACCTGAGCTCGAGCATGGTCGATCCAACCTCTCGGGCATAGCCCTCCAGGCTGATGCCGGCCCGCTCGAGCTCCTCCTCGAAATGATGGAGACGGTGCTCGAATTCGGTGTCAACGAGCTTCTCCGGAGGCTCCAGGTCCGACGTTCGAACCAGCGCGTCCAACACCAGCCGTCCGATCTCCTCCGAGACCATCCGCATCTTCACGTCGCCGAGCCTCGAACGAAGGTCCTCGCGGAGCTCATCCAGGGAGTCGAACTCGCCAACCGTCTTGGCGAACTCGTCGTCCAGCGGAGGCAGCCTCTTGGTCTTGACCTCCTTGAGCAGCACCGTGAAGGAGATGTCCCCTCCGGCGAGAGCGTCCACTTCCTCGGACGCCCCCCTGATTGCGTCGGTGAACCGCAGGATGGCGCCGGGTCGATTGCCCTCCAACTCGTCGTCGAGCTTCGAGGGCCCGGTGCGCGAACCTAGCTCGTAGAGAAGGTCGGGGGCACTGGCTCCTTCGACCGGTTCACCGTCCCTCGTGCCGTTCAGATCGATCAGGACGTAGTCACCACGGCGAGCCTCGCGCGACACCGCCTCGAGCTCGGCAAAACGATCGCGGAGCCGGTCGAGCTGTTCGGAGATGTCCTCGTCGTTGACCTCGGAGGAGGGAGCTTCCACCGTCAGGGAGGCGAGGTCCGGAAGGGTGATGTCGGGCCTCACGTCGACGGTTGCCTCGAACACTACCGGGGATCCCTGGGTGAAGTCGAGGATCTCGATGTCGGGAGGCGCAATCGCCTGCAGTTCCTCGGCGTTCATCGCCTCGCTATAGAAGTTGGGCAGAGCCTCTCGCAGGGCCTCTTCCCGGACCGTGTCCGCCCCCACCCGTGCGTCGATGATCTGACGCGGGATCTTGCCCTTCCGGAAACCGGGGACGCGGATCTCGCTGGCCCATTTCCTGTAGGCGGCGGTGAGGGCGGGGGCCAGAGACGCTTCGGGCACCTCGACGCGGAGCTTGACGCGATCCTTGCCTATGCGCTCGGAGCTCGTGTGGACTTCGGTGGTCTGCATAGGTGGTTCATCCTACGGCCGTGTAGTGCGGCGCGCGGCGCGAGGGATGTGGCGCTGCGGGGCGACCTTCGTTGGGGTTTTCGCAGAGATTTGCGAGTTCGGACGGCGGAGGAGCCGGGTCGGGAGTCAGAGACCGCACTAGGCGGACGAAGTGGGGATGACGATCCCTGGCTCCCGACCCGGCTCCTCGCTGTCATCAATCGTTCGCTGCCCGCATTCTGTCTCAGCCAACGATGGATAGCAATAGTTTTCAGGACCAAGCTTAGGTCACATTTCCCGGACCTACCCTCCCACCGGCGGGCGGAGACCAACCGGGGTGCTGCTAGCCTTCCCGGGTCAAGTCACCGGATCAGACGAGGGGGTTGAGGATGGACGAGCAACGGCCCTTGATCGAACGCCACCGGGCCGTCATGCCGTCATGGCTGACGCTCTATTACGACGAGCCCATTGCCCTCGAGCGCGGTGAGGGATGCTACGTGTGGGACACACAGGGCCGCAGGTACCTGGACTTCTTCGGAGGCATCCTCACGACGATGTCGGGCCACGCCGTTCCCGAGGTAGTGGAGGCCATCCGGGCCCAGGCGGACAAGATGCTCCACAGCTCGACCCTCTACCTCATCGAACCTGCGATCCAGCTAGCCGAGAAGATCGCCGGGCTGTCCCCGCTCAAGGACGCCAAGGTTTTCTTCGTCAACTCCGGCACCGAAGCCATCGAGGCGGCTTTGCTCCTGGCGACGACCTACCGGCGCTCGAACCAGATCATCGCCTTGCGCAACAGCTTCCACGGCCGCTCCTTCGCTGCGGTGGGGATCACGGGACAGCGGGGTTGGTCCGCGTCGAGCCTCTCTCCGGTCCACGTCAGCTATGTCCAGAACGGCTACCGGTACCGGAGCCCGTTCGGGCATCTCGGCGACGCAGATTTCATCACCGCCTGCGCCGATGATCTCCGCAATATCATCGAAACCACTACCGCCGGAGATGTCGCCTGCATGATCGCAGAGCCGATCCAGGGAGTCGGCGGGTTTGCGGTCCCTCCCGACGGCTTCTTCCGGGCAATGGTCGACGTCCTGGACGAGTACGGCATTCCATTCGTCTCGGACGAGGTCCAAACGGGTTGGGGTCGGACGGGGGAGCATTTCTGGGGCATCGAAGCCCATGACGTGGTTCCCGACATGATCACCTTCGCCAAGGGGCTGGGAAATGGGCTCGCGCTGGCGGGCGTGGTGGCCCGACCCGAGATGATGGACTGCATCAAGGCGAACTCGATCTCCACCTTCGGCGGCAATCCCCTGGCCTGTGCCGGCGGGCTTGCGAATCTGGAGCACCTGTTGTCGCACGATCTTCAGACCAACGCCCGAAAAGTTGGAGAGCATCTCCTGACTCATCTCCGGGAACTGGGCGAGCGGATCCCCATCATCGGGGAAATTCGGGGCCGCGGGCTCATGATCGGCATCGAGTTGGTCGAGCCGGGGGGGAAAAAACCGGATCCGGCCGCCGCCGCGGCCGTCATGGAGGAGACCAAGGTGCGCGGGCTCCTCGTGGGTAAAGGCGGGCTCTACAACAACGTTCTCCGGTTGGCTCCTCCCCTGAGCGTCACGCTCGAGGAAGCCGACGAAGGGCTGGGGTTGCTCACCGATGCCCTGGAGGCCGCCACGAGAGCCGGCTGACGTGGGATGATCGGCCGCCACCGGGGCGTAGCGCAGCTTGGTTAGCGCGCCTGCTTTGGGAGCAGGAGGCCGGCGGTTCGAATCCGCCCGCCCCGACCCTTCGCTGCAAAAGTCCAGCT
>JALZIC010000002.1 GCA_030860455.1 Actinomycetota bacterium
TCGAGTCGCTTGATGACGAGCAGCTGCAAAGCGCATTCAGCCTGACGACCGCATCGGCGTGGCGGTCGACTAAGGTCGTCCTGCCGGCGATGCGCGACAAGGGCAGCGGATGCATCCTCTATTTGACCTCGTCATCGACCAAGGAGGTCATCCCCAATCTGTTGTTGTCCAACATGATGCGGGCCGCAGTCGTGGGCATGGCGAAGACGCTTTCAAAGGAACTCGGGCCCGAGGGGATCAGGGTGCTGTGCGTCACCCCCGGACGAATCGAGACGGCGCGCCTGCTGGCGTTGGACGAGGGCAATGCGGAGCGATCGGGGCGGCCCGTGGAAGAGGTTGCGGCCGAAGCAAAGGCGCGCATACCTCTGGGCAGGTACGGGGACCCGCAGGAGTTCGGGGATGTGGTGGCTTTCCTCGCCTCAGAACGAGCTTCGTATATCTCCGGAACTTCGGTCACGATCGACGGAGGAATGCTGAACGGGATCTTGACCTAGGCTCACTTACCCCGAATCCACAACGCGCCCGGGTGCTTCTGCGTAACATGCTCTCGGTGTACTAACGGTTGTAGGCCGGCGCGACCCCCCTGAGCACCTGCCACACCTCGTCGCAGCGCTCGAGGGTATGGGCTCGAGGACTCGTCCCATCGCAGGCGGCGAGGTTCGACTCGAGATGCTCCATGCTCGAGGCGCCCAGCAGCACATGGTCCGTCAGTGGGTGAGCCAGCAGCCAGCCATAGGACAGCTCGATCAAGCTGAGCCCCTCGTCGACTGCTATCTGGTGGAACCGGTCGACGGCTTTGAACTGTTCTTCGTTCCAGTAACGGTCCCGGTACATCGACATCGAAAAGCGCGTGCCTTCTTCAGGAGTCGATTCGCGCCGGTGCTTTCCCGTCAGGAGTCCTCCGGCCAGTGGGTTATAGACGATATTGGACAACCCGAACTGCTTCGAGCAGGCTGCGTACTCCTCCTCGATTCGGCGCGAGAGTAGGTTTAGAAGGGGCTGCGACACTCTTGGCATTTGCCAGGCGTTCCTCTCGCTCAACCACAGCGCTTCGACATGCTGCCAGGCGGCGAAATTTGAAAGCCCGATGTAGCGGACCTTGCCCGCTCCGACAAGCTCGTTCATCGCGCCGAGCGACTCCTCGAGCGGAACCTCATGATCGGGCTGGTGCAGATAGTAGAGATCGATGTAGTCGGTCTCGAGTCGTTCGAGGCTGGCGTCGATCGCCTTGTTGATGGCCGGACGGCTGAGGCCCTTGTCTTCGGAGTCGTCGCCCATTGGATTGAACACCTTGGTCGCGACCAGGACCTCGTCCCTGCGGCCCCTGATCGCCCCCGCCAACATACGCTCAGAATCGCCGTTGTTATAGGCGTTGGCGGTGTCGATCATGTTGACTCCGCTCTCGATGCTGAGGCCCACCATTTGTTCGGCCACACGACTATCGACCTGCGAACCAAACGTCATCGTGCCCAGCACAACGCGCGAAACATCGAGATCGGTGCCGGCAAGTTTGCGATACTCCATGTCCGCCCCCTGATAATTGAAACCGGCGCGCATATCCAGACTGCATGCGGCACACCGCACGCCTTCATAGCATGTGTTCGACCACGTCAAAAGGGAGGACGCAAAATGCCACTCGACCCACAGGCCCGTGAGTACCTCGACCAGAACGCGTCCAAGGCGCCCATCGAGTCCCTGCCGGTGGAGGAGGCGAGGCGCTTCGCCGCCTCCACCGTATGGGTGAGCGCGCCGGGTGTGCCGGTGGCCTCGGTGGAGGACACCGAGATCGAAGGCGTCGCGGTTCGCATCTACAAGCCCGGGGCCGACAGCCCCCTGCCGGTGCTCGTGTACTTTCACGGCGGCGGTTGGGTGACCGGTAACCTCGACCTCGTGGATTCTCCACTGCGGGCGTTGGCCCAAGCCACGCCCTGTGTGGTCATCTCGGTCGATTATCGTCTCGCACCGGAGCATCCCTTCCCGGGCCCGCTCGACGATTGCTACGCAGTAACCGAGTGGGCAGCGGCCAACGCCCACTCACTTGGCGCAGACGCGGCACGCCTCGGGGTCGGCGGCGACAGCGCGGGGGGCAACCTCGCTGCTGCAGTCTGTCTCAGGGCGCGCGATCTGGCGGCCTTCCCCATCGAGCTCCAGGTGCTCATTTATCCCGTCACCAACAACGACCTCGACACGCCTTCGTATCTGGCCTACTCGGAGGGCTACGGGCTCACACGTGAGGGCATGCGGTGGTTCTGGAAGAGCTACCTCCCGGGGGAGGAAGACCCGCTGGCCTGCGTGCTCCGGGCGCCCGCCCTGTCCGGTCTGCCGCCGGCGCTGGTGATCCTGGCGGAGTTCGACGTGCTATTCGACGAAGGGAAAGCGTACGCCGACCGCCTGAGGGCCTCAGGGGTGGCAACCGACGTCATGGTCTGTGAGGGCATGATCCACGGCTTCTTCCGCATGACCGGGGTGCTCGATCGGGCGAATAACGTTATCGCCGATGCAGCCGCTCGCATGGGCGCGGTGCTTTCCTGAGGAACCGCTTGTAACCTGGACACGGACACACGACGACGGGAGTTCCAGCCCCGGCGAAGCATCCCTCCCCCAGGCTCAGCCTGCCAGCTCGCGCTCGAGGGGGGTCCGGAAGCGCGGCGTCACCCGAGCCGGACCGAGCCACTCCCTCAAGCGCTCGACCCGGTCGTCGATCGCCTGCACCCCCTCGACCGGAACATCCTCCAACAGCCGCACGGCCACCTCCCCATCCTTGCGCTGCGCCCATCCTCCGACAATCCGGCCGTCCCACCACACCGTCGGGCCGGAGTTGCCGGTCTTGTCGAAGAGCACCTTGGCATGCGCTCCCAGGTACCAATCTCGTCCGATCCACCCCATGACCGTCGGATCGAGCCCCGGGAGGAGCGCCGCCCATGGCGCGGCCGGCGCCACCGATTCGGCGTCGTCGGCGAGGACCAGACCCGGCGTTCCGTCGAGATCCACCTCGACCGTGTCCACCTGCGCCAGCGCAGGCCGAAGGTCCCGCAACGTCCAGCCTGTCCACCACTTGAGATCGGCGAGCGTTCCCGGCCCGAACGAAGTCAACCAGCTGCGCACCAGTTCGACGCGCGCCTCAGCCGGATCCCGCAGCCCCATCCCTCCGGGCATCCAGGCCCCGATCGGCGCCCACGAATACAGCCCGCTTATCCATGTGCCGCGCGGACGGTGGCGTGCGATGCGTCCATCCGCAGCAAGCATGAACAGCACCCGCGAACAGATGGGCTGGCGAACCTGGTAGGGCTCGGCCCCCAGAACAATGTGTTGTCCCAGACGCGGCTCGTCCGCAGCTAGCTCGGCGGCCGTCGCCGTGCCGCGGGCAACGAGTGCGTCGTACGCGACCTCCTCCGTTTCGCGCAGCCACGCGGCGGGGTCAACCGCTAGTTCTACACGCTCGATGAAACCAATAAGCTTGCGACGCTCGGTAACGGCTATTGCCCCCGTGCTCGAATGGTGGATCACGGCGGCGAGATCGATTGGGACCACGAACATCGTTCGACGCATCCCCAGGATGCGAATAAGAGCGCGCTCGTCGTAGAGCACCCGCTCGATGGCGGCGGGCGTCACTCCGCTGGTACGCGCCCACACGGCCAGGAACACCGAGGCCGGGTCGGTGCCGTGAAGCCCCACCACGGCGCACGCCGCCTCGACGGGGCCGGCGGTTCGGGTGGAAGGGGACAGACCATGGCGAAGCGCCAACCTGGCCCGGCGCTCCCGGTTGTCCATACGCCGCGCCGCTATGGTTGCCCCTCTGTGTCGGTCCCTCGACCCCCCAGCGCCCCCGATGCCGCAAACCAGTCGAGCCGCTCCAGCAGCCGCACCATCGTGGAGCGGTCGCCGATACCGCCGCCCTTTAATCCGACGGGCATACCGGGCGCCACTCCGCCCTCCAGCCGGCCGAAAGTCGACAACACATCCATTTCCCTGAGATCGGTCAGGCCCGTCGCCCCCAGCGCCTCACACACCGCTTTGGCGACGTGCCCACCCGACAGATAGAGCGCATCAACGAGCCCCCTATGCACAACGTCCGCTGCTACCTTGCCGAGCAGGCGGGAGACATCCTCGCCCTCGGGTGCGGCTCCCGGTTCCGGAGAGGAGGTGACTACGCCTACGAACGACCGGGCGGATAGTTTCGCGGCGACATCATGGACCACCCCGGAAAGTGCGCGCTCGTCCTCGAGCGCCGCGTCCACGTCCAGCCGGACGACATGGAGGCCAAGCATCTCCTGCGACGCGAACACCTGTTCCCGGGTGAGTTCCGAAGTCGAGCCCACCACTGCGAGCAGCCGAACCGGGGGCAACTCGAGTCGTCGCAGGGCCAGGGTCAGGGGGCCGGGGTCGGCGACGATCAACGGGCCGGGAAGGGAACGCACGGCGGCGGCCACGTTACTCACATCGCGCTGGGTAATCCCCTCGAACATGACCGCCTGCCCGGCGGGGAGCCTCTGTCCGAGCTCGGGCGAACGCACGTGTTCGAGCGGCACGATCTCAGGAGGCGCTCCCCGGACGCTGAGCTCGAAGGGCCTTAGCTCCTCCCCCAGCCGGAGACTGCCATGTGCGTAGCCCCGGCCCGCCCCGGGGTGGACCGGCATCACGAAGGCGCGTGCGCCTGGCCCCAGACCACCCAGAGCCGCCTCGATGTAGAGGCCCACGGGGCTGAGACCGCCGGAGTCGATGCGTAAGGCGACGATCGCGTCCCCTCCCTCGGGTTGGCGGGCGAGAGCGTGGACGATGCGCTCTTGGATCCGCTCGGGAGGCAGATCGCGCATCCCGAGATCCAGGATCCCCGCGCCCCCCGGCGTGAACCCAATCCTCGCCGGATCACCCATCTCGCCGCCGCCTGCCGCCAGCGAGGCTCCCCCGGTGAGAT
This sequence comes from Actinomycetota bacterium, assembly GCA_030860455.1. GTDB lineage: Bacteria > Actinomycetota > CADDZG01 > CADDZG01 > WHSQ01 > JACDDL01. Next base: position 4,916 of record JALZIC010000002.1, read on the forward strand.
CATCGGCGAGGCACAGGATCGGCCTCATCCGCCGTCGTTCGTCTTCTCCCGCAGTGACTTGAGATGCTCGCCCATTGACATATGGAGCTCGACCGCGCGCTTTACGGCGCTCTGCATATTGCCGGCGTCGGCGATTCCTTGTCCGGCGATGTCGAACGCCGTGCCGTGATCGACGCTCGTCCGGATAATCGGCAGGCCGGTAGTCACCGACACCGTTCCATTGAAGTCGACGGTCTTTGAGGCAATGTGCCCCTGGTCGTGGAACAACGACAACACCGCGTCGTATCTCCCCCGCCGGTGTTGCGAAAAGATGCTGTCTGCCGGTATGGGCCCAACTACATTCCACCCCCGCTCTTTCGCCGCCTCGACCGCAGGACGGATAGCGTCGATCTCCTCGTCGCCGAACAACCCGCCCTCTCCCCCGTGCGGATTGAGGGCCGCAACTGCGATCTCCGGCTCCTCGAGACCCATCAACTGCAGGGCGTTGCGTAGGTTGTCCAGCGTGCTGAGCAATCCCTCCTGACTGAGCGCCTCGATGGCCCCCCGAAGGGAGAGATGGCGTGTGGCAAAAAAGATCCTCATGCGCTCGACCATGAACATCGTCTCGTAGACATCGGTGCCGGTGAAGGTGCCGAGCATCTCGGTATGGCCCGGCTCCGTAACGCCGGCGGCTTTGAGTGCCTCTTTGTTAATGGGCGCCGTCACGATGGCGGCCGCGCGGTCACTCATGCACAGCTCGACTGCGGTCTGTAGGTATTCCACCGAGGCGCGCCCGTACTCCGCCTTGACTCGTCCGAATTCGTGGTTGGCGGCGTCGACATTGTGAAGATCAAGCACACAGTGCCCTCCGGTTGGCAGCTCGTCGATGGCTCCCGAACTCTCGAGTCGAGGGTCGAAGCCAACGACCTCTGCCGTCCGGCGCAAAACCCCAGCGTCGCCCACGATGACGGCTTGTGCGCCGGCCTCGCTCGCCGAATCCAGCGCCCCCAAACAGATCTCGGGCCCTATGCCGGAGGGGTCCCCCATCGTGAGCGCAAGCCGGGCGGGCACGGAAGCAACCTCTCTCTAGGAGAACAAACTCGTTAGCGGCTCTATCAACGCCGGCCCCCGTACCTTCAGGTAATAGATGCCCAGGACGATGTATATGAGTCCGGACAAGGAGATGAAGAAGAGGGCGATGTTGGACGGCCGCGTCCATTTCGGATAAACCTTCGGGATCTTGTAGTAGTTCATGTAGATGAGCCCCGGTATGTAGAGCATCATCGCGAAGAATTGCAGCACTGCAACCGTTACCAACAGCGTGCCGGGCGTCGCAAAGGGGATCGTGATGACGCTGACGAGAGTGAGGATCACGAACCACGTGTAGTAGACGTTTCTGAAGCCCCATTTCCGCAAGCGCTTGGAGTTCGCCGTAAAGAAGTCGGAATGCATCCTCGAAACTGCATCCACCAGCGCGAGCCACGTGTCGGCCAAAAAGGCGGTCGCAACCAAGAAGAAAGCGAGCTTCCCGACCGTCCCCCAGCTCGTCTCGAAGAACGCCGCCTGCTTGCTGACGAGGTTGTCGTCGCTTGGAACGGCCCCCTTCGGCCACAGGAGAGCGAAGGAAAGCAGAGTCGTCAGCACAAGCGTCACCGCGTTGGCGCCGGTGCCGAATGACTGGTCGGCCCATAGCCACCGGGTCCACCCTTTGTACTCCTTCTTGTTTTCCTCAGTGTCTTCGAAGGAATAGCCGGCCGAAGGGATCGTCTCGGGTTCGCCGGTGACGGGGCTGGTAACCCGGCCCGCAAAGCGTCCCATTCCGACCCCCTTGTCTCGGATCCAGTAGCTGTACAACACGTTTCCAAAGCCCCCCTGCCCGGCAAAGGCGATGGCCGTAATGAGATAGTCGAGGTTCTGGGTGCTGAGGTTGTCCGGGATGGAGAAGCGGAATGAGAACAGACGTCCGAAGAACTCGCCGTAGTACGGCCTCACGGCCGGGTGGAAGCTCGCAATGACGAGCCCGAGGATCGTTATGGCCGTGATGACGATCATGACCTTCTCGATGATGGGATAGACCGTCTTGCCGAAGATGATGACCGACGCGAACACAGCGATGATCAGATAAGCCCAGAAGTAGGTCTGGCCGTCCTCGGAAAGCCCCGGCGGGAAGCCGGTCAGCGCCACCATGCCACCGGCGGCGCCGCTCGCATAGCCGCCGAACCATAGGTAGACGACGAAGAGCATGATCCACATCAATACGGCGAAGGCTCTGTTTATGCGCTGAAAGCCCGTGAACATCGTCTCACCGGTGGTCGCCGTGTAGCGTCCTATCTCGATGGTCACCGGCAGTTGAATCGCGCAGGCGGGAAGCAGAAGCCCGATGAGGGCCGGGCCGAACAAAGCGATCAGCAATGGCCAGAACACCAACTCGCCGCTTCCCTGGGCAGTGGCCGCATATACCGCCCCGGGGCCGAACAGCGCCAGCCAGCCGAAATACTTGGGGACCTTGCGTACTCTCTTGAGGGGCTCGTGATGCCCCATCACATCGGTGTCGCCCGTGAACTCGGGCTTCTCCCTGTCCTCGGCTAGCCGCGGCTGCTCTTCGGTGACCGCCATGAGGCGCTACCCCCCCCTTTTTTGACCGACCCACCCGGAACGCGCTTGGATCATATTGCCGACGCCCTGCGCTTTTCAAATACCCAATGCAATGCTGATCCGGCGTGCGTTCGCATGGGCCTCGGGGCGCCGGTTTTACCGCGTTGACCTAACGACAGGAGCGTCAGTCGAGGTGGTCGTAGGCAGGCAGGGTCAAGAATTCGACGAACCCCTCACCGAGAGCTACCTCCTCGAACAAGGCGCGGGATTCCTCCGGACGGCCTTGGTTGAAGAAGAACTCGTCACCGACCTCCTTACGCACCTTGTCGAGCTCCTCTGTGGCTATGGCCCTCACGAGCTCGGGCGTCACGCGCCGGGTGCTGCCGGCCTCATCCGTCAGGACGGCATCGTGCCTGACCCACTGCCACACCTGGGAGCGCGCAATCTCTGCGGTGGCGGCATCCTCCATCAGGTTGTAGATCCCGGCCGCTCCGTTGCCCCGAAGCCACGAAGAGATGTACTGGATACCGACATTGACATCGCTGCGCAAGCCGGCTTCGGTGATCCCGCCAGGCGAACCGCTCACGTTGAGCAAGTCCAGGGGCTCGACCGACACCTCTTCACGAGTCCGGTCGACCTGATGCGGCCGATCACCCAGGACTTTGGCAAACTGCCCGGCCGCAACCGGCACCGAGTCCGGATGGGCGACCCAGGTCCCGTCGAACCCATCGTTTGCCTCCCTTTGCTTGTCCTCGGCCACCTTGGCTAACGCCTCTTCGTTCCCGTCCGGATTCTTGCGGCTGGGGATGAAGGCCGACATCCCTCCAATGGCATGTGCCCCGCGTTTGTGGCAGACGCTGACCAACAACTCGGTGTAGGCGCGCATAAAGGGCACCGTCATGGTCACCGAGTTGCGATCCGGGAGCACGAATTCGGGACGCGTCCGGTGGCATTTGATCATGCTGAACATGTAATCCCAGCGGCCCGCGTTCAGCCCGGCCGAGTGATCGCGCAGCTCATAGAGGATCTCTTCCATCTCGAAGGCGGCCGGGACGGTCTCGATGAGAACGGTCGCTTTGATGGTGCCGCGCGGCACGTTCATTGCGTCCTGCGAGAAGATGAAGATGTCGTTCCACAGGCGCGCCTCGAGATGGCTTTCCATCTTCGGCAAGTAGAAATAGGGCCCGCTGCCCTTGTCGACGAGCCGCTTCGCGTTGTGGAAGACGAACAGTCCGAAGTCGCAGAGGGCCCCGGCCAACGGCTCTCCGTCGACTCTGATGTGCTTTTCGGGAAGGTGCCAGCCGCGGGGGCGTACGAGCAGTGTTGCGACCTCCTCGCCGAGGCGGTAGTTCTTTCCATCGGGGCCGGTGAACTCGATAGAACCGTCGATAGCGTCTATCAGATTGCGATGCCCCCCGATCATGTTGCGCCAGGTCGGGGAGTTCGAATCCTCGAAATCGGCCATGAACCCCTTGGCGCCGGAGTTGAGTGCGTTGATGACCATCTTGCGATCGGTGGGCCCGGTGATCTCGACGCGCCGGTCGCGGAGGTCTTCTGGGGGTGGCGCCACCCTCCAGCCGTCGTCGCGCGTGGCTTCGGTGGCCGGAAGGAAATCGAGGGAGGTCCCCGAGTCGAGCTCGGCCTGGCGCTCGGCGCGCCGAGCCAGGAGGGTCTTTCTACGCGTATTGAACTCGCGCTGCAAACCCGCGACGAAAGCAAGTGCATCGTTCGTCAGAATCTCGTCGATCCCCCCGGTTCGGTCACCAGCGACCTCGACGCCCTCGATCAACTCCTCGGTCACGGCCTCTCCTCTCCGGCGCGGCTCCCCCTCCGGCGCCCGACACCTCCGGCGCCACCTTCCGGCGTCGACCCGCCATCGCCCTCCTGTCCGCCCGGGCCGGCGCTCTCCGACCCCTTGGCTTCGCGCTCGGACCCACCGGCCCCCGGAGCGCGCCGCAGGTACGAGGCGGGTGGGCGGGCTCCTCGAATGGACATGTCGAGCAGCTCCACCGGGTGAACGGCGGGCATCGCTTCCCCCTGCTCTTCGAGATGTCTTGTGATCTGAAGTGTGCAGCCGGGGTTGCCCGCCGCGATCACCTGAGCGTCGGTGGCCAGCAGATTCTGCGCCTTGCGGCGTCCGAGGTCGGCGCCGGCTTCAGGCTGAAGCAGGTTGTAGATCCCCGCCGATCCACAGCAAACCTCCCATTCCTCCGGCTCGGTCAGACGAATCCCCGGGACGCGCCGCAGGAGGTCACGCGGCTGACTCCGCACACCCTGGGCGTGCGCCAGGTGGCAGGCGTCGTGGTAGGCCACGGTCAGGGGGA
>JALZIC010000059.1 GCA_030860455.1 Actinomycetota bacterium
CGTTGGGGGAGGCCGAGCCCGAGACGGTCGAGGTGGGGGTGCCGGCGGTGCTCTTCTCACGAATGATCACCGGCCCGATCGCAACTATCCTTGCCTACTTCGCGAGTTTCGGCCTCTATTCGGGCGATTAGGCAAAGCTACCGTCGCATTCGCCTCGGCGCTGTCTACGCGACGAAGCAATAGGATAGTCGTCCGCTCACAGAGGAGGACTTTGGACATGGCTGAGTATCGCTCGGTAAAGATCGAGGCCGGCCGCGGAGGTTGGGGCGGGCCGCTCGTCATAACACCGACTGAGGACAAACCTCTCATCTACAGCGTGACGGGCGGAGGAATTCACCCGGTCGCGGCCAAGATAGCGGAGCTCACCGGTGGGGAGGCTTTCGACGGCTTCAAGAGCTCGGCGAAGTTCGAAAAGATCGCCTGCGCAGTGATCGACTGCGGCGGCACGGCGCGAGTAGGCGTGTACCCGATGAAGAAGGTCCCCACGGTCGACATCTACCCCACCTCTCCGGCGGGACCATTGATGATGTTCATCAAGGAGGATGTCTTTGTCTCGGGCGTCGGCCCGGACCAGATAAAACCGGCATAAATGTCCGCACCTATGCGGTATTCGACGGTCGTAACGTCAATCGGCCCCCTCCTCGGTGAATTTCTAGCGGAGCGCATCATTGTGCTCTTCAACGAGGATGCTCCCGAGGAGCTTTGGGAATTCGCCGTCATCCATCGGCCGGACGATACCTTTGAGGAGGTGAGAGCCGGCGATCGGGTCTGCTTCGGCTCACACGACCCCATAAGGGTGACGGCGGTCGGTGAGGTGGCCAACAAAAACATCGCGGCTCTCGGCCACGCCGTATTCAAATGCAACGGCAAAGGTGAGGCGGAGCTACCCGGCGAGGTTTGCCTCGAAGAGGTCCCTCTTCCAAAGGTCGAGGTCGGCCAGACGATCCGCATCGAGGCCGGAGACAGCTAGGTTCGGGACGAAGTGCGCCGGGAGTGCTGCGACCGGCCCTGGTTAGCCGGGCTAGCGCAGAATCTCGATGAGCTCGGTAGCCAGCCGGACGGGTTTGGTGGCGACCCGCGGCAGGAGCGACCGGATGGTGGCCGGCTCGGTGGTCATTTCGCGGAGGACCCGCAACGGCTTGGTAACGATGCGTCCTCGCATCTCGCCCACATAGCCGGCCACCGGGTGGTGATGGCCCCACGTCTCGGTCGAGCACTGCAGGCAGCGGATTTCATGCAGCGCCGAGCCGACATAGTGAAGCTCGTGTGACGTTTGACGCCCACAGTTCTGACACATCAACGACGACTTAACCCTCACAACCCCATCCCCTCATTTACGGCATCCTGACCAGAGACGCAGCGAGAACAACGTCTTCCGGGAAGGTAATCTTGATATTGCGAGGGTCACCTTCGATGACCTCGACGGGGACTCCCGTTCTTTCCACGGTCGAAGCCGTGTCGGTGCCTTCGAAACCCGCAGCCTTCGCCGCGCGAAAAGCATCGAGCAGAACGGTGGCCCGAAACACCTGGGGAGTTTGCGCGCACCACAACTCGTCCGTCGCCCGCCATTCCGAGGCGCCGTGATCAACCACACTAACCAGCTCTTCTGTCAAGGGAACGCCGCAGATCGCTCCCCCTGCCATCCGCGCCCGGTCGAGGAGCGCAACCACAGAGGCGCCGTGGTAGATGGGGCGCGCTCCGTCGTGGATAAGGATGACTTCGATTTCTCCGCTTTCGATACGGGCCGCAAAGTGCTCGACGGCGCCCGCCTCCGATGCGTGACGACTCGGCCCTCCCGGAAGGATGCCGTGAACGACGCAGCCCGCCTTCGCCAGAGCTCCGGCGCAGATCCCCAGCTCGCCCGGGGCGGCCACGACATAGGTTTCGTCCACGTCGGGGTGCTCGACGAAGGGACGCACTGCCCTGACGATGATGGGCAGGCCGTCAAGGTCGAGGTAGACCTTGTTGACTGCGTGTCTCGCACGCGCTCCGCTGCCTGCGCCGAGGACCACTGCGATGGTGCGACCCATGTCAATCCCTCCCCTCGCAGTATCGCACGCTTGCCTCCCTAGGGGCGTGGTGTTAGGTTCAAATGTGAGAGCATCTGCACAAATGTGAGAGCGTCTACACCATTCTCACTCCCGCCCAGACAGAAGAGAGAGTTAAGCGCTGATGGTCAACCTGCGATGAGGGGCTCCAACTCGGGATACCTGCACCAACGGGCCGAGACCGGCGCGCCGATCCGGATCGGCCTCATCGGAGTCGGCCAGATGGGTGCAGGCATCGTCAGCCAGTGCTCCCACCTGCCAGGGATCGAGATCGTGGCGCTCGCCGACGTAGACGTCGCCAGAACGACCCGGGCCCTGGCCCGCACGGGTGTCTCCAATCCCCTGCTGGCCGACGATGCCGATGCCGGGTCGGCCGGGGTGAGCGAGGGCCGGACGGTGATCACCTCCGACTCCGAGCTGATCCCCAACCTTCCCGTGGACGTGGTAATCGAAGCCACCGGTGTCCCCGAAGTTGGAATCCGGGTGGGATTAGCTGCCGCCTTCGCCAAAAAGCACCTCGTCTCGATGAACGTCGAGGCCGATGTCACCGTGGGCCGGCTCCTGCGCCGGATGTTCGCCCTGGCGGGAAAGGTCTACACGATCGGCGCCGGGGACGAACCCGCCGTGGCATGGGGGTTGGTCGACCTCTGCCGCACCATCGGCCTCGAAGTAGTCGCCGCGGGAAAGGGCAAGAACAACCCACTCGACTTCACGGCAACTCCGTCGAGCGTGCGCGCAGAGGCATTGTCCAAAGGCATGAACCCCCGCATGCTGGCCGCGTTCGTGGACGGAACCAAGACGATGTGCGAGATGACCGCGTTGGCAAACGCCACCGGGCTTTCGCTGGACGTCCCAGGGATGCACGGCCCCATGATCGACACGGCGGACCTGGCGGGGACCTTTTGCCCTTCGGAGGACGGTGGCATCCTGTCGCAGCGCGGGGTGGTCGACTATGTGACCGGGGATGTCGCTCCCGGGGTGTTCGTCGTGATAACCACCGACGACGCCGACGTTTCCTCCGACCTCAGATATCTGAGCGTTGGGACCGGCCCCTACTGGACGCTCACACGCCCGTTCCATCTTGCCAATCTCGAGCTCCCGGTAAGCATCGTGGAAGCGGTCAGAGGCAATCGGGCCACGCTCGTTCCGGAGCACCATATGGCCGAGCTGGGGGCGACGGCCAAACGCGACCTCGCGCCCGGGGACCTCATCAGCGGTATCGGAGGCGAGGAGGTATTCGGCTTCGCCTGGCCCGCCGACCAGGCGCGCGAACGCAACCTGGTGCCGATGGGGCTCGCAGAGGGCGCCACCGTCATAAAGCAGGTAGCACAAGGAAGCGCTCTCACGTTCGATGATGTCGAAATACAGGAGACAAGCGTCCTGGCGAGAGCCTGGCATATGCAGGAGCATCTCGACAGCTTCGGCCTGGAGGAGGTCCCGTGGGCAACGTTGGCGAGCTAGACCGGGCGGAAGCCACCGAGCTCCTGACCACGATGTGGACGATCCGCCGTTTCGAAGAGGCCGTCGACGATCTGTTCGCCCGGGGCCTCCTTCACGGGACAATGCATCTGTCGATCGGCCAGGAGGCAAGCGCCACGGGGGCCATAGCCGCACTCGAACAGGGCGATTACATCACCAGCACGCACCGCGGCCACGGCCATTGCATCGCCAAGGGTGCAGACGTGACCTTGATGCTTGCCGAGCTGCTGGGAAAAGAGTCCGGTTATTGCCGGGGCCGCGGAGGGTCGATGCACATCGCCGACCTCGACGCCGGGAACCTCGGCGCCAACGGCATCGTGGCCGGATCGATACCGATAGCCACCGGCGCCGCTCTCGCGCTCAAGCAGCGAGGCTCCGATCGTGTCGTCGTGTGCTTCTTCGGCGATGGCGCCGCTAATGAAGGCGCCTTTCACGAGGCCCTCAACATGGCGGCGATATGGAAGCTTCCCGTTATCTTCATCTGCGAGAACAACCACTATGGGATGTCGATGGCATGGACGAAAGCCGTTGCGATCGACCGGCTGTCGCGGCGCGCCGACGCCTATGGGTTTCCCGGCGAGACCATCGACGGGAACGACGTCATCGCCGTCAAAGAGGCTACCGGCCGAGCGGTGCAGCGGGCGCGCTCGGGCGAAGGCCCGACACTGATCGAGTGCATGACCTACCGCCACAAAGGTCATTCCAAGAGCGACCAGAACCTGTACCGCACCCGCGAAGAGATCAAGGAGTGGCGCGACAAGGATCCGACTCAGCGCTTTGCGCGCGACGCCATTGATGCCGGGCTTTTGGATGAGACGACCGCTGAGTCAATCGCCGAAGAGGCTAGACAGACGATCGTACGGGCCATCGAAGACGCGAAGGCGGGCCCGGACCCCACTCTCGTCGATATAGAGGATGAGACCTATGCCTGAGGCGCGTTCGCTAACCTACGCCGAGGCAATCCGGGAAGCGCTCGACGAAGCAATGGCTTCGGACCAATCCGTTTTCTTGATGGGAGAAGACATCGGGACCTATGGAGGCGCTTTCGGCGTCACCACCGGGCTCCTCGAGAAGTACGGCGAAGCTCGCGTGCGCGACACGCCCATCTCCGAGATAGGCATCGTCGGAATCGCAGTCGGGGCCGCACTCGTGGGGATGAGGCCCGTCGCCGAAATGCAATTCTCCGACTTCACCGCGAATGCGATGGACCAGCTGTGCAATCAGGCGGCAAAGCTGCATTTCATGTACGGAGGTGCAGCCCAAGTGCCGATGGTCCTCCGCGCACCGACCGGCTCCGGCACAGGAGCGGCTGCCCAGCACTCGCAGTCGATCGAGTCGTGGCTCGTGAACGTTCCCGGCTTGAAGATAGTCATGCCCTCGAACGCAGCCGATGCCAAAGGCCTGCTGACGGCGGCGATAGGGGATCCGAACCCGGTCGTGTTCCTGGAGCACAAGCTTCTCTACAAGACCGAGGGCGAAGTCGGGGCCAGAGGCGACTCCGGCGGTCTCGGCAGCGCCGCCGTAGCCTCGAGGGCAATGACGTCTCGATTGTTTGCTGGTCGGCCATGGTGCCCAAGGCGCTGGCTGCCGCAGGCTCGCTCAGAGATCAAGGGATCGACGCCGAGGTGATCGACGTGCGAACCCTTCGGCCACTGGACCGCAACACGCTCGTCGAATCGGTGTCGAAGACCGGTCGTCTTCTGGTTGTCCACGAATCGCCGCTCACCGGTGGGTTCGGGGGTGAGGTCGCTGCCACGGTCACCGCCAGCGACGCATTCGATTTTTTGGAAGCTCCGGTCAGGCGGCTGGCCGGACTCGAGACACCCATTCCCTACAACCCGGAGCTCGAGAAAGGCGTGGTTCCACAGGAAGAGGACATCGTGAAGGCCGCCGTCGAGATCATGGCCAGATAGGCGACATCGACGTGCGCGAGATCGTCATGCCCAAGTCGTCGATGACCATGACGGAGGGAGAGCTGGTCAAGTGGGTGGTCGCCGAAGGAGATGAGGTCCAGGCCGGAGATCCCGTGGCCGAGATCATGACC
>JALZIC010000066.1 GCA_030860455.1 Actinomycetota bacterium
TACCTCGTACACGCAAGCGCACATCCACTGTGCTCGCGCTCCATGGGTGTCGGCCGCGCCGCCCTTCTTTGTCGTGGACTTGATCTCGACTCCGTGCTCGCCAGCCTTCACGGCGTCATCCGGATATCTGCCCTGGACGATCAGATCCGGGTGGCCGTTGTGGAACCGATTCTGGACCAGCGTGCGCGAGTGCTTGGCCAACGACACGGTCAGCATGTCGGATATCGTCCCCGACAGGTTGGCCGCCCGAAGCGTTTCTTCCAACCGCGGGAGACCCTTGCCTATCAAGAAAGGTAAGCATTCAGGCCCCCTGAGGACGGTTGCGCGCGGAGCGCGCGACTATCCACCACCTTGCGCGCGCAGTCGAGTAGACCGTATTCCCGATGGAAGCGGGACCCGGCAAGGTCTTCACCGCCGAGGAGCTCGATGGCTTGTCCCAGGAGGAGCTCATCGAGGTCGTGATGTCGCAGGCGTCGATGATCGAGATGCTCATGGCCCGGGTGGAGCGCCTCGAGGCTGAGGCGTCGCGGGACTCGAAGAACTCTTCCAAGCCGCCGTCGGCCGACACCCAGCCGCGACGGGCCGAACGGGCCAAGGGCCAAGGCCAGGGCCGCAAGCGAGGAAAGCGGCCGGGCGCCCAGGGCCACCGCCTGGCTCCGGTGGCCGACCCCGACCAGACGCTGCTCCACCGCCCGGAGTCCTGTCGCGCCTGCGGGGAGTCCCTGGGCGATGCCGAGGTGGTGGGCAGCGAGTCCCGTCAGGTGTTCGACATCCCAAAGCCCACGCCCTTCGTCACCGAGCACCGGGCCGAGCGCCGGCGCTGTGACTGTGGCTGCGTCACCCCGGCGGCCTTCCCGCCCGAGGCCACCGCCCCGGCCTGCTATGGCCCGCGGCTTCGGGCACTCGCCGTGTACATGCTCTGCCGCCAGCATCTGCCCGTGGAGCGCTGCGCCGAGCTGTTGTCCGATGTGGTGGGCGTGTCGGTTTCCACGGGCTGGCTGGCGGGCCTTGTGCCCGAGGCAGGGGGGGCGTTGGTGCCCTTCGTCGAGCGCGTCACCGACATCCTGCGCAACTCGCCTGTCCTCGGCGCCGATGAGACTGGTGGACGGGTGAGAGTGGCCAAGCGCTGGTTCCACGTGCTGTCCACGCCGGCCATCACCCTGTTGTCCTGTCACCGAAGCCGGGGCCGCGAGGCGATCTGCGACATCGGCGTGCTCCCCACCTACAGCGGGGTCATCGTGCATGACGGACTGGCCCTCTACGACGGCCTTCCCCAGGCGTCGCATGCTCAATGCAATGCGCACCTGCTCCGCCATCTGGCCGCCGTCGGGGTGGTATGGGACCAAGAGGCATGGACAAAGGCCATGACGGCGGTGCTGATCGAAGCCAAGCTGGCGGCCGACGGCGCCCGGGAGCGGAGCCGGAGACGGGTGGCACCGGCGACGGCCAAGGCCATCGAGGCCCGCTACGACGAGGCCATCGCCAAGGCCCTGGCGGGACTGCCTCCCGGCCCTCCGCCTCGCCGGCGGGGCACCGGTGGATGGCGGGAATATCAGCGCCAGGCCTGGAATCTGGCCGATCGCATGACTCGCCACAAGGCCGACGTGCTGCGGTTCATGACCGATACCCGCATCCCGTTCACCAACAATGGATCCGAGCGTGACCTTCGCATGGTCAAGCTCCAGCAGAAGATCTCGGGCACGTTTCAGAGTGACGAGGGTGCCCGCAGCTTCGCCCTGGTGCGTAGCTACCTGCAGACCGCGGCCAAGCAGAACCAGAACCTCCTCGGCGTCCTCACACAGCTCTTCGCCACGGGCCCCTGGCTACCTGCAGGTCCCTGACCCAGGCCTGAATGTTTACTGTTCGTCGATCCCTTTGAGACGCTCACTCAGAGCTTCATAAACACGCGACGTGTCATCCGGATAGGCATCTCGTGCCACGCGCTCTCGTTGCGCCGCCCAAAGTAGGATTTCACAGGCAGTCGAGAACTCATGCTGCAGCGCACCAACCTCCACAACTACGAGTGCATTGCGAAACGCTGGCTCGGGAGGTATTCGACTCCTCGGCCGAACGGGTCCTCCTCGACGGGCCCCCGCGCAAACCGACGTACAAACGGCGAGTCGACATCCGCGGTAAAGGTGCGCACCGCGTCGACCGGAACGAATCGAGACAGGTCCTCAGCAAACGCGAACGGGGCGGTCCGCGATCCCCACGGGTCTCGTACCTCCGCGATGTCCTGGTTCTCGCTCACGACCGACCAGAACCATGTGGGCCGAGACAACCACGGCGCCGCAGGCGCAGCTTCGGCGAGTATGTCTGCGTGCATTCCGAGCCCGTCCGCAGACCGGGAAAGGTTGGCCGTTCGATCCCACGATGACAACTCCTCGGCGGGCCCCGAGAGAAGGCTCGGATAGCGCGCTACCAGATGGGGCGCGTCAACCAGGACGTTCTGTCCAGGAAGGACGATGGCCTCGAGCCACGAGGCCAGTTGAGCTGCAATCAGGCTTGCTCGCCCGGCCGCCCCGAGCGTGTCCTTTCGCCGCAACTGCGAGGTAGCGAGCTCGTCGAACGTGGCTTCTCGAAGATTGACATGAGTCGAGAGCGCCTCCACCAACGATCTTGGCATCGCATCTACCACAGCGCCGGGCACGCCTACAGTCTCCATCGCGGGGGCGTAGAGGTTGCCGTTCACGATCTCAACACGCGCTGCTTGATCACGCACCGCCTGCGCGATTACGGGCCATTGCCACGGTCTGAAGTAGGGGGTGGGCACGCCACTCCACAATCCGGGATTCGCGAGCTGCCTACCTCCGACGGGCAGCTGCGCAAACGCCTCAAGGTCACCGCGCAACCGAACATCGAACCAGTTGTCTCCGCGCTCGTTGAGCAGCATGACAACCCCGCAACTCGAATAGCAGCGCGCCAGGTAGCTGACGCGGCGGCCCGTCAGAGCGACTCCAGCGAGAGTCAGGTCGTAGTCAACAACTAGGAGGTCGGCGCTGTCGACGTTCGAGCCCTCGAATGGCTCATCTTGGGGTGCTCGCCTTGCCTCCTCCCGTCTGTTTTCCAGCCGTTGCACGAATCCGGCAACGTCGTCTTCGACCTCGATCGAAACCTCATCTCCCGTGAGGTCTGCCACCGTTCCGAGAGCCTCGGCCCATTCCGAGCGGAGCGCATCGTCGTCCTCTAGAAGCACGATCTTCACGACTCGCTCCAACTGAGTTCGAGCGCCGTGCGAAAAGGCAGCACGGGCTCGACAAATCTCACCATGCACCCCCGGTTCGTGGCGATTACGCGCACGATCGTCAACCCCAAGCCGCTACCTCCCAACCCGAGCGATCGTCGCTCAGAGGAAATATCGGATCGGCGCACGAACGGCTCGAACAGCTCATCGGCCTTGTCGAGATCTACGCCAGCACCCGTGTCTTGGACCCTCAGTCCTCGTCTCCGTCCGGCGGACATCGTTGACACGGCGATGACC
>JALZIC010000086.1 GCA_030860455.1 Actinomycetota bacterium
GCCCAGGGTGGAATGTGCGCCGCGCTGGCGAATGTCGAAGAGGACTCCTGGGAGTGGCACGCCTTCGACACTGTGAAAGGCTCGGACTTTCTCGCCGACCAGGACGCAGTCGACATCATGTGTCAGGAGGCCGTCACCTCGGTTCACGAGCTCGAGCGCATGGGCCTTCCGTTCAACCGCACACCAGAAGGGAAGATCGACCAGCGCCGTTTCGGTGGGCATACGCGAGACCACGGCGAGGCACCCGTGAAGAGAGCCTGCTACGCGGCGGACCGCACCGGTCACATGATCCTGCAGACGCTCTATCAGCAGTGCAACAAGGAGGGCGTCGAGTTCTTCAATGAGTTCTTCGTCCTGGACCTCATCATGGTCGACGGCGCGTGCGCGGGCATCGTCGCATACGAGATTGCAACAGGACAGCTGCATATATTCCACGCCAAGTCGGTTCTATTCGCCACCGGTGGCTTCGGAAAGATGTTCAAGATCACCTCGAATGCCCACACTCTGACCGGCGACGGCCCGGGCGTGGTCTATCGGAACGGTCTTCCACTCGAGGATATGGAATTCTTTCAGTTCCACCCCACAGGGCTGTACCGGCTGGGGATCCTGCTGTCGGAGGCCGCTCGTGGAGAGGGTGGGATCCTTCGCAACAAAGACGGCGAACGCTTCATGGAGAAGTATGCGCCAACCATCAAGGACCTTGCGCCGCGCGACATGGTGTCACGGGCGATGTTCTCCGAGATGAAAGAAGGCCGCGGCGCAGGAGAGAACAACGATCATCTGCTTCTGGACCTGACCGATGTCGACCCCGAAGTCATAGAGAAGAAGCTCCCCGACATCACGGAGTTCGCTCGCACCTATCTCGGCGTGGAACCTCTCGAAGAGGGCGTTCCCGTGGTCCCAACCGCACACTATGCAATGGGTGGGATCCCGACCAACGTCAAGGCCGAGGTTCAGCGGAACGCCGCTGGTGACATCGTGCCCGGCTTTTACGCGGCGGGTGAATGCGCATGCGTCTCCGTCCACGGGGCCAACCGTCTTGGGACTAACTCGTTGCTCGACATCGTGGTATTCGGGCGCCGCGGGGGGCTCGAGATGACCGAGTATGCCTCCACGCATCCGCTGCTCGATATCCCAGACGACGCCCACCGTCGCTCCGAGGAGTGGATCGAATCGCTCATGGAGGGCAACGGCGGCGAGCCGCTCGCCGACATCCGAGAGGTGCTTCAGAACGAGATGATGGACAAGGCGTCGGTGATCCGAAGCGAGGACAGCCTGACCGATGTCCACGAAACGATAGGCAAGCTCCGCTCACGCTACGAGCTCACGAGGGTTGGTGATCGGAGCAAGATCTTCAACACCGAGCTCGTCGAGCACATCGAGTTCGGCTTCCTGCTCGACATGGCGGAGGCGCTCGTGGTCTCGGCGCGGGCCAGGACCGAAAGCCGCGGCGGGCATTACCGGGATGATCATGAGTTGCGCGAGGACGAGCACTGGCTCAAACACACCTACGCCACGAAGAAGGACGGAGGGGACCCCGAGCTCACCTACCGGGACGTCACCCTCGGCCGCTATACGCCGGTGGAAAGGAAATACTGACGGGATGGACGTTCGCCTGCGGATCCAGCGGTTCAATCCCGAGCAAGACGATGCCCCCCACTTCGAGGACTACACCATCGACGCCGAACCTATGGACCGGCTTCTGGATTGCCTCCACAAGGTCAAGGCCTATGAGGACTCTTCGCTCGCAGTGAGGCGGTCGTGCGGCCACGGCATCTGCGGCTCCGACGCCGTACTGATCAATGGAGTCAACGCGCTTGCCTGCAAGGTGCTGGTGAAGGATGTGAAGCAGCCGATCACCATCGAACCCCTCAGGGGTTTGCCCCTCATTAAAGATCTGGTCGTGGACATGGATCCGTTCTTTCAAGGCTATCTGGAGGTCAAGCCCTGGCTCATCGTCGACCCGGTTGCCAAGGAGCCCGAACGGGAACGCCTCCAAACCCAGCAGGAGCGCGAACGATTCGACGACACCACGAAATGCATCCTTTGCGCAGCCTGCACAACTTCGTGTCCGATCTTCTGGTCCGACGAGGGGTATGTGGGTCCCGCAGCGATCGTCAACGCTCACCGTTTCATCTTCGACTCCCGGGACGGAGGGGCCCGCGAGCGCCTCGAGATACTTTCGAGCAAGAACGGCGCCTTCAAGTGCAGAACGGCGTTCAACTGCACCGCAGCCTGTCCGCGCGGCATCCAGGTCACCAAGGCGATCCAGGAAGTGAAGCAGGCTGCTCTGTTCGGCTCCTTCTGAGCTCGACCCGGGCCGAGTGGGTGCCAGATGTGAATAATGCACACTCACCACCCACTCGGCGGGCGGCGCCGTGAAGACGTTCCGCACGATCGCGCTCGTGACGATCGTGGTCGTGGTCGTCGTGGTCGCTTACCCGCTGTGGCTCGGTTTCCGGGTCTGGGATCAGTCGCACGAGGACGAGGTTGTGGGCGCCGACGCAATAGTGGTACTTGGTGCAGCGCAGTATGACGGCGTTCCGTCGCCCGTCTTCCAAGCGAGGCTCGACCACGCGCTGTATCTCTACAACGAAGACCTGTCCGACATCATCATCGTCACCGGAGGTAAACAGGCCGGGGACCGCTTCACCGAGGCTCAGGCGGGGGAAACCTACGTCACGTCAGAGGGGGTTCCCGGTGATGCGGTACTGGCCGAGTCTGAGGGACGCACGACATTCGAAAGCCTGCGCGCCGTGCGAGCCATCGCGGCTCAGCAGGGCGTCTCCTCGGTGCTGTTGGTGTCGGACCCACTCCATTCGGAACGCATCAAACGGATCGCTTCGGATCTCGGGTTCGAAGGAGTCTACGCGAGCCCCGCGTCCTATACCCAGCTGGAGCGAAGCCGTTCGACCAAGGCCAGAGAGCTCGTAAGGGAAGTGGCCTCGCTACTCGCCTACCAGTTCCTCAATCGCTAGCATGCCGGCGCGCCGGAGGCCCCGGCGCAAGCCCTACCTTCGCAATGGAGCCGCGGGGACCCTGATCGTGGCGTGTCCCGCAAGCTCGAAGGTCACCGGAGTCGTCAGCCCGATGAGCTCTCCGTCTACGTTGATCTCGATCGGAGGATCCGAATCCACCTCGATCTCCGGCCCCCTGGTCGTCTCCACGCCATCGAGCTGGCCATGCGCTCCACCCTTGACCTTCAATGCAAGCCTTGCGGCGCCGGCGGCATCAGCAGCAGGGAGCGCGCAGGCGTCGAGGATGCCGTCGTCGATAACCGCCTGGGGCCATAGCCGGACACCCCCCCCGCTCGTCATGCCGTTGCCGACCCCGACGGCAACGCAGTCGTGAATCTCGACCCCGTTCAGGGTGACCGTGGAGCGGGGGAGGTTGGCCGCCACCTTGGCCCCGCTTACCCAAAACGCGAGCGGCCCCAGGCGCGCCTTCATGTCCTGATCGACGGCTTCGTTCATCGCAACTGGAAACCCCCCCACGCAGGCATTTACGAACAACCCCTGCACACCGCCGCCGGTTGCCCTCCAGACGTCGATCGAGCGCTCGGCGCCGCCGATCGCCGTGCGTGCGGCCTCGGCCGGATCCTCGGAGAGATCAAGGGTGCGTGCTAGATCGTTGCCGGTGCCGGTCGGTACCAGAGCAAACACGAGCTCGTCAAGGCGGGTCTCGAACGCGTTCACCACGCGGCTGAAGGTGCCGTCTCCCCCGGCGACGACCACCATTTCCGCGTCCCGGGCCGCCTGAGTCACCTCGAGGTTGAAGCCCGCCAGCGACGGCTCGAGGCGCTTGACGTCTCCCGCCTCCGCAAGAATGTCCTCGACCGAGGCGATCGTGTCGCCCTCGGAGCCACCCGAGCTGGGATTGGCGATGAGAAGAATCTTCATGCCACCAGTCTGGCAGGCTCAGGCGCTGCGCATCACCGGGTCCGTAGACGGCTGCTCTGAGCCGCCTTCGGGTTCGACCGTAACCGCCATGGCGTCGGCTCCCTCGACTGGATCTTCGATCCGAACCACCGCTTGGCCTTCTTCCACACCGAAGGTGCCAAGGCTCCGGGGCTTGGCATCTTGCAGCGCCCACAACTGATAGGTGCGGCCGACGGGAGGCTCCGGCAGCCCAGCGGCGACAAACAACGCACCGTCCTCTGATGGCACCATCTGCCCTTCGGCGCCCCCTGCGCCCGACAGATCCAAACCGCGATCCGCAGTCAGAGCGCTGATTACCTGCCTGCTCCTCTTGAGGTCCGACCTGACATCCAGGAACCCTGCTCCGAGGACGCCGATGATCACGGCGGCGGCGGCCAGAACGCCGCTCAGAACCCGGCGCCGGAACGGAAGCACCTGCGCGCCGGCGGGCTCCGGTGTCTGGGCAGGGGTGGGCTCCCTCCCTTGGGCCAGCGCCACCACCTCGTCGGCGAACCCGGCGGGGAGTAGTACGGGGTCGACGGTCAGGGCCAATTCGCCGACGACGGCCGATTGTGCGTTCGCGTCTTCGGTGCACCTGTCGCACGAGGCAATGTGGCCGGCCACCTCGGTCAGCTCGTCGGGTGGGATCGCGCCGAGGACATAGGCCGCCACCAGGGCCTGGTATTCCTCATGTCG
>JALZIC010000094.1 GCA_030860455.1 Actinomycetota bacterium
CTCATCGCTTCTGTTCCTGGATGGGCACTCGCTGCTCCGCCTGGACGTAGCCTCCGGTCGAAGGACCCGGCTGGGTGAATTTCCGGCCCCCGACGTTCGGGCGTCTCCTGGTTCTTCCTGGATCGCCTATGTCGTCCCCGGGCAGCCGATGTCGGAATCTCACCCAGATTTCCTGGCCGACCCCCACCTTCGCCTGTTCGACGCCGGCTCCGGAGACGAGGTGGCCCTTGGCAGGGGGTTCTCCCCACTGTGGCACCCCTCGGGAAGCCGGGTCGCATATCTGAGGTCATCCCCGGCTCGATCCTGTGACGGCGAGGCCTGTACCGGGGATGTGGCCGTGAGGATGGCATGGCCGGGGACGGGCAGGAGCGAGATGCTGCTCGAGGAAGGTGAATATGGACTTCTCGGATGGGCTGGAGACAGACTCTTGGTGGCCGACGGCTCCGATACCGCTCGCATCCTCAGCGTTGATCCAGAGGGGGACGAGTTAAGACTCTCCCTAGCGCCAAGCCAGTTTTGGGGCGCGTCTCCGGACGGGCGATGGATGGTGAGGGTCGGAGCTGATGAGACGGCGTTCGTGCGGCTTCGGGCCGGCCGACTGACCGCGGAGACGACGCCGATCGCCATGGGAAGCCGTTTGCTGGCGGCCGGGACGTGGGCTGCCGATTCGTCGCGGATAGCTGCAGTGGCTCTGGGAGGGCGCTCCGCCCCCGAGGTTGTCCTCTTTTCTCCCGAAGCGCCCGAACTGCGTGTCCTTCCTCGCTCGAAGGGCGTTACCGGTGCTCCGTTGTGGTCGAGTGACGGCGATTCCCTGTTGTTTCCTCGCGACTCCGGAGGTCGGGCGGGAACGCTAGATGCGAGGCTGTGTGACACGCATGCCAACCCTGCGGGGGATCGAACCGGTGCGTGCCCGTCGTTGCTTTCCTGGCGTGAAGGCGTCGTCCTTCTCCGAATGGGGCGATAACAGCGCTTCTTCAGCTGGTTCAGGTTGGATCGGTTTAGGTCGAGGAATAAAAGTAGGGAATCGATTTGTTTATGGTGAAAAAGTAAGGGAAATACGGTAAACATCTAAGGGTGCCGGTTCGGCACTCCAGATGAGGAGGAACCCCCTTGTCCGTAATGGACACAGAGACTCTAGATTGGCAAGACAGCGCAGCCTGTCGCGAGCACAGCAATTTGCTCTTCTTTGGCGAGGAGGGTGAATCAGAGCTCGAGAAGCAGGCGCGCGAAGCGCGCGCCAAAGGCGTCTGCGCCCGCTGTCCCGTTACCGAGCCTTGTCTCGAGTTCGCCATGGAAACGAATCAGAAATACGGCATCTGGGGCGGGCTGACCGATAAAGAACGGGCGTCGCTCAAGAGGCGACGCGCCCGGGCCCGCAGGGCCTCTTAGGCGCCGGGGGCTGAGGGTGGCCGGGGTGCCCCGAGGCGTTCAGCCACCTCCCTGAAGCGCCCCACCGGCACCAGATGAACACCTTCGAACGCTCCGGAGCTCTTGATCTCCTCCATCTGACTCAGGGCGAGGTCTAGTCCCAGCTCGGGGTTTCCATCGAGCTTGTCCATAACCGTCTGCGGGACCGTGATGCCCGCGACCGTTGCGTTGACTCGAGCGGCCATTTTTCTGCTCGCCAGCACGAGAACCCCTGCATACACTTGCCCGTCGAAATTTAGGGACTCACGCCATCGGATAAGCGGCTCGATGTCCGAGGTGACCTGGGTTACCAGAAAATCGGCTCGGGATCGCCAGGTGAGGGGGCGATCCCATCTGGCAGCGGTCCCTATCCGGAAGTTGGGGTACCCGCTGAAAAGCGACCCCGTTCCAAAGGTTCGGACCTCTTCCATCATCCCCCGCACGGTCAGATCCTCGGCGCGCCGGCCTTCCTTTGGGGCATCTCCGTATACGAAGAGGAAATGATCGACACCGTAGGCTGCCGCCGTAAGCAGATCCCGTCTGAAGCCGAGCAGGTTGCGATCTCGCGCGTTCAGACACGCCACCGAGGCGCACCCGCGAGCGGCGACTTCCCGTGCCACCGCGATGCTGGAGACGGTTGCCCGACCCAGGTGGTTGTCGGGAATCAAAAACGCATCCGCAACCGGTTTGAGCGCCTCTATCTGATTGCGGACATGATCCAGTGCCGGACGACGGGGAGGTTCGATCTCGCAGAGCACACGGAAACCTGGGCGGTCGAGAAACGATCCCGCTTCTGGTGGTGAACTCCCTGAGGGCACCACTCCGATATACCAGCTCGAGCGAGGTGAGTCTCGCTGGACTCCGGGAACACTTGTGCACTAGAGAATGAAGCCTGAACGTCTGCCACAGTTATCCGCTTCTCCAGCGTGGGTGAGAATAGAGTTCATGTGGACAAAATATGGCTGGACAGCCACCCGTCCGCTGCCGTGCTCGTGACTCTTTCTTCCGAAGTGTCGAGTGGAGTTGCCGGCGGCAACAAGGCGCCGGACTGGCTGGCCCCGGACCTGGGGCGCGTCGAGACGCTTCTGCTGGAAACTGCGGGCTCGTCTCACAATCCTCTCGTCAGTGAAGCATCAACCCATCTGATCAAGGCAGGGGGGAAGCGCGTCCGGCCGCTCATTGTGGTCTTGAGCGCTCGTGCGGGAGAGAGTGGTTCGATCGCGACCGACCGGGCGGCGGCGGCGATCGAGTTGATTCACCTGGCCTCGCTCTATCACGATGATGTGATCGACGAGACGGATGTCAGGCGAGGAGTGCCTACGCCTCAGGCGAAATGGGGAACTGCAATCGCTGTGCTTGCAGGCGATTACCTCTTTGCCTCCGGTTGCGCACTTGGCGCACGGGCCGGCGGGGAGGTCCCGATACTCTTGGCTTGCGCAATCACAGAGGTATGTGAAGGTCAGATCGCCGAGACGGAGTTCCTCGGTGATCCGAGCCGAAGAGCGAGCGAGTACCTCGACACCATTCGTCTAAAGACTGCGACCCTTTTCCGTGCGGCTGCCGAGCTCGGCGCCGCTACATCGGCAGCCGCCCCTGAAGACAGAGCCCGCCTCGTCGCTTTCGGTGAGAACTTTGGAATCGCCTTTCAGATAGTCGATGACCTTCTCGATCTCGTTGGTGATCCGGGGACCACCGGCAAGATCCCCGGCACCGACCTCAAAGAGGGGGTGTTCACCATGCCGGTGCTCTTGGCCTGTGAGCGCGATCCGGCACTGTTGACGCGCCTCGCACGGGGAAACCGCGATCTCGAGACACTGCTGCCGATGATCGAAGCGACAGGAGCCCTAACCCTGACGGCCACAGAGGCGGCGGCCTACGCGCACAAGGCGGTTGAGGCGTTGGAAGGTCTGCCGCCCAGTGAATGGCGGATGGCCTTGGCTTCCCTTGTCGAGGGTGTGCTCGCCCAAGTCGAGTAGGTCGCTATGTTCCTTTGACGAAGGAGCTGTGTCCACCGCGCGAACGGTCGTTGATCTGACGGAGTAGTTCATCGCGCGCCGTTCGAACGGCCTGCCGCGCGTCCCGGGAATGGTCTCTGGCGAAAAGGTGATTGCGCCCGTAGTGGAGCTCGATGACGACACTGTGCTCAGGAGATGTCGCTTTCCCATTCACTCTTACCTCGACCCTGACGTCGCGATAGTCGCTCAGCCGACGGTCTAACTTCGCCAAGTCTTGTTCGATGCCGTCTACGTCGTCGCTGTGGAGATGTTCGCCGGGAGATGAAACACGAATCTGCAAGCCTCAACCTCCTTGCTCGTGCCACGGGCCCTGTGCTCAAGGCGTAGGTGGATCGTACGCTTTTCCGAGCCATTGCAAGAAGGCCTCGGGGAGGGACCGGTCCGAAAAGTTGGCGGCCACATGCCGGCGACCGGCCCGGCCAAACCGGCGAGCCAGAGAGTCGTCTTGCAGCAGGCATGTGATCTTCTCCGTCAATGCGTCTCCGTCGGTGGCTTCGACTACGAAGCCCGTCTGTCCGTCGATCACGGCTTCGGGTGTTCCTCCGGAGCGCCCCGTCACACATGCGACTTCGCTTGCCTGTGCCTCGACCAGTACGATGCCAAGTCCCTCACCCTCGAGGCCGAACCAACGGTCGACGACGGGAAACGCGAACACCGATGCAGACGCATAGAGAGCAGGCACGTGGGACTCGCCGATACGTCCCGGAAATATCGCGCTCACATCGTGACTCCGTGCGAGTCGCCTGAGATAGCCGGCGCGGGGGCCGGTTCCCGCGATGACGAGGGCGGCTTCGGGGACGGCTGCTGCAATGGCAGGCCACACACCAATCAAGCGATGGGCACCCTTGCGACGTGCAAGCCGGCCGAAGCTCAACACCACCTTGTTCGAGTCACGCAGCCCAAGGTCGTCGCGAGTTTGCCGGGTGTCTATGTGCGGTTGAAAACGGCCGAGGTCGACGCGCGCAGGTAGGCGCTCGAACGGCGGATGCGGCTGCTTGTGCTTGTCGAGCAGGGTTCGGACTCTGTCACCGGTGTAGTGGCTCACGGGCAATAGAAGGTCGGCACGAGCGAGCGATGCAGCTACCAGCCTCCCGAGGCTTGGAATTGCACCCGGTACGGTGGTCTCTGCACCGTGAATCACAGTTGCATATGAGTAGCCTCGATTCTTTAGAGCCGGGCCCAGCAGCGCAAGGGGCCATGGCGTTCCGAAGAGAATCTGTCTAGTGGAATGCCTGGCTGCGGTTGCCTCGATGAGACGCAGGGTCTGCGGCCCGGGAACCAGAAGGTGCGGTGCGAAGCCGGTGACGGGATAGCCAAGATCTGAGGGGATCGGCTTGCCCTCTCGTGTCTGGGGTGCAAGCACAGCGAGCGACGGGCTAAGCGCCGAACACAGTTGGGCAAGGTAGCTTTCGATGCCTCCCCTTCCGGGAAGGAACGACGAGGTGACCAGGAGGGCGCGCGCCATAGGTCGATTATGCGCGTGAAGTTCCGGCGCGCCGAGTTGTATAACTGGTCCATGCCGGATGATGAGCTCAAGCGCCTCAGGCAGCAGGCCAAGGACGACCGCAAGCTGATCGAGCGCGCCGCCCAGGCACTTGCCGAGGTCGACCGTGCACAGGGGCTCTCGAACGAGAACGCCGATGTCTTGACGGCCTTGCGGATTCGCCTCGAGGGCAAGCCACGCGCCTCGCTTGAGGACCTCTTCGCCACAACCGCAGACCTGGGGGGCGGAGGAAAGGATCTAGGGGATGTCCTCGCCGACCCCGACAAGAAGGACAGCGACTGGCCCGTGGTGGAGGAAAAAAAGAGAGATTGGCCGGGCTGAGCCTGATTTGACCCTCCATTTCATCGAGGAGCCCGGTTTCCGGGCCCCCCAGTGCACTGAAGGGGTCGGTGCGCGCATCAAGGGGTTGGGTGCGGGCCAACCGGGGCCAAGGAGCTTTATTTCCTCAGGGAGCCCGGGTTCCGGGGCCCCCAATGCACTGAAGGGTCGGTGCGCTGGAGCTCCTCCCTCCCTAGCCCTCTTGGCCCTCGTTCCCCTCGCGTAGGAACCGTTCGAGCTCGGCGGCGAGGGCGTCTCCCGAGGGCAGCTTGGACGGGTCGATCTGCTCCTCGTCGGCGCGCTCGTCGCTGCGTTCCTCGAGCATCTTCACGTAGGCCTGAACCTCGTCGTCCTCTGCGACCATCTCGGAGACCCGGGTTTCGTAGACAGAGGTAGCCCGCTCGAGATCGTCGACGGCGGCGGGCGCACCGACGAGGTCGACCGCCTTGTTCACCAGCGCCAGGGCGGCCTTGGGGTTGGGTGTCACCGCCAGGTAGTGAGGGACGGCCGCCCACAGGCTCGCCGACTGGATCCCGGCCTGACCGCAGACGTCCTGGAGGACTCCCACGATTCCCGTGGGGCCCTCGTAGCGGGAGCGCTGCAGCCCGAGCCGGGTGACCAGATCGGTGTCTACGGCTGTTCCCGTGACCTGTACGGGCCGCGAGTGAGGGACGTCGGCCAGGAGGGCGCCGAGGGTCACGACCAGCTTGACGCCATGCTCCCTGGCGAGGCCGACTACGAGCCCTGCAAAGGTCTTCCAGCGCATGCTCGGCTCGGTTCCGATGAGCACGAGAGCATCGTTGGGCGCCCCGGGAAGATGGGCTGCGGATAATTCGTTTGTCGGCCAGGTGATGCGCCGGGTCAGTCCATCGACAAGCTCCACCTGTGGGCGTACGGCCTGGAAGTCGTAGAACTCCTCCGGATCGATCGAGGCGATGTCCTCTCCGTCCCAGATCCGGTTGAGGTGGAGGGCCGCAAAGGAGGCCGCGTCGCCGGCGTCATTCCAGCCTCGAAAGGCGGCGACCAGAACCGGCTCTCTGAGGCTCACCTCGGCGAGCCGGACGACTCCATTGGACTCTTCCATCGACCTAGGCTACCCGCCGGTAACGTTCTGGGAGGGCGCGCGGGTAGGCACGGAGGCCAAGCGACACAGTTGACCACTGGGAGGCCTGCTGCGGCCGCAGCTCCAGGCCGATGTCTACCTTTGGGGATTTACTGCCCCATGCGAGAGCTACGCCCCAAAGATGAGCCCAGTGGTGCGGCCCGCTGCTGTCGTCGTCTTTGGCGCGACCGAAAGTAGTCCCCTCCGGATGTCCGAGTGTCCTGTGTCGCCTGTTCGGGAAGGCCACCGGGCTGGCTAGCATCTGAGGGGAGGCGAAAGGGGGCTGGTGTCCCCCCCGGTCTTCAAAACCGGTGCGCCGAGGCGACTCGGTGGGCGGGTTCGATTCCCGTCCGCCTCCGCCAAGGGCTCCGCGGACCCGCCCCACCCGGAGCCCGATCTCCCCGCCCGCGCCTGCCGGTGGCGGGTTCGATTCCCGTCCGCCTCCGCCAAAAGGGCACTGACCATACGCCTGCACTTTGCGCAGCGGGCCAGGAAGTCCCTAATCGTCTGCGATCGTAGTTGGAGCGATTTTGCTACCCTTTGCTACACGTCTGCTACGCAGCACGTTGAGCTCTTGAAACGACGACGCCTCCCTGGGTTCCGAGGGGCTTGTGTTGCGTGGACTTTCAGGCTTAGGGCCAGCCCATCATGAGCGCTGCAAAGCTCTCAATGGCCGCCTCTTCCTTGCGGGGGATACGACTCGATTCTCGGGACCGCCAAAGGGATGAAGTTGAGGCAGAGGTGCGACGCACTCGTGCAGAGCCGAGGGGCTAGCTTCTCAACCGAACAGCGCTTGGAAGAGCGCCACACCTCCGAAGAGAGCGCTGAGTATGCCGACGCCCACGAGGGTGTACTTGTTGAAGAGGCCTGGCTGGCTGGCAGGATCGCAGCA
>JALZIC010000025.1 GCA_030860455.1 Actinomycetota bacterium
TCGCCCTGGCGGCCGGAGGAGCGCCCGACAAGCAAGCGGCGGTGTGCGCAACCGCGTTCTCCGAAGCTGGGCTCGAAGTTTCGACCGAAAAAGGCCGGGAGCGTTGGGCGCGCCAGCGAGGTATGCAGAGAACCCAGGATGGCGCGGTGGTGCGAGTCTCGGGACTGCCCGCACAGCTGGGGCGCGTGCTCGAGCTGGCCCGTGCCGTCGGGGCGAGCGCGGTGGGTCGCGCGGGGCTCGGAGTCAGTTGGCTGAGACTGCCCGATGCCCCGGAGGACGAGCTCGTGGGCTCGATCGAGGAGGTCCGCTCGGCCTTGGGCCCGTGGCCGGTCACGGTGCTGGACGCCCCCAAAGGAGTGCGCGCCAAAATCGATGTCTGGGGCCAACAGGACGAGGGGGTCGTCGAGCTGATGAGACGCGTCAAACAACGCTTCGACGGCGCCGGGGTGTTCAAGCCCGGCTATTTCGTGGGCGGTGTGTGATGGGCAGAGCCGCCAGCGGTCAGCCCACCACCTCGCACCCGAGCAGCCGCTTCGCCTTCGACGACAAGAGGCCGCCTGCTCCAGAGCTCGTGGACGATTGCGTCCACTGCGGCTTCTGTCTTCCCACTTGCCCGACTTACGTGCTGTGGGGCGAAGAGATGGACTCGCCCCGGGGACGAATCGTGTTGATGAAGTCGGGGCTCGAGGAGGCGAACGAGCTGTCCTCCGAGATGGTCACACACTTCGATCGTTGCCTCGGATGCATGGCATGTGTGACCGCCTGTCCCTCGGGGGTCCAGTACGACAAGCTCATCGAGGCCACTCGCCCGCAAATAGAGCGGAACTACCGCCGCCCTCGGTTCGATCGGTGGCTTCGCAAGCTGCTGTTCGCTACCTTCACGCATCCAGGAAGCCTGCGCGCCTTGCTGCCACTTCTGACATTGGCGCGCACGCTCAAGATCGAGGTCATGATGCGACGATTGCCTGCGAGCGCGCGCCTCGCGAGTTTCGCTCAGATGCTGGCGCTGGCGCCGAAGGCGCCGGCGGGGGCCGCGCTGAAGAGGCTGCCGGAGCACACCGCTGCGCGCGAACCCAAGAGGGCAAAGGTTGGGCTCTTGCAAGGGTGTGTGCAGAGGGTGTTCTTCGCAGATGTGAACCGGGCGACGGTCGAGGTGTTGGCGGCCGAAGGCTTCGAGGTCTTTGCGCCGGCCTCGGTGCGATGTTGCGGGGCGCTCATGTTCCATACCGGCTATGAGGACAACGCACTCGCTCTCGCCAAGAAGATGATCGAAGCATTCGAAGATTGCGACTACGTCGCAGTGAACGCTGCCGGTTGCGGGTCTTCGATGAAAGACTACGGGCACATCTTGGCGGATGATCCCCAGTGGGGCGAGCGCGCCGAGCACTTTTCCGCCAAGGTGCGCGATGTGACCGAGCTTCTGGTGGAGTTCGAGTCGGTCGCACGTCGGCACGCGCTTGACCTCAAGGTCGCCTATCACGATGCCTGCCATCTCGCGCACGCTCAGAAAGTGCGTTCCGAGCCTCGCAGCCTGCTG
Source organism: Actinomycetota bacterium (assembly GCA_030860455.1). GTDB lineage: Bacteria > Actinomycetota > CADDZG01 > CADDZG01 > WHSQ01 > JACDDL01. The sequence continues at coordinate 1,538 of JALZIC010000025.1, forward strand.
TCTGCGATCCCGGTGCTCGAGTTGGTCGAGCCGGCGGAGTGGGAGCTGTGCTGCGGTTCCGCCGGCATCTATAACCTCCTTCAGACAGAGGCGGCCGAGCAACTCGGTGTGCGCAAGGCTGCCAACCTCAGCGCGACCAATGCGGAGGCAATTGCCGCCGGCAATCCCGGCTGCACACTCCAGATCGCACGCTATCTCGAACAAGCGGGACGGGAAGTGCCCATTTACCATCCCATCGAGCTGTTGCACGCGTCGATATTCGAACGGAGGCTCTAATGACCGGAACCGATGGCGTGGAGATCCGCGGCCCCCTAGGGGGCCGCGCAGACGAGATCGTTACCGATGAGGCGGTGGCCTTCGTGGCCGGGCTTCACCGTGAGTTCGACAAGTCTCGCCGAGAGTTGCTGGACGCGCGACGGGCGAGGAGATCAAAGCTCGCCGAGGGCGCATCGCTCGACTTTCTTGCTGAGACCGAGGGCGTGCGGACGGGCGACTGGAAAGTGGCGCCGCCTCCACACGATTTGCAGAACCGGCGCGTAGAGATCACGGGCCCGACCGATCGCAAGATGGTGATCAACGCGCTCAACTCCGGTGCGCGTGGCTTCATGGCCGACTTCGAGGACTCGAACTCGCCGACGTGGAGCAATCTCGTGTCGGGCCAGGCCAACCTTATCGACGCGATCGAGAAGACGATCGAGTTCAGCGGTGGGGAGGGCAAGCAGTACCGGCTCGAGGATGAAGTCGCCACCTTGCTGGTGCGGCCTCGAGGCTGGCACCTACCTGAGAAACACATGGTGGTGGACGGCGAGGTGATATCGGGCTCGTTGTTTGACTTCGGCCTCTTTTTCTTTCACAACGCGAAGCGATTGCTCGATCTCGGCAGCGGGCCGTACTTCTATCTCCCAAAGATGGAAAGCCACCTTGAAGCACGGCTGTGGAACGATGTCTTCAACCACTCGCAAGATGCGCTCGGAGTGCCGCGCGGTTCGGCCAAAGCAACGGTGCTCATCGAGACTGTGCCGGCGGCCTTCGAGATGGAAGAGATCCTCTACGAACTGCGCGACCATTCCGCCGGGCTCAACGCGGGCCGCTGGGACTACATGTTCAGCATGATCAAGTGTCACCGCACGCGCCCTGAGTTCGTGCTCCCGGACCGGAACTCGGTGTCCATGACGCAGCCGTTCATGC
>JALZIC010000029.1 GCA_030860455.1 Actinomycetota bacterium
CTGTCGTGACGTACCCGAGCCGGCGGAGGCGATGGAGCAGCGGATAGAGCATCCCGTCGGTCCACTCGAGCTCACTCCGGGAAAGCTCACGCACCCGCTTCAGGATTGCATAGCCGTAGCTCTCACCTTCGGTCAGGATCGCGAGCACGAGCGGCGTCGCCGAGGCCGCAACCAGATCCTTGTTGATGTGCACTCCCGCGCTCCTATGGCTCGAAGCTATATGCATAGTAGCACAAGGTATCACCGCCCTCGGTCCGGCCTTCCACAGTTGGCCTTGCGCCTGGGGCGACACGACACGCCGCCGATCATCGGCCGCTTCATCGAGTTACGGGAGCCCACTAGGTTCGTCGCGTGGGTGCCGCCCGAGCGGGAGGCCATGGACCAAGGGAGATGGGAGTGCGGCTAAACAGCATGATGCCACGACGTCAAACCGTCGCCGGCTCCCAGTTCGCCTAGGTGACCTCCAGGATCAGACCCTCGCCCGGGCCGAGTGGTACGGCTCGCAGGTCGGCATCCTTGCGATCGTTCTCGGGGTCGGTCGAAAGAGCGACATGTGCGGTTCCGTGCAGGCCGGCCGGTGCGCCTTCGAAGCACGCCTCTGTGGCGCTGAAGTTGAGCACTACCACCATGCGCTGATCCTCCTCGGCCCGAACGTAGGCAAGAACATCGTTGTTCGACGCCAGCAACTCGAACGAGCCCGAGTGCAGGCATGGGGTCTCATTGCGGAGCCGGATAAGACGCCGGTAAAACGCCAGAGTCGAGCCTGGGTCCTCCGATTGCGAGGCCGCGTTCAATCGTTCGGCGTCCGGTGTGATCGGGAGCCACGGCGCTCCGGAAGTGAAACCCGCCCCGGGTCCCGCGACCGAGCGCGGTTCCCACGGTATAGGGGCGCGTTCGGGATCGCGCCCGTCGACGTCGACCTCTTGGTCTGGGCTCACCGGAGCGTCGGGCAGGCCGAGCTCCTCGCCCTGAAAGAGAAAGGGTGTGCCCCTGAGGGTCAGGACGAGCATTGCTGCAGCTCGCACGGCATGCGGGCCGTAACGTGTGGCGACCCGCGAGTGGTCGTGATTGTTCAGAAACCATGCCGCCCAGGCCTCCGGGCTCCTCAGCTCCTCCATCGATTCGAGGACCTTGCCGAAAGCGTCCGCGTCCCAGGGCTGGTGGAGGAAAACGAAATTGTGCGACAGATTGAGCCCGTCGGGCGCGTTCACATAATCCATCAGGCGCTCGAGGTCGAGGATGTAGACCTCACCCACGACCAAGCGGCTCGGATAGTCGTCAACCACCCGTCGGATCGCGGCGAGTCGCTCATGGGCGCTGGGCCAGTCTTCGTCGTGCCGGCGCCTCGGGTCCAGCGCGGTGAACTCCTCGACGTCGGCCGGGTTGTCGGCGAGCCCCGGATCCTTGCCGATCTTGTGGGCAACGTCGATTCGAAAGCCGTCAACTCCTTTGTCCAACCAAAAGCGCAAGGTGTCGTGCATCGCCACCTCGACCTCGGGATTGTCCCAGTTGAGATCCGGTTGCTCGGCCAGGAATGAATGCAGATACCACTGACCGGTGGTCTGCTCGAAGGTCCATGCACGTCCGGCGCGCCGGAACGCTGCCTGCCAGTTGTTCGGGGGGCCCCCATCTGGTGCGCCGTCGCGCCAGACGTACCAGTCGCGCTTGGCGTTCGTTCGGCTGGAGCGCGACTCCGCAAACCACGGGTGTTTGTCGGAGGTGTGATTCGGCACCCAATCGATGATCAGCTTCAGGTCGCGTTGGTGTGCTTCGGCGAGCAGCTCATCGAAGTCCGCCATGCTTCCGAAGAGCTCGTCCACGCCCGTGTAATCGCTCACGTCGTACCCGAAATCGGCCATGGGCGACGGATAGAACGGCGACAGCCATATGGCATCGACCCCGAGAGTCTGGATGTAGTCCAGCTTGGAGGTTATTCCGGCGAGATCACCGACCCCGTCGCCGGTCGCATCCACGAAGCTGCGTGGATATATCTGATAAATGACCCCATGCTTCCACCACAACGGTTCGGATTGTGCGTTATTCAATGTGCGCTCCAGGCGTCAGGGATCGAAGGATGTCGGCTGCACTGCCGTTCGAGTGGTCGTTGCTCTTCGCCTGAGCAAACGACGACATCAACAGCTCTTCCGGCATAGGGCGCTCGAGGGTTTCGAGGAGTTCGAGTGTGCGGGCCGCGTAACGGAGATTCTGGATCGTCTCGGTGCCCCCCACGTCCGAGAAGAACCAAGCGCAGCTGGTGAACATCGACATCGCATTTCTCTGTAGCTCCAGAAGGGCGGCGGCGCGGCCGAGGCGGCCCCCGTCCAACGAGCCCGTCGCCTCGCTCGCCAACCACTCCTCGAGGCCGGCGGCCCGCGCTACTACGTCTATATACCGGTCGCGCGATCCCCAGGGGTCGTGCAGCACGGCTCGCCCCAGTTGGGTGAATACCTCGTCCGCCTGGCCTTTGATGAGCCGGAAGGCGGCCCGCAAAGGTTCTCTCCACGACTGAGACCAACCCTCGCCCCCACCCGTCGAGCAACCGCAGTCTCTGCTCCAGCGGCCCACCCCGTGGGCGCACGACCATGACGTTCCCTCCCCTGCCCACACCCGCACCTCGTGGTCGGCAGGGTGCCCTTCCAGATAGGCAGCGTAGTTGGTCACCTCGAGCCCTCGTTTGGCTGCCTCCACGAACAGTCCGAGGCCCAGACCGGTCTCGCCACCTCGGTGATGGTGTCCGAAGGTCTCCCCATCGGTCGCCGCATGCACGAGATGGCCGTCGCCGGCGCGCTCCCCGAATGCGTTCAGCAGCCCCTCCGCCGAAGCCGCCAGGTTCCCGAAGGCGATCGATTGCGCCACCTCACCGTCGTAGAAGAACAGGGTGATGTAGCGCCCAGTGCCGTCGGGGTGGAGGTAACGGTACGGCCGCCGAACGTCGATGGGCTCGTGCTTGACATCCACCCATTGACCTCCCGCAGCACGCCAGCGCGCAGCCTGATAGGGCGACAACACCGTGAAGCGGACGCCCTCCTCGATGAGAACCCGCAGGGTTTCATCGCTTGCAGCCGTCTCAGGTAACCACATGCCCTCCGCATGCCGCCCGAACCGGTGCTCGAAGTCCCCCATGCCCCATTTCACCTGGGTACGCATGTCCCACACGGAATCCAACGGAAGGATGGTGTGGTGATAGGCCTGAGCCATGGCGTTTCCGTGACCCAGGCGCGTCGAGCTCGTCTTGTCGGCATCGAGTATGCGGGAATAGACTTCGGGATCCGCCTTCTCGATCCAAGACAACAGCGTCGGCCCCACGTTGAACGAAAGGCGTTCGAAGTTGTTCACGACACGCTCGCCCTCTTCGGTTGCGATCGTGGCACATGCATTGGGTCTGTAGCATTCGGCATGCACTCGCTCGTTCCAGTCGTGGAACGGCTCGGCGCTCGGCTGATCATCGATCTGCCCAGTCCACGGGTTCTCCCGCGGCGGCTGGTAGAAGTGGCCGTGCAGGACTATGCGAGCAGCCACAGCACTCCAAGGGGAGGGAGCGTGACGTCGGCCGAGTAGTCGAAGCCGTGCGAGGGAGTGCCCACAGCCTCCACGCTTCCACCATTGCCTACGCCCGAGCCGCCGTATTCACTCGCATCACTGTTGAGCAGCTCGCGCCAGGTCCCCTTCGTCGGAAGCCCAATCCGATATGCCGATCGGACAACCGGCGTCAGATTACAGATGCACGCCAGCTGCTGCTTGTCGTCATCGGATCGCCGCAAGAACGACAACACGCTGTTCTCGCCGTCGTTACCATCGATCCAACGGAATCCGTCCGATGAGAAGTCCTGCTGCCATAACGCCGGTACGTCGAGGTAGACCCTGTTCGCGTCGGCGACCAACCGCTGGACCCCAGCGTGCCCTGCATCGGAGAGCAGGTGCCAATCAAGGCTCTGCTCGTGATTCCATTCGGCCTCTTGGGCGATCTCCCCGCCCATGAACAATAGTTGCTTTCCGGGATGAGCCCACATGTAACCGAAAAGCGATCGCAGGCTCGCCAGCCGCTGCCAGGCGTCACCTGGCATTCTTCCCAGGAGCGAGCGTTTCCCGTGTACCACCTCATCGTGGGAAAGCGGCAGCACGTAGTTCTCACCCCACGCGTAAACGAAGCTGAAGGTCAGCTCGTTGTGGTGATGGCTGCGGTAGATCGGATCCCTGGAGAAGAACTCGAGCGTGTCGTGCATCCATCCCATGTTCCATTTGAACCCGAAACCCAGTCCACCGAGGTGGACCGGGCGGCTGACCCCGGGCCATGCAGTTGACTCCTCGGCCACGGTTGCAATCCCCGGATGTTCGTCGTAAACGGTGGAATTGAACTGCTTGAGAAAATCGATGGCTTCGAGATTCTCTCTGCCGCCGTGAATATTGGGGACCCATTCGCCTTCTTCTCGGCTGTAGTCGAGATAGATCATCGATGCAACCGCATCGACGCGCAAGCCATCGAGATGGAACTCCTCGATCCAGTAAAGTGCGCTCGAGATCAAGAAATTGCGGACCTCGTTGCGGCCGAAGTTGAACACCAGCGTGCCCCAATCCGGGTGCTCGCCCATGCGGGGGTCGTCGTGTTCGTACAGGGCGGTTCCGTCGAATCGCGCCAGCCCCCAGATGTCCTTCGGGAAATGTGCCGGCACCCAGTCGACGATGATGCCTATCCCCGCTTGATGGAGCGCATCTACAAGGGCCCGGAAGTCGTCAGGCGTACCGTAGCGAGCGGTGGGAGCGAAGTAGTGACTCACCTGATAGCCCCAGGATCCGCCGAAGGGATGTTCCGCCACGGGCATGAGCTGAACGTGCGTGAAGCCCATCTCGGTGCAGTAGTCCGCGAGAAGAGGACCGATGGCCGAATAACTCAGCGGCTCACCCTCGCCTGACCGGCGCCAAGAACCGAGATGCACCTCGTAGACCGACATCGGAGATTTGTACGGGTTCGCCGAATCGCGCTGTGTCACCCACGCTTCGTCACCCCACACATGCTGTGTAGCGTGCACGATGCTTGCGGTGCCCGGAGGTACCTCTGTAGCAAATGCGAACGGGTCCGTCTTCACCACAAGATGGCCCTGGGCGGTAAGTATCTCGAATTTGTACAGTGTCCCTGCGCTCAATCCAGGTACGAAAAGCTCCCAGATTCCGGAGGAGCCGAGTGAGCGCATCGGATGTCGGCGGCCATCCCAGCCGTTAAAGTCGCCGACCAGCCTCACACTCCGGGCGTTGGGCGCCCACACGGCAAATCCGACTCCGTCTGCGTTGCCGTGCCGCTTGGGCTGCGCGCCCATGGTTCTGTAAAGCCGCCGATGAGAGCCCTCGCCGACAAAGTGCAGATCCATGTCTCCCACCGTGGGAGGGAAGGAGTACGGATCCCGCTCGACAGTCGATCCGCCCTCATATGTGATGTCGAGCTCGTAGTCCTCTACGGCTCCATCAACGACCGTCTCGAACAGTCCCTGTGGATGCAGGCGGTCGAGCTTCGCTGCCTCCTTGCCCCCAACCAGCAGGCGCACGGATAGGGCATCCGGCTTGTAGGTCGTAACTCGAGTGCCCTTGTCGTCGGGGTGGGCGCCGAGGACGGTGTGGGGGCCGCGAAGCTCACCGGCGAGAAGCAGGTCGAAGTCGGGATTCCTCGCGGATTTCACCGGCCTCCTCCGCCGCCCAGCTGCGCTATACCCCTGAGTGGTATCCGAACCCATTCCGGCCGGTGGCTCATCTCGTAGACGATCTCATAGAGGGCCTTGTCCAACTCGAAGACATGCAGCATGGTGTTCAATGCCTCCCGGTCGGGGGCGAGGAAACGCCCCTCGTGCGATTTCCGGAAGTAGGCCCTGAGAAAGCGATCCCGCGCCGTTCGCTCCCAGGCATCCGCCCAGGGCTGAAGAATCCGCCATTCATCCGAGTCCGGTTCCGCTCTGTCGAACAACACAGAGCAAACCGCGTAGTTGAACGAGCGAAGCATCCCGGCTACGTCCCTGAGCGGAGACTGCTTGTCTCTTCGAGCTTCAAGCGGGCGCAACGGCTCGCCTTCGAAATCGATGATCATCCATCCTCGCTCTGCCAGCATTACCTGACCGAGGTGGTAGTCACCGTGAACACGCGTCATGTACCCGGCATCGGCGATGTCACGGAACCTTCGCAGCAACACCTCTATCTTCGGGCGCTGTTTTGCCAGCTCGTCGACCCCCCGGTGCAAGAGCTGATGGAGCGCGATTTCGACAGCCTCCGCCCAGTTTTGGAGATCGCCTCTTCTCACCTCCCGAGGCGCAAACTCGGCATCGATCTCCTGCCGGGCCAGTGCAACATGGAGAGCACCCGTGACATCCCCGAGCTCTTCTAGCTGGTCCAGGATGCGGCGGGAGCGATCTACGACCAAGGAAGGAATGTCTTCGACAGCATCGGCAGCGTCAGCCTCTTCATAGACCCTTCTAATATGTCCGAGCACCTCCTGCCATCCGTCTGCGCCGTCGATCCACTGCTGCGCAATAGCCAGGTCGATCGTGGTTTCGGCATTCGCATCCGCGCCGGGTGCGCCGGGCTGGTAAGCCATCTCTCCGACTTGGGCGGGGACGTGCTCGAAGCCCTCGCTCGTCAACCAGCGATTCAGCTGGAGGTCGGGATTGGGACCGTCGCCGGGCCGTCGGAACGCTTTCACGATTATGGCGTCATCAAGGATCACCGACGAGTTGCTCTGCTCGCTCTCGACGGTACGGATCGACTTGTATCCCAGGGCCGCCGCAGGGTCCATGCCCGGCCCTGCAAAGTGGAAGACGCCGTTCCGGCCCCTCAAGGTCATGTGCTGAGCCATCGCAAGCCCCAGTGCCCGAAGCCGCTCGACCTCCTCGAATGCATCGCGGATGGATCCGTCTTCATGCAATACCAGCAACAGGTTGTACCGGTCCTGACCACCGTCTTCGAATTCGGCCTCCACCACCGCCGTGACAAGGGGGGCGCCACCGTCCTCGATGACGGCGTGATCGATCATCTCGATCGACGACAACTTGCGCTCGCGACCCGAATACCAGCGTTGCTCGGGTAGTGAGCGGACAAGCTGTTCGGTGTCAATCACCAGGCGAACTCTCCGAAATCAACTGGAACCAGTAGAAGCCATGCCGTACAAAGGTGAGAAGGTAAGGCAATTTCCCGATCCGCGGGAACCGCTCTCGCCCTAGAAGCTCAACCGGTACCATGCCTTGGTATTCCCCCAAGTCTAACTCAGCCGCCTGTGCGCGAGACGACAGATTGTTAACCACCAGCACTATGTCGTCGTTCAACTTGCGAACGAAAGCGAAAATCGAAGGGTTGGCAGGATGCAACATCTGCAAGCTCCCCATGCTCAGCACAGGGTGCTGCCTTCTTATCGCCAGCATCCGCCTGATCCATTGGAGAAACGAGTATTGGTCCCGCTGCGCGCTCTCGACATTCACCGCTTGATACCCGTAGACCGGGTCGAGGAGCACCGGCAGGTACAACTGTGCGAAGTCGGCACGCGAGAAGCCCGCGTTGCGATCCAGCGTCCAATGCATCGGCGTCCGGACGCTGTCCCGGTCGCCCAGGTAGATATTGTCCCCCATTCCCAACTCGTCGCCGTAGTAAATAATTGGCGTTCCCGGGAGTGAGAGCAGCATCGCGTGGAAGAGCTCGATCTCCCTGCGCGAGTTCTCCAGTAAGGGGGCCAGCCGGCGACGGATCCCGAGGTTCACTTTCATCCTGGGATCCTTGGCGTATTCCCCGTACATGTAATCTCGCTCTTCATCCGTCACCATCTCTAGCGTGAGCTCGTCATGATTCCGCAGGAAAAGACCCCACTGACAGCTACCCGCAATGTCGGGTGTCTGCTCGAGGATTTCGACAACCGGATATCTAACCTGACGACGAGCGGCCATGAACATCCTCGGCATGAGCGGAAAATGAAACGCCATATGACATTCATCCGCTTCGCCGAAATATGCGACGACATCCGCCGGCCATTGGTTTGCCTCCGCCAGCAGGACGATGTCTTCGTAGTCTTTATCGACTTCGGCGCGCACACGTTTCAAGAAAGCATGCGTTTCGGGTAGGTTCTCGCAATTCGAGCCCTCGCGCTCGAAAAGGTAAGGCACCGCGTCCAACCGGAAGCCGTCCAATCCGATGTCGAGCCAGAATCGGACCACGCTCATCATCTGAGCCTGCACTTCCGCGTTCGAGTAGTTCAGATCCGGTTGGTGGCTGAAGAACCGGTGCCAGTAGTAAGCACCGGCGGCATCGTCCCAGGCCCAATTGGACTTCTCCGAGTCGAGGAAAATGATTCGAGCGTCGGGATAACGTTCGTTCGTATCCGACCACACGTACCAATCCCGCTTGGAAGAACCAGGCCGGCGCGACTCGAGAAACCAAGGATGCTGGTCGGATGTATGATTCATCACCAGGTCAGCCACCACACGGATGCCGCGCTCGTGCGCAGCGGCGAGGAACTCGCTGAAGTCGTTCAGCGTCCCGTACTCCGGCATTATCGAATAGAAGTCGGCGATGTCGTAGCCACCATCGCGCATCGGCGACTGATAAAACGGCAGCAGCCACACGCAGTCGATGCCCAGCCATTCCAGATAGTCAAGCTGGTCCCTCATTCCCCGGAAATCACCGATGCCATCCGCATTGGCATCGTAGAAGCTTCGGACATAGACCTCGTAGAAGACGGCGGTCTTGTACCAGAGCGGGTCGCGCTGAAGGCTGGGCACGGGTTAAGACTCGATCAGAAAGATGTGGGCGGGCTCATCCAAAGAGTCGAGCGCGACGTACTGACTTCGCCCACTCCACGAATAGGTGCGGTCCGTTACCAAGTCGTGCGCCTGAAAAGGCTGATGCGCGCCGGCCCCCAACGCGGCGAGGTCAAGCTGAAGAGTTGCCTCCTCCCAGCCGAAGGGATTGAGATTGAGCACAACCAAGAGTGGTTGTCCCCCAGGAGCCGCCTTCGACCAGGCGATGATGGCTTCGTTGTCCACCTCATGCCATCGAAGGTTGGTTAGCTCGGACATAGCCGCATGATGATGCCGGACTCGGTTCACCAAGGTTATGTAAGGAACAAGGGAACCCGCCGCGCCGAAATCTCGAGGCCGAAGCTCGTACTTCTCAGAGTCCAGGTATTCTTCAACGCCTTCATGCACGGGCTCTCTCTCGTATAGCTCAAAGCCCGAATAGATCCCATAGCTCGGGGACAATAGGGCCGCCAGTACCAAACGGATCTTGAATGCGGGGGGACCTCCTTTTTGAAGGTACTCGTGCAGAATGTCCTGCGTGTTGGTAAAAAAGTTGGGGCGAAAATAGAGCGCCATGTCCGTATGGGCGAGCTCGTTCATGTACTCGACAAGGTCGTACTTGGTGTTACGCCAGGTGAAATAGGTGTAGGACTGCGAGAATCCCAGTTTGGCGAGGAGCCCCATGACTTTGGGACGTGTGAAAGCCTCGGCAAGAAAGATGACGTTCGGTTGCTCCGACCGGATCTCGTCTATCACCCATTCCCAGAAGGCGAACGACTTCGTATGCGGGTTGTCGACCCGGAAGATGGCAACCCCGTGTGAGATCCAGAATTCGAGCACCTTCCTCAACTCGTCCCAGAGTCCGTCTGCATCTTCGGTAGCCCAGTTGATCGGGTAAATGTCCTGGTACTTCTTCGGGGGGTTCTCTGCGTACTTGATAGTTCCGTCGGGCCGGTGGTGGAACCACTCGGGATGCTCCGATGCCCAGGGGTGGTCGGGCGAGCACTGTATGGCGAAGTCCAGCGCCACTTCGAGCCCAACTTCCCGAGCCCGCTCGACGAAGAGGTCGAAATCTTCGATCGATCCGAGCTTCGGATTGACGTCGGTATGACCGCCCTCCTCGCTGCCGATCGCCCAGGGGGAACCGACGTCCTCCGGCGCCGACTCGAGTGCGTTGTTCCTGCCCTTGCGATGCGTGCTGCCTATGGGATGGATGGGAGGCAGATAGACCACATCGAAACCCATGCCCGCTATCGCAGGAAGGCGTTCAGCCGCAGTCATGAAAGTGCCGTGCTTGGAATCTGTGCCGGTCGACCTGGGGAAGAATTCGTACCACGCCCCGAAGCGCGCACGGACGCGCTCCACGTTCAACTCGAGAGCGGGCTCGAACGTCGCTGCTTCTGCCCGGTCCGGATACGCAGCCATGATCGCAGCGAGGGGCTCATCGACTGCAGCAGTCACTCGAGGGTCGTCCCAACCGCGTGATTCAGCAGGAGCGCGCAATGCGGCAGCCGCCGTCTGGATCACCTTTCGCTCTTCACCGGGTACAAGCTCGAGGCGGCTCTCGAGTAACAACGCACCTTCCTGCAGCTCAAGATCCAAGGTTTGACCCGCATCGACTCTCTTGAAGAGGTCGCTCCTCCAGGTTGCGAAGTGATCGGTCCACGCCTGTACCGTGTATCGCCATATCCCTGGAGTCCCCGGCCGGAAGTTCCCAGCCCAGGCGTCGCTACCGAGGTGCGACATAGGAGCGTCGGCCCAATCATCGGAAGGGGACCGGTAACGAAGCGACGCCTGAAGCAGGTCCGGTCCATCCCGGACGATGTCCGCAGTCACCTCGAAACGATCACCTTCGATCGCCTTCACCCGATAGCGGCCACACTCCAACCTGGGCCGGACATCCGTAATGACGACCCTCGCGTTCCCCTCGTGTTTACTCCTCAATCATGATCTCCCCTCAGCGTGGGACCTGTTCATGCCTCACACACCACGCCGGTGCGCCCCCACTTCAGGGGCACGCTAACCTAGCAGCCGCTGAATCCACGGTGGGCGCCCCGCAGCTTTCGAAGCGCGCCCTGCGAAGAGCGACGAAAGGACAAAACATTGAAGCTGGGGACCGTAGCGTGACGCCGGCCGGGGAGACTTCCCCATCGCTATCGCCGATGCCGCACCCACTCGAGGGGCTGGTGCCTCTTGCCGGCAATCTGCGATGGAGCTGGAACCGGCGGACCGCAGACCTCTTCAGAGCGCTGGACGAAGGGGCATGGGACCGCTCCGGACACGACCCGATGAAGGCACTCCACCTCGCGGAGCCGCAGAGGCTGGAGCAGCTTGCCCGCGACCAGACCTTCGTCGCCGCCGTGAAGGCGGCCTGCGATGATCTCGAGGCCTATCTGTCCGGTGGCAGCCCGTACGGCCTTCAGACCGACTCGCCGGTGAGCGTCGCCTATTTCTCACCTGAGTTCGGCATCACCGAAGCGCTCCCGGTCTACTCGGGTGGCCTAGGGGTACTCGCCGGCGATCATCTCAAAGCCGCCAGCGACCTGGGCCTGTCCCTGGTCGGGATAGGTTTGCTATACCGCCGTGGCTACTTCCAACAGCATCTCGCCACCGGCGGCTGGCAGCAGGAGAGCTATCCCACCCTCGAGCCGGCCCGATCTCCGCTGCGACAGCTGCGCAACGCCGACGGCGAACCGTTGACTGTCGAGGTTGAGCTCGCAGGGGCTCCCTGCAAGGCGGTCATCTGGCGGGCCCAGGTGGGCCGCGTCCCGCTCCTGCTCCTGGACTCGGATGTGGAATCGAACCACCCAGACGAGAGGGCGGTCACCGATGTCCTCTACGGCGGAGATTCGGAGCACCGGCTGAGGCAAGAGATCATGCTCGGGATCGGGGGGGCACGCGCCCTACACGCCGCAGGCTACGGCGCAGAGGTGTGGCATTCCAACGAGGGCCACGCAGGTTTCCTCGGGCTCGAGCGCATCAGGGCCTTGGTGCAGCACGGCCGGCGATTCGACAGGGCTATGGCTTCGGTCCGTGCCTCGACCATCTTCACTACCCACACACCGGTGCCGGCGGGGATCGACATCTTCGGACGAGGGCTCATGGAGCGCTACTTCTCGGATTTCGCACGGGAATGCGGGATCAGCTTCGACGAGCTCATGGAGGTCGGATGCGAGGTCCGCGATGGCGGGGCCGCGGGTGGGTCCTCCTTCAACATGGCGGTCATGGGCTTCAACCTCGCAGGACGTGCGAACGGCGTGAGCAAGCTGCACGGTGAGGTGTCGAGAGCCATGTTCTCTGATCTGTGGCCGGACCTGCCGGCCGCTGAGGTCCCCATTGGATCCATCACGAATGGAGTGCACGTGGGGACCTGGATGGGACCCGAGATGACCGCTGTAATGGAGGCGCGCAGGCCGGGTTGGAGCAGCACCACCGCCAGGGACTGGGCGATCGTGCGGGACGTCCCCCACGACGAACTGTGGGCCGCGCGCCGGCAAGCCAGGTCGCGCCTTGTCCGGGTCGTCAACGACCGGGCCGGGGGTGGGGCAGGGGGGTTCGATCCGGACATCCTCACCATCGGTTTCGCCCGCCGCTTCGCTCAATACAAGCGGGGAACTCTGTTGCTGGCCGATCGCGACCGGCTCCGTCGCCTGCTGCTCGGGGAGCGCCCCGTCCAGATCGTCATGGCCGGCAAGGCACACCCTCGCGACGACGGGGGAAAGGAGATGATCAGACAGATCGCTTCTTTCACCGCCGATCCCGAGGTTCGCAGCCGCGTCATTTTCTTGGAGGGCTACGACATGGAGCTCGGACGGGTCCTAACTCAGGGCGCGGACCTGTGGCTGAACCATCCACGCCGCCCCCTCGAGGCGTGTGGGACCAGCGGCATGAAGGCCGCGATCAACGGTGGGATCAACTGTTCAGTTCTCGACGGGTGGTGGGACGAGTGCTTCGACGGAAGCAACGGCTGGGCGATAGGGACACGCGAGACTGACGACGACCCGGAGGTGCAGGATTGGAGGGACGCCGAATCCGTCTACCGGTTGCTTGAGGAAGCCATCACCGAGCTCTTCTACCGGCGGACCGAATCAGGCGTCCCGGAGGGCTGGGTGACCATGATGAAGGCGTCGTTGACAACGCTCGGCCCGGCCGTGTCAGGGGATCGAATGATGCTCGATTATCTGTCGGAGCTCTATCGTCCGGCCGCCGCCTCGGGGGCCCAGCCGCCGGATGGGTGAGATCAAACACCCACCTGGCGATGGAAGTCCTGCTACTCCTCGATGCGCGTGGCCGCGATCTGCAGATCCAGGCTGATCTCTTTGCTCACCAGAACCCCGCCGGCCTCGAGAGCCACGTTCCAGGTGAGTCCGAAGTCTTCACGATTAACCTTGGCGGAAGCGCTGAACCCGGCGCGGGCCGATCCGAAGGCGTCCTTGGCGACGTAGTCGTCGAAGACGACGTCAAGCGTCACGGGCTTGGTGGCGTCCTTGATGGTCAGATCGCCCGTCATTCGCGACTCATCCGCAGAGGTGACCTCTACCCCGGTGCTGCGGAAGGTGACCTCGGGGTACCTCTCGAC
>JALZIC010000038.1 GCA_030860455.1 Actinomycetota bacterium
AATGTCGTATCTAACGAGGACGACGTCAAGGCGGTGGTCACCAAGGTGAGCCTGGGAGAGGCCGACGCGGGAGTCACCTATGTCACCGACGCCACCGCAGAGCTCCAGGGCAAAGTCGAGGCAATTGAGTTCCCCGCCGAGGCCAACCCCACGGCCACCTATCCCATAACCGCGTTAAGCGACGCGCCCAATCCCGAAGGCGCTGAGGCCTTCTACGATTTCGTGTTGTCCGAAAAGGGCAAGGAGATTCTCGCCTCGTATGGCTTCGGCCCGCCGTAGCGCTCGCGGCGAGGGATTCTCCCCTGCTGCCATCATGTCTCTTGCCGCAGTGGCGGCGCTGTTCTTCTTGCTACCGCTGCTTGGCCTTGCCCTGCGGGCCCCGTGGGCAGAGGCGTGGAACAGGATCCGCCAGCCTGAGATCCTCGACGCGCTGAGACTGTCCACCGTCGTTTCGCTGTCCGCTCTTGGTATGGCGCTCGCCTTCGGCGCCCCTCTTGCATGGGTCCTCGCCAATGTCAGCTTTCCGGGCAGGCGACTGCTGCGAGGTCTCATTCTGCTTCCCATGGTCCTGCCCCCGGTTGTCGCCGGTGTCGGACTCCTGATCGCCCTGGGGCGCCGGGGCATTCTCGGTGGCGTTCTGGCTCAGCTCGGGGTCAGCCTGCCGTTTACGACGCCGGCGGCGGCGGTGGCAGCTGCGTTTGTAGGTGCACCATTTCTAGTCGTCACCCTTGAAGCTGGCTTCCGCTCAGTCGACAAGGGGTTGGAGGACGCCGCCTCCACACTCGGCGCGAGTCGGTGGATGATCTTTCGCACCGTGACGCTTCCAGCAGTTCGTCCATCGTTGGTCGCGGGAGCGACATTGTGCTGGGCGCGCGCTCTCGGTGAGTTCGGTGCCACGATCATCTTCGCCGGCAACCTGCGCGGGGTCACTCAGACGGGTCCGCTTGCTGTCTACGAAGAACTGCAGACGGGCGACCCTGGCGGCGCGATCTTGTTGAGCCTGGTCCTTCTCTTGATTTCCCTTACCGTGCTGGTCGCGTTGCGCGGACGCGTATCGGTTCGGTGACCGACCTCGCGGCTCGGATCGAGCTAAGACGCGGCGACTTCTCGCTCGAAGTCGCGTTCGACGTCAGGGCCGGCGAGACGGTGGCACTGCTGGGACCCAACGGCGCAGGAAAGTCCACGCTGGTGGAGGCGCTGGCGGGCCTGGTCCCCATCGACGCAGGCGAGGTCCGCGCCGCGGGCGTCGTTTGGGAACAGCCGGGGGCCCGGGTTCGGCTTTCGTCACAACAGCGCTCGGTCGGGGTGATGTTCCAAGGACTGAGATTGTTCCCTGCTCTGTCCGCGCTCGACAACGTCGCCTACGGATTACGTGCACAGGGCGTTTCCCGGGATGAGGCAAAGTCCAGGGCACAGGATCTGCTGAGGCACTTCGATGTCGGCGAACTTGCTCCAAGAATGCCTCCCACCCTGTCGGGCGGCCAGGCCCAGCGCATCGCCTTGGCCCGCGCGCTTGCTGTCGAGCCCGACTTGCTGTTGCTCGACGAGCCGATGTCCGCTCTCGATATCGAGAACCGCGCCGACGCGCGTCGCACACTACGAAGTGCACTTGATGATTTCGCGGGAGCAAAGCTCATGGTCACACACGAACCGCTCGAGGCAATGTCCTTGGCCGACCGGCTGGTCATCATCGAAGAGGGCCGCATCGTCCAGTCTGGCACGCCGACAGAGATCCGTAATCGCCCTCGCTCCCAGTACACCGCCTCGCTTGTTGGACTTAATTTCATTAGCGGAGTCATCGTTTCCCAGGATGGGCACATGCTGTTAGACACAGGGAACGGAAACCTCGTCATCGCCGGTCACGGCCTCGACCCCGGCACGGCCGTTCGCGCAACGATCCACCCGCGCGCAATCACGCTTGCGACTCACATGGAGCGCCCGTCGACCTCTGCCCGCAACGTCATCGATGCTGAGATTGCGGGCATCGAGATCATCGGCGATCGCGTTCGGGTCATTCTCGACGCCCGCCCGCCGCTCACGGCGGAGGTCACGATCGAGGCGCTCGAAGAGCTCGATCTGCGGCGGACCCAGCATGTGTGGGCCATTTTCAAGGCAACCCAGGTCGATGTTTACCCCCCATAATGTCCAAGGTCATGGTGGGTTCTAGAAGGAGGTAAGAGGGATGGGACTGAGTGCACGTAACCAGCTCACTGGGACCATAAGGTCGGTGAAGCTCGGAACGGTGATGGCTGAGGTTGTGCTCGATGTCGGCGGCCAGGAGATCGTATCTGCCATCACGCGCGACTCGGCCGAACGACTGGGGCTGTCCGAGGGCAACCACATAACCGCCATAATCAAAGCCACCGAAGTGCTGATTGCAACCGAAGACTGACGCAAATCTGGTCAACAACCCCCAGGAGCGACTCGAGCCTCGTACAGCAGGTCCAGGGGTCCCTCGGCGACGCACTCGAGGCTTTGGAACCCTGCCTCCAGACACAATGACCGAAGGCGCGCTTCGGGCAGACCGCAGCTACCAAGCCCGGCGCCGTCGGCGGCGAGCGACTGCGTCATGCAATGCAGGAGGCTGGAACCATAGAACAAGGCCCCCACGGGACCGGTGTTCTCGTCGAGATCTTCATGACAGTTGATCTCGAGGACTACGCACACTCCCGCGTCGCGTAGTGCGGCGCGGGCCGCGCTCATCAGTCCCACCGGGTCACGGCTGTCATGGACCACGTCGAAGAACGTGATCACGTCGTAGCTGCCGGGAATACCGGCGATTGCGTCGAGTTCCTGGAATGAGACGCGGTCGTCGACCCCCGCCTCTCGCGCCGCTCGTGCGGCGCGCGCGATGTTCGGTGCGTGGATGTCGAAGCCGTGCACCTCGCAGCGCGGAAAAGCATTAGCTATCTTGATTGCGGCGACACCCGACCCGCATCCGATATCGGCTAAGACAGCTCCGTCGCGGAGCTTGTCCTCGAGACCGACAACTGCGGGAATCCACTCCTGCACTAGCTGGTGCTCGAAGGAGATCCCGGTCAAACGCTCGACTCCCTGCCAGAAAGCATCCCCGTACTGTTCGAGTGGCACTCCTCCGCCGTGCCGAAACGCCTGCTCGACCGGATCCAGGACCTTCAGCAGCTCCCCGACGAATTGGTGGGCCCCCCCGAGAAACGCCGGTCCCCCCTCGTCGGAAAGCACCGCCGCGTGCTCAACCGGAAGCGTGAAGCGTTGAGTCGCCGACTCGTAGTCGAGATAGCCGGCCGCCATCAGTCCGCTTGCCCACTCGCGCACGTACCGCTCATCGAGTCTCGTCCTCGCCGCCAATTGGTCGCTCGTAGCGGCGCCTTCGCTGAGCGCGCGGAACAGCCCGAGGCGGTCGCCCAGGACGGAGAAGGCCGTTGCCATTGTGGCTGCGAGGTCTCCCAATATCCTCTCGGCGAACTCCTCGATCCGTGCTTCATCGATCGGAGGCGCTGGCACGGTTGCCTGTGCGTCCTGGTGTGCTGCCATTGCGACCCTCCTCATCTCCAGCACGAGCCGTCGTCGGTCTATACCGGGTATGCGCGACGGACGCTCTGGTCCTGTGGGACGGAACATAACGACAGAGTGGCATGGAGCTGCCGATGGGAGCATCGGCGAACTCACCTATCTTGCGGCGGATCCCCGGCGGATCGCCTCCGCCGCGGCCTCGGCCCGATTCCTCATCCCCAGCTTGGAGAGGATTGCGGCAACATGATGCTCGACGGTCTTACGGCTGAGGTAGAGCCGCCCGGCGATCTCGGGGTTCGACAGGCCTTCGCCGAGCAAGCCGAGCACCTCCTGCTCCCGTTTGGTAAGAGCTCCGAACCCCTTTGGTCCGATGCGGGCGGTCTTGATACCGAGATCCCGTAGCAGCGCGGCCGCCGCGTCGGCGTCTGCGCCGGCGCCGAGATCTTCGAGGATGGCGAGCGCGGCGCGCGCCTCAACCACCCCGACCTCCACGTCTAGTGCGCGTAGAGCCTCGGCAAGCACCAAGTGAGTGCGGGCCGTCTCGAACGGCATCCCAAGCCGGACAAACTCCGCCAGGCCGGCCTCGAGGTGCCGCTGTGCCGCCGGCGCGTCTCCGCGGGCCGCGAGAGCCTGTCCCCATAGGCGCTCGCCCCGAGCAACGATCATTCGACAGTCAAGAGTGAGGCCCCTCTCGGCAAGTTCGCGGCCGCGATCGATGGCCGGATCAAACTTGCCTTGATCTATTTCGGCCTCACCCAGCAACCCCTGTAGCAGGGCGCGTCCGAGCTCGTTCTCCCCGACCGTTTGCAGCGCCCGCCGAACCGTCGATTCGGCCAACGCTGGGCTCTTCCGCGCGAGATGGATGGCCGCGACCGCCGCGGCAGCCGGTTCCTGATCCTCCAAGCCGGCAACAAGTCGCTCGGCCTCCTCGATACGGCCCTGAGCAACCCGAAGTTCTGCGAGCACCGCCGCCGCCAAGGAGTGAAGAGCAGGCTGCGACGTGCGCGATTCTTTCAGAGCAGTCTTTAGCTCCACCTCCGCCCGCTTCCAGTCTCCCGTGGCAATCAAAACGCTCCCGTAGAGAGTGCGGCAGTAGACGTAGAGAAACGGACAGCCGTAGTGATCCGTGAACCGGTCGGCAGCGTGTATCCACTGAACGGCGCGCTCGAACTCGGCGCATCGAGTGCAGGATCCGATCATTTCGCAACTCGTGAAGACGACGGTTTCGAAGTTGCCGCCCTCGCCCCCGAGCGAGCCGGCCATCGCTTCATCGAGAAACACGAGGCCCTCGTCGACCCTTCCTTGCTTCACAAGGCAAGACCCGATCTGAGCGAGAGCGCACAGCTCCAGATCGAGATCGCCCGACCGGCCGGCGACCTGCTGCGCTTCGCGTGCCAGCTTCTCGCCCCCAACAGGATCCTCGGCCTCGCTCGCCTCCATCAGAAGAAGCCATCCTTTGAAGTCGTCGAGCTCAAACTGCTCGACCAGACGCGTGGCTCGGGCGAGCCAGCCGGCAGAAGCCGCAGGGTTACCGATATTCGCCTGGTAATGCACGCAAAGTCCCAGCGCAATATTCACGGCCTGCATCGGATCGGGGCGGCGTCGGAATAGCGCGTAGGCCCGTTCCCTGTAACCGACGGAGTCGTGAGTCTCGCCGAGCCACCACAATGCCTCTCCGAGACCGTTTAGGGCTTCTGCCGACTCCCCGAGATCGAGCGCGTCTCGGAAGAAACCCCTCGCCGCGGACCAATGACCCACCTCCAGCGCCCTAATGCCCGCGCTCACCAAGGGTTCCATCTCTTCCGTCATAGGTTGACGTTAGCCCGGACCGAGGCTGTCGCCCACCCGCACTGGCGATGTGCGTGGATCCAAGGTGGTAAGAAAGGGACTAGCCATGCGCTGGTCCAACATGGGAGGGGCACAAAATGAGCAACAAAGCAGTCATCAGCCTCACGACAGGGTTGGAAGATTCCGAAAAGGTGACGGTGGCGTTTCTCGTAGCGGTGGGAGCCGCCGAGAAGGGACGTCCTACGCTCATGTTCCTCACGAAAGAGGCAGTCCGGCTCGCGCTCCCGGGGTTCGCCCACGCAGTCGCATGCGATGGGTGTCCACCACTCACCGATCTGATGGATCGATACGAGAAGGCAGGCGGTCGACTCTTGGTGTGCCCAATCTGCTTCGACGCCCGCAAGCTCGACAAGGGCAACCTCATCGACAACGCGGAAATCGGGGGCACTGTTCCGATGTGGGACTGGGTCGGCGACGAGGCCGCTACCGCCTTCAGTTTCTGACTCGGCGGTCCGCACTTTCCCGCTACGAAGTTTGCTCCGTCGACGGCGTCCGCGGGAGGGCCCTGGTCGATGGGAAGGCTGTCACCATGACGGTGAACGATCTTCCACGCACCGTTCTCCCGAGAGCTTGGTCCCGCTCGTAGCGTCCTCCGCCGTCCGAGGGCCTCCTGAGCGTTGAGGAAGGCTCTGGTGTCGCGTTCACGCGCAACCATGAGCCGTCTTAGGGTATAGCCTCCGGCTTCTCCCAGATCGATACGTGCTTGCGGCTGTCGCTCGTGAACGGTTCCCGCTTCCATCCGCCCCAGCGCTCGCGCAGACTCATCCCGGCAACCTGTGCCATCAGGTCGAGCTCCGAGGGCCACGCGTACCGGAACGGAATCGAGACGCGTTCGACTCTTCCGTCGACGATCTCGAGGTGATGGGACGTAAGGCCTTGTCTCGCGACGTCGTACTCGTCGAAGCCCCATCTGGTCGCGCTGACGTGGAAGACGCGGATGGTCTCGCCGACAGGGAGCCGCTGGAGGTCGAGGATGCCGACCTCGATGACGAAGCAGCCGCCGGGCTGGAGGTGCGCCGCGACGTTGCGGAAGCACGCGACCTGCGCCGCCTGGGTCGTGAGGTTCAGGATCGTGTTGAAGACCAGGTATGCGAGGAGAAGGTCCCGTCCACGGTGGTCGTGGCGAAGTCGCCGATGGTCCCGCCGATGTCGTCGGTGCCCCGGCTTCGCGCGCAGCCGCGCGACCATCGCCTCGGACATCTCGATCCCGTGCAC
>JALZIC010000041.1 GCA_030860455.1 Actinomycetota bacterium
GCCAGGCAGAGGCCTGCACGTCGACGCGGCTCCGAGCAGCCGGACCAGCGCTGGGTCCTTCGCTGGGGCCCGTCTCATTGACGCGCACTCAACTTGACGCTCACTGAAAGTGCCCGTTGACCTGCTCGTTCGCGTCGTGGGCGGTGACGGGTTCGAACCGCCGACCCCTGCGTTGTAAGCGCAGTGCTCTTCCGCTGAGCTAACCGCCCTCGCCGTGAGCCAGCGTACCTGGCTAGAGGGCCTTTCCTGCGAGCCCGTTTGTTTGCCCAAAGAACCAGCGCCTGGGCGAGGCCGTGACCTCGGGCATGGAAGGTGAGTACATGACCTGGCGACCATTGATTCAGGACAAGGCTGCAGGCTTCAAGGTCCAGATGCTCGAGAGGATGCGAGCAGGAGTCGTCGAACGGCTCGTCGCCGTCAGGCCCGTCAAGCCGAACGAGTAACGGGCTCAGGTCTGGCTAAGTTGGCTTAACCGCGCGAATCGAGTAGCCGTAGGTGCCAAACTGCCGCGCCTTGTCCTCACCTCCGGCACCAGCAAAGGTGTCGATCTGATTCGCCAGTTCGATTTCGACCAATCCCGCTCCCGCTATTACCGTCTCCCACCCTGCGCACGGCAGGGCACCCGCAATTCAGCCGGTCCAGAGATCGATGTCCTTGAGCGCACTCTCGGGCACTGGGCGCTCGACACAGATGTCGGCGATCATCATCCGTCCCCCGGGTTTCAGCACCCGCTGGATCTCCTTGTAGACGCGCAGCTTGTCCGGGCACAGGTTTATGACGCCGTTCGAGATGACGACATCCGCCCACTCGGACTCGACGGGAAGGTCTTCGATCACACCCGAACGAAATTCAGCGTTGTCGAGACCCAACGTCCTCAACGTGGCGCGAGCCCGCTCGAGCATCTCCTCAGTCATGTCGACGCCGATGACACGGCCCTCGGGTCCCACCCAAAGAGCCGCCAAGAACAAGTCCATCCCCGCACCTGATCCGAGATCGACGACGCTGTCACCGGGCTGAGGATGCTCCCAATAGAACGGGTTGCCCACGCCGGCAAAGGCAACGGTTGCCTCGTCGGGAAGCTCGTCGAGCGGAGTCATTGGGTAACCCATCCTCAGGGCATGCTCCCGGCCGGTATGGAAGTGGAAGGCCGCGTGAGGATCTTGCGCGACCTCTTTGTACTTCTCTCTTACCTCGCTTCGGAGTCCTTCGACATCGACAAGCTCCTCGACGTTGGCTCCCAGTCCCATACCTCTCAGCCTTCGGCGTAGTGGGCGGCGCCCTGGAACTCCACGAAGACCGCAGGTTCGCCGCAGACGACCCAGGCATCGTGTCCTGGAGCAATCCGGTAGACCTCGCCCGGCGCAACCGCCGAGGAGGGTGAACCAAGGATTCTGCTCTCTACACCAGGCACGTCAACCTCCTTGTTTTGGCCACAAGTCCCTTAGGACTTGTTCGCGCTCTTGATCTTCAAGAAGTCCTGAGGAGCGGGCGGCGTATGGGCAAGTTGATAGTCGAGGAACTGCTCCGGGTCGAGCTGAAGCGCAGGGTTGGTTCGGCGCTCTCTGCCTATGGTCGAGATCGTCTTGCCATCCATGCCTCGCCCACAGGTCGAGCCCGCGTAGTGCCCGGGGTAGACCTCAACGTCGTCTCGCAGCGAGAGCAAGGTCTGCAGCGACTCGTAGAGCTCCTTCGCTCTTGAGCGAATTTCGACCTCGGTGATGTCGGTAAGCGCGAGGTCGACCCGGCCCACGTCGCCGACGAACAGCGTGTCTCCCGTCATCACGAACCAGTCGTCCACCAACAGACAGACGTGGTCGGGCGTGTGCCCGGGCGTAGAGATGATTCGGACTCTGCGGTTGCCGATCTCGAGGACATCACCGTCGCGGAGCGGAGAGAACTCGAAACCGACCTCGGCGGTGGCGTCGAGATAGAGGGGCGCGGTTGCCGCTTCGGCGAGCGCTCGCGCGCCGGAAAGATGGTCTGCATGGACGTGAGTGTCGATCACATGGCTGATCACCATGGCGTTGTCTTCGGCGGCGTCGATGTAGCGGTGAGGATCGCCCTGGGGATCTATGGCGGCACACAAGCCGAGGGTCGGGCACCCCAGTAGATAAGAGGCACAGGATCGATCCTCGTGCAGCAACTGTCTAAAGAACATGTTGGCCTCCTAGATGAACAGTTGAACGTCGGAATCGCCGGCGAAGTCCAAGAACGCGGGGGCGCCGGCGAACTCAACACCCTCGATCAGATCCTCCTGGGCCACGTCCATCACAACCAAGGTGGTGTTGCAGGCGAACATGCGCACATCCAGTTCGCGGGCTATGTTCAGCAGCTCGGGTATCGAGACCAAGTTGGCCTTCGACACCCAGCTCTTCATCATCTTGGTAGCTGCCGACTTCATCCCGGGGAGAGCTCCCAGAAGCGTCGGGATGTGCATCGGAACTTTCTTCAGCGGTGGAGGCATGGCCGGGTTTCCGATCGGGCTCACCGACAGCTTCGGCATGCGCTTTCTGTGCACGATGTCGAGCCCGTAGAAGGTGAAGAAGATCCCGACCTCCCAGCCCATGCTGGCCGCGGTCGTGGCCATGACGAGCGGCGGGTAAGCCTGGTCGAGGGTTCCTTTCGAAACGATCAGCGCGAGACGCTTGGGCTGTGCATCGTGTTCTTCTTGTTGCGGGTCGGACACAACCATCGCCTCGGTCTTCATCGGCTGCGTCTCACGACGTATCTGAAGCTGGAGTCGTCGGATGACTGCTCCACGAGCTGGTGGCCGGTGTTCCGGCACCACGCCGCCATGTTCTCCCTGGAGCCCGGGTCGTCGGTCCACATCTCCACGAGCCGACCGACTTCGACTTTACGGATCGCTTGGCCGAGGCGGATCGTCGGCATCGGGCACACCAATCCCCGAGCATCGACTTGGTTAACACCCTGTGCCATATCCATGGATCCCCGATCTCCTTTCCTCTCCAGCGATTGTGGCCTCGGCCTACTTGATTGTCAAGTACTTTCTTGAATACTATAAGAGGCAGTGAATATTTCCTCGGTGAGCACCCGCCCCTCAGCCATCAGGCTGGGAGTCCGAGCAAACCTTGCTCAGTTCACCCTGCTGGTGGGCATCAACGGATTGGTGGGGGCGCTGGTTGGCCAGGAGCGAACGCTGGTCCCGTTATTGGGCGAGCGAGTCTTCGCGGTCACCTCGAGCACCGCGCTCATGCTCTTCATCGTCAGCTTCGGACTTGCGAAGGCCGCAGCGAACCTGGTCGCGGGTTATTTGGCGGACCAAATCGGGCGGCGAAGGGTTCTGTTGCTGGGATGGGCCTTCGGCATCCCGGTGCCGATCGTGCTGATGCTGGCGCCCACCTGGGGGTGGGTGATCGTCGCAAACGTGCTGCTCGGTATCAATCAGGGGCTCGCCTGGTCGGCGACGGTGATGATGAAGATAGACCTCGCGGGTCCCCGCCAGCGAGGGTTGGCGATGGGGCTCAACGAATTCGCCGGGTACGTTGCGGTCGCCGTTTCCTCCGCGGCTTCGGGATGGCTGGCGTCGCGCTACGGACTTCGACCCGAACCGATGTTCCTGGGGCTGGCGATTGTCGGTCTGGGGCTCGGGCTTTCTGCATTCTGGGTGCGGGAGACGACCTCACACATGGAATTCGAAAACGGATCGGGAGCGGCCAAGGGCTTCCGGGACGTGGCCGCGCTGGCAAGCTATCGACACCGGGGCCTGGCCGCGGTGTCGAGGACCGGCCTGGTGAACAACGCCAACGACGCGCTGGCCTGGGGCCTGCTTCCCGTGCTTCTGGTAGGCCAGGGCCTCACCGTCGTGCAGATCGGAGCAGTGGCAAGCATCTACCCCGCGGTCTGGGGCGTGGGGCAACTGCTGACCGGTGCCTTGAGCGACCGACTGGGAAGACGGCTCCCCGTCGCCGTTGGAATGTGGACGCAGGCCTTGGCCCTGCTGTGCTTCTGGGCCGGCGACGGGTTTGCACAAATGATGGGTGCGGCGGTGCTGCTGGGACTCGGGACGGCGCTGACCTATCCCACACTGCTCGCAGCCGTTGGTGACTTGGCTGCGCCCTCCTGGCGGGCGGCTGCGGTCGGGGTGTACAGAACCTGGCGCGACGGCGGCTACGTGGTGGGGGCGATCGCGGCGGGCGTGCTCGCGGACCTCTTCAATGCCCACACGGCACTGTTGGCGGTGGCCGGCGCAACCGCCCTATCGGGCCTCGACGCTTGGATCAATCTCCATTCCTCAAGTGATGAATTGAACAGTCTAGGATAGAGCGATGGCAAACCGAGCCGCAAAACAGGCGCTGTTCGACGAGTTCGCGCGCGTCGCCAAGGCTCTGGCGAGTGGGAGACGGGCCGAGGTCGTCGATCTCCTCGCCAACGGCGAGCGCAGCGTCGAAAGCATCGCCTCCGAAATCGAGATGTCGATCGCGAACGCAAGCCAGCATCTTCAGGTCCTGCGGCGCGCAGGTCTGGTCTCCTCGCGCCGCCACGGAACCTCGATCTTCTATCGTCTCGCTTCGCCGGACGTGGTGAAGCTGTGGCGCTCGCTGCAGGGTGTCGCCAACGACAGGGTGGCCGAGGTCGAGCGACTGGCGCGGGCCTACACCGGTGACCTCAAGGGTGTCGAGCTGTTGACCAAAGAGGAGCTTGCAAAGCGTCTTCGCAACAAAGACGACCTGCTGGTCCTGGATGTGCGGCCGGAGCAAGAATACGCGGCCGGTCATGTGCCCGGTGCGGTGTCGATTCCCGTTGCCGAGTTGAAGCGGCGACTCAAAGAGCTGCCGAGGAACAAGGAGGTCGTCGCCTACTGCCGTGGCTCCTTCTGTGCCTTCGCGCCTGAAGCCGTCCGCTATTTGGATAAGAAGGGATTCCGCACGTACATCTTGGACTCCGGCCTCCCCGATTGGGAGGCCGCAGGATTGCCGGTCGAGGGCTAGGCGTCCGGCGGGCGCTTTTGGGCACCGGTTTGGCGAACGGTACGTGGCACAAATCCGCCGCCGGCCGGGATGCTCAGAATTCCGCTCAGCCGGACAACGCGCTCTGCGCCGGCGACGCCTCCCATGAGACCAACGGGATCCTGTAGGCATGTGCGGCACGCGCTGCGGCACGCGCCTTGGCCTCGTTCCACCACCGCTCGGCGAACAGCTCAAGGG
>JALZIC010000080.1 GCA_030860455.1 Actinomycetota bacterium
CTGCCAGCAACGACCCGCGAAGCTCGCTCGGTTAAAACGGCGAGGGCGGCCCAGCTTGGTCCACTTCACCGCATCGGAGTAGGCGCTATGCCCTCGCCTTGCCATTGACGCAATCTATCGGACGGCGAGATCAGCTTTGTGGGCCACCGAGAGTGATGCGGTAGCTGCAGTGATGCTCCCCGGCCACCATGTGGGAGATGCGCTCGACGTGAGCTTCGGGCATAACCGCGCGGATGAACTCGATCTCGCTGCTGCATGCCTGTCCGTAGCGCATGGCCACCCCAAAGATGGCGCAGTTGTGCTCGGTCACGAGCCATGTCGTGTCGTCCAGACGAGTGCTGTCCGCCAGGTAGCCGTCTTCGTCCAAAATCTTGGCCAGCTCCTCCACCTGTTGGGGGAAGGACTTGCTTGCCAACCGGGTGTGGGCCCGCTCGATGCGTCGCTGGCGCCGTTTGGCGAAGATGGCTTCGAGCAACTCCGGGTCGGCGTCCTCCACGTACTCGAGCAACTCGTTGGTGATCTCTGCATAGGCGCGGGGGTAGAGACCATCGGCGGCAGAGGTCAACCGGTAAACGTAGCGGGGCCGCCCCCGACCCGAGCGAATCTCATCGAAGGTGACGAGTCCGTCCCGCTGCAGCCCCGAGAGCTGCTGGCGGACACCCGACACCGTCATGCCGAGCGATCCGGCGAGGTCGTCCGCCGAGAGATCGCCCCGCTTCTTGAGCGAGTTCAACAGCGCCCGTTTGGTGACCGGCAGGGCGGTAAGGGCGGGATGACTGGCGGGTGACATGGACTCATCCTAGCCACCTGCCCTCCTTTAGGCAATAAAAACAGAAACATCTTGTTTTTTTCTCCAGGGGGAGATAACGTCGATTCTCCGAGCAAGAGGGAGGCCACCATTGACCAAGACCGCAATCGTCACCGGAGCATCTCGAGGATTGGGCCTGGAGCTTGCCCGAGCGTTGGCGGCCCGGAATTGGGCGCTCGCGATCGACGCTCGGCACGCCGGTCCGCTCGAGGCGGCCCGGGTGGAGCTCGCGTCGCTGACCTCGGTGGTCGCCCTTGATGGGGACGTGCGGGACTCGGCCCACCTCACCCGGCTGGTCGACGAAGCCGCTCGGCTCGGCCCCCTCTCCGCCGTGATCAACAACGCGAGTCTTCTCGGCCCGAGCCCGCAACCACCACTCGCCACCTACCCGCTCTCGGTGCTTCGGGAGGTCTACGAGGCGAACGTGTTCGCGCCGTTGCGCTTGATGCAGCTCGTACTCCCCCGTCTGGAGCAGGGTGCGCGGATCATCAACGTCACGTCGGATGCGGGCGTGGAGAGCTACGAGGGCTGGGGAGGCTACGGATCGTCCAAGGCAGCACTCGAGCAGCTCACGGGCATCTTCGCTGCCGAGCATCCCGAACTGCGCGTCTATTGGGTCGATCCAGGTGACATGCGCACACAGATGCAGCAGGAGGCTTTCCCCGGAGAGGACATCTCCGACCGTCCACTCCCCTCCGATAGCGCGCCCGCCTTCCTGACTCTTCTTGAGGGTGACCTGCCGAGTGGCAGATATCGGGCGTCCGAACTGCGGGCCGCACAGGGAGTGAGAGGTTGATCGCGACGAGGATGGACTCTTCGTCGCACGAGGAGCTCAAGTTCGATCTCCCGGACGAGCTGATCGCGCTCGATCCACCTGAGGACAGGGGGCTGAGGCGCGACGACGTGCGGCTCCTCGTTTCACGCTTGCCGGACGGCGATGTGGAACACAGAGGATTTACGGAGTTGCCCGACCTCCTTTACCCAGGCGACATCGTCGTCATCAACACCTCGGCAACGATCCCTGCGTCACTCCCTGCGATCGCGCCCGACGGATCTCTGTTGCGGCTTCACCTGTCGACGCATCTCCCGGCCGATCTGTGGATCGTCGAGTTGCGGCGGCCGACCAATGAAGGCCCCAGGCCCTTCTTCGACGAGGCTCCGCCCGAGGTTCTGCTACCCAACGGTGGCAATGCTCGCCTGCTCGCTCCCTACGCGACCGATCGAGGCCGGTTCGTCTCCCGGCGTCTGTGGGTGGCCGAGCTGTCGTTGCCGCAGGAGCTGAGCCGTTATCTGCACGAGCACGGAACTCCGATCACGTACGGCACTCGATCGCACCCGCTCGACCGTTATCAGACCGTCTTTGCCTCCGAGCCTGGAAGCGCCGAGATGCCGAGCGCAGGTCGTGCATTCACCTCCGACCTGATTACGAGGCTCATCGCGCGCGGCATCGAGGTCGCCCCCCTGCTGCTTCACACGGGCGTGTCTTCGCCGGAGGCCAACGAGCCGCCGTTCGAGGAGTTCTATCGAGTAGGTCCAAGAACGGCGGAGCGAATCAACGCCGCGCGCCATGCCGGCGGCAAGGTCATCGCCGTCGGCACCACGGTCGTTCGCGCGCTGGAGAGCGTTGCCGATAGCACCGGAGGGGTCCATCCCGGTGAGGGCTGGACCAGAGTTGTGATCTCTCCAATGCACGATGTTCGCGGGGTCGACGGTCTCCTTACTGGCTGGCACGAACCTCTGTCCTCGCATCTGTGGATGATCGAGTCAATCGCGGGGTCCGACGTTCTGCGAAGGGCCTACTCGGCGGCGCTCGAGCGCCGGTATCTGTGGCATGAGTTTGGCGACCTGCACCTGATGCTTCCCCACTGAGTCCCCCGCTCGGCCGCGGGTCGCCAGGCTCTGCCACACCTAAGAGTCCGATCGTCGCTCACATTCGTCGCTCGCGATCGGTTAGACCAGACATGATGCCCACGACGACCTATCTGCCGCCGTTCTGGACGCTCGTCGAAAACCATGCCGACGAGTTGCTGCGTTACGCGCGCCGACTGGCCGGCGACGACGCTGAGGACATCGTCCAGGAGGCCTTTCTGCGCGGCCTTCGCTCCTACCCGGGCTTGAAGCATGGCGATCACCTGAGGGCCTGGTTGTTTCGCATAACCACGACGACGGCGTTCGATCACTCGGGGCCGCGACGAGAGATTCCCGTCGCGGATCTGACGGGAGAGGCATACGAGCATTCCTACGACAACGGGACCTTTGAATCGATCATTGAGTCCCTGAGCGACGCAAACCGGGACGCTTTGAGGCTGCGTTTCGTCGAGGACCTGGCCTACGAGGACATCGCGAGCAAGCTCGGCTGCTCACCGGCGGCGGCCAGACGACGGGTATCAACGGCAATCGGATCATTGAGAGAGAGGCTGGCATGAGTCCCAGCACGGAGTTTCTTGACAGGTTGGCTTCGGCGGCAGTGGCTGAGGGTCTGACCGACGTTACCTACGAGTTCGTATCGACACCCATCGGGAAGCTGTTGGTTGCGACGACGGAAGAGGGGGTCTGCCGCGTCGCTTTTCAGCAGGAGGACCCGAGCGGAGTGCTCGAAGAGCTGGCGGGGACCATCGGGGGCCGCGTGGTCCGGTCGGCAAGCGAAACCCAGCAGGTCCGCGACGCGCTCGCGGCTTACCTCGAGGGCGACCCGGCAGAGCTAGCTTTCCCGGTGGATTTCTCGCTCATGCATTCGAGCTTTCGCCGGACGGTTCTGGAACACCTGAGGAAGGTCGGGCGAGGTCACGTCGTCACCTATGGCGAGCTCGCGCGGCGGGCCGGATCGCCCAGGGCCGCGCGCGCGGTCGGGACGGCCTGCGCCACCAACCCGGTCCCCCTCATCGTTCCCTGTCACCGGGTGCTCCCATCGAGCGGCGGAGTCGGCAACTACGGGGGAGGGCCGGAGCGCAAGGTCTTCCTGCTCGAACTCGAGGGCGCCCTGGGTGCCTAACCCTTTAGATTCTTCGGCGCGGTTGCGATTTCACTGGGTTTCCTGATGCCTGACTTTGATTTCTTCGAACTTTCTGAAACCTGGGA
>JALZIC010000071.1 GCA_030860455.1 Actinomycetota bacterium
ACGCCTGGCTGCTCGAGCGGCTGCTCATCGAGCAACCCGCAGGCTGGTTCGAGGGCGGCTGGCCCGACGAGATGGCCGGCGCGCTGGAGGCCGTGGCGGGCCGGTTGCACTCGGGGCACGGTGACGATCCAGCCGGATGGGCCTGGGGCCGGGTGCGCCGCGCCACCCTGCATCATCCTCTGGGCGAACGCCGGCCCCTGGACCGGGTCTTCAACCTCGGCCCGTGGCCGTGCGGCGGCGATCCCAACACGGTGAGTCAGGCGGGCTCACCGGTGCTCGAGCCGGAGTCGAGCCCGCTGGCCATGCCCACCTTGCGGATGGCCGTGGAGGTGGGGGATTGGGACAACACGCGCTTCGTCTTGGCGGGGGGCCAGTCGGGCAACCCCTTATCGCCGCACTACGACGATCTGTTCGAGGTCTGGCGGCGCGGCGGTGGAGTTCCGGTCGCGTGGTCGCCCGAGGCCGTGGCTTCGTCGACGGTTGCGACCCTCAGGTTGTCGCCGGGTTAACGCCGATCCATCGGGTCAGGCTTTGGTTGCCCGCGGTGGGAGCTGGATGTCCTCCTCCGCCGGCAGTCCCTGCTCGAGCTCGCGCCCCCGCTCGATCTCGGCGTTGAGCTCGGCGCCGAGAAGCAGCGCGTTGTTCGAGATATAGAGCCACAACAGGAACACGATCACGCCGGCAAGGCTCCCGTAGGTCGCGTTGTAGGTGGCGAACTGCGAGACGTAAAAGCCGAACGCAAGGGAAGCCAGGATCCACAGCACCACCGCCAGCACGCCTCCGGGCGTCACCAAACGCCAGCTGGGCTGCTTCACGTTCGGAGCGACATAGTAGAGAACTGAGACCATCACCATGACCAGCAGCACGAGCACCGGCCACTTTGCGTAGTCCCATATCGTCACCGTGACGGATTCGAGCCCGATGGCCCGGCCCACCGCCTCGGCCAGCGGCCCCGTTACGACGATCGCCACCGACACGATCGCCAGGCCGACGACCATGACGATCGTGATGACGATCTGGAGCGGGCGTTTGCGCCAGAAGGGCCGCTCCTCTTCCATCTCGTAGATGAGGTTCGAGACCCGCATGAACGCGCCGATGTATCCCGACGCCGACCACAAAGCGCCCAGAGTCCCGAAACCCAGCAACGCGCCGGCCCCGGCGTTGTTCGACACGAGGCTCTGGATCGTGCTCCGGAAGAGCGCGACGGCTTCGTCGGGGCCGATCTGAGCGACGATGTCGAGGAGTCTGTTGGTCATCTGCGGGTCCTGGCCGATGAGCCCGAGTAGTGCGACGAGAACTATGAGGCCGGGAAAGACTGACAAGACCGCGTAGTAGGTGAGCGCTGCCGCCCAGTCGGTCAGGTTGTCGTCTTTGTATTCGGTGAGGGTTCGCTTCAGTACTCCCATAAACCGCCCCTTGTTGTGGCCGCTAACCCCACAGCTCGCTCAGCCAGCGGTCCACGCTCTCGGTGCTGCCGGGCAGAGGACCGTTGTGATCATCGTCTTCCTCCGGCGCCCCCCACGATCGCTGCTCGAACAGACCCCGAACATGCTCCGGCAGGAAACGCGTGAGCTGAGCATAGCCGTGAGCGTCGTCGAGACCCATCCGGCGATGGTAATAGCGGAGCGGGAAATGCACGTGCAGGCTCTTTTTGGCGCGCGTCAGGGCGACGTAGAACAGCCGGCGCTCCTCTTCGATCTCGTCTGCATCTCTTGTGGCCATGTCGGACGGGATCATTCCATCGGCCGCATGGATCACGTGCACTGCTTCCCACTCGCACCCCTTGGCCGAGTGAATCGTGCTGAGGTTGAGGTAATCTTCGTCGAGCATCGGCGCGCCGGCAAGCTCACCGGTCGACTGTGGCGGATCGAGACAGAGGTCGGCGATAAGCCGGCTTCTCGACGAGTACCCGGCTGCGATCTGAGCCAGCCGCTCGGCGTCGGCCACGCGTGCGGCGGCGTTGTCGTACCGGCGTTGCCACGAGGGCGCACACCAAAGGGTCAGCCTTTCGATCTCCACAGCCGGTTGGCCCGGTGTTGCAGTGCAATCTCCGAGCGCGGCGCGCAGCTCCTCGAGATGCGGGGTCGCAGGCGCGGGAGCCTTTGGGAGCGCCTCGAGCATGGCCGACAGAGGGGATCGTTGCGACCTCGGGCGGACGCCGAGCTCGGCCATGATTTTCGACGATGTGGACGGCCCGACGCCGTCGAGCAACTGGAGCGTGCGCCACCAGGCAAGCTCGTCCCAGGGATTCTCGAGCACGCGCAGCAACCCGATCATGTCCTTGATGTGTGCGGCTTCGATAAACCGCAATCCCCCGTATTTAACGAAGGGGATGTTGCGCCGGGACAACTCGATCTCGAGGTGCGCACTGTGTTGTGCGGCGCGAAACAGCACCGCTTGCTGGTTGAGCTCGACACCCCGTTCGCGCTGCTCGAGAACCTGAGCACATACAGCGTCGGATTGAGCCGCTTCATCGGTGCAGGTGAGCAGCAGCGGCCGGGTGCCGCCAAGACGCTCGGTCCACAACGTCTTGGCGTAGCCGGTCCGGCTCTCGGACATGACTGCGTTGGAGGCCTCGAGGATCGGGTCCAGGGAACGGTAGTTCTGTTCGAGCATCACTCTGCGGGTGCCGGGGTAAGTTGCCGGGAACTCGACGATGTTGCGTACGGTTGCAGCGCGAAACGAATAGATGGCCTGGGCGTCGTCGCCGACCACGGTGATGTTTGCAGGGTCTGACCGCATGGCGCGCAGGATGTCGCCCTGGATGGCGTTGGTGTCCTGGTACTCGTCCACGAGTATGTGATCGAAGAGATCGCGCATCACGCCGGCCGGCCTCGGCGCGCCGAGCAGCGCGTTCCAAAACAACAGCAGGTCGTCGAAGTCGAGCACGTTTTGCCCGCGCTTGCGAAGTGTGTACGCCTCGAAGGCGGCCTTGATGGGCTCGGCGTCGGCCGCGCACCAGGGGAAGTGCGCGGTCAGGACGTCTCCGAGCTTGGTGCGCGAGTTCACCATGCGGGAGTAGATCGCCACGAGGGTCTCGGGCTTGGCGAGGCGGCGCACCGAGGTGTCGACGGGCAGCTCGTTGCGCACGAGGCTCATGAGATCGGCCGCATCGGACACGTCCATGACCGTGAAGCCGGCGTCCAGGCCGGCGCCGGCGCCGTAGATGCGCAGAAGCCGGTGGGCGACCGAATGAAAGGTCCCGCCCCACACCCGTGCGGCGGCTTCGGGCGAGGTGTGGCGGCCGACCCGGCCGAGCATCTCGCCGGCCGCCCGGCGGGTGAAGGTCAGCAGGAGGATGCGCTCCGGCGCTACGCCCGCGGCGATGAGATGGGCGACCCTGCAGGCGAGCGTCTTGGTCTTGCCGGTTCCCGCGCCGGCGACCACCAGGAGGGGGCCCTCCCCGTGGGTCACCGCCGCGCGCTGAGGCTCGTTCATGGAGGCGAGGTAGGACGCCCGGTCGGTATCGAACACGCGTTCGAGCATACGCCGGCCCAGGCTCGCCGGTCCGGCACTACCGGGCCGAGCGCGAAATGTGACTCGGGTCCGGAGTGCCCCCTGCTTTCAGCACGCAGGCTTAAGTGCCGCTCCAGGAGGGGGCGCTCCGACGGCGAGGTCAGTGGAAGGTGAGCCGGAACACCGGGTGGTCGGTCGGGTTCGGCAGGTTGTCGAACTGAGCCTTGATCGGACCCGTCCGGGCCCAGCGCCTCTTGTAGGCCTCGACGAACCTGGCCCGGTCGGTCGGAGGGACCTCGGCCGCCCGAAAGGCACGGGTCCTCGAAAAGCGCCGGAGCTGGCCCTCTCCGGCGGCGCGCAGGTTGCGGACCCAGTCGGTCTCGCCGCGCGGCGACACGAGGTAGGTGACCTTTTCGACCCTGAGCGGCATCACCGGCGTCGTCCTCCACGCTCCGCTCTTGCGGCCCCTCACTACAAGCGTGGGAGCGAACCCGAGCATCTTCATGACGGGGTTCCCCAGTCCCGTAACCAACGGACCGGGCCTGATGTAGCGGCGCTCCTCGCCCGTGCTCATCCCTCACCGCTCCGCGCCGCACGCCAACCGGCCATGTAGACGGCCATGCCCCGGCGCGCTCTGTGCATCATCAACGTGTGGTTGGCGATGAACAACGGACGGCCCACCAGGGCGAAGCGGCGCAGCAGCTTCTTGTTCGCATCGACCTGTTCCTCGAAGATCACCCTGCTTCCGATCCCATCGGGCGCCAGCCTCCAGCGGGAGTAGCCCTCGAGATCGCCGGTCATGGTCGTCTCGAGGATGCCCGCCGCCCTGTCGACGACGCCGGGCCTGGCCTCGAAGCAAAGGCTGTAGGGCAGAAGCGACCTGGCCACGATCATGTGCCGCTCGTTGCCGAGGTCGACGACCTCTTTTATCTGAGGCCACCACAACGGGTATCTCATCACGTCGTTGAGGGCGTCGAACAGGTCGCCGGGGCCGGCGTCGATAGACCAGGCGCTGTGAAACTCATAGTGATTCAGGCGCATCGCGGCCATGATGCCCGAGACTGGGCGCCGACGTCACGGCTACATCCAACGGGCCCGGTGAGCCGATGGCGAAAACGCTCGAATGGTGGAAGATCAGTAGGTGAGGGACAGGTTGCCCGGCTCCAAATTTTATTCCTCCTCGAGCACAACATCCGCCGTGTAGCGAGCTGCCCTGATGGCGACTCTGAACCAACGGAAGAAGCCCTCTTGGCCGAGCAGGTGGAAGCTCAGCGGCCACGGATCGCAGAACGAGACGGGGGCGTCCCAGGACGCATCTCCCACGGCCAAGCGTACGGGCACCGTGCGAGCGATGGTCTGGAGTCCCCCAAGCGCGAGGGTCTGAGTGGTCGCAGCGGCGAGATCGATCCCGGCGGCTTGCGCGACCCAGCCACCGAAACGGTTCTGCAGGCTACCGGTGTCAAGAAGACAAAGCTGCGGGGCCAGGGGGAGTCCCTCGACAACTACGGGGACGACCGGACGCACGATGTCTTCGCTCGCGCCCGGCAGCTCTTTGAACACGAATTTCAATGCGGGCCGGCACCTTGAGCCTGCCATGCTTCTGCCGGGACGAGGAACATGCCATCGGCCTGCTCATCATGTCTCTCGAGCCAGCTCAGCACCTCCTGCGGCGTGGCGGCAGCGACAAGCACTTCGAGGCCTCTTTGCGCCACCCATTGCCCGGCATAAGGGCGGAGCAGGTCGGCCTCCCGACCTCCGTGCGGCCCCCTGCTACGCGCCGGGTTTCCCCGTCGAGCCTGGTCTCTGTCGCTTCGCCGGCCGACCACGAAACCCAATCGCCTGAGGATGCGGCGCGCCTGGTGGGTTGTGAAGTCTGCCCGGTCAAGCCCCGTGACCAGGCCTATCACCTGCTTGGGGGGATAGCGCCGACCGGCGACAACGACGAAATGGTCGGTCAATGGTTCGGGAAGCACGCGGCTCACGGTGCGCTCGATTGCCCGGCCCTCCAGAACAAAGTCGTGATGGGCGATCGTGGCTTGTACCTGGCTCATCTTCTCTAGTATGTATTCTCTGATCCGTCTCCGCACCCAACTTCGGTGGGATCGCGTCCGCCCTGCGTGCGCCCCCCGGGCGGATGCCACTCCCACGATCCGGGCCGGCCACAGAGACGGTAGCCCCGGGCAGTCTTGAGGTGATGGTGATAGGTGCACAGGCGCGCCAGGTTGTCGAGACGCGTCGGCCCTTCTTGCGCTCGCGGCAGGATGTGATCGATTTCGAGATGGTGGCGGGTGTCACACCCAGGGACCACGCATTTGCGGTCGCGGGCGGAAAGCGCGGTACGCAGCCGGGCCGGGATCGTGCGACCCAGGTGAGAGA
Source organism: Actinomycetota bacterium (assembly GCA_030860455.1). Taxonomy (GTDB): domain Bacteria; phylum Actinomycetota; class CADDZG01; order CADDZG01; family WHSQ01; genus JACDDL01. The sequence goes on from JALZIC010000071.1 coordinate 5,833, forward strand.
CCGTCTTGATGTCGGTCCCGTCAGTGACCAGGACCGACAGGATCGAATCTGATGCGAGCGCCCGGGCGGTGGCGGCAGGGATCGGCCCGACCCCTGCGATCTCGCAGCTCTCGGCGCCCTCGACGTGGCCCCGGGTGAGCGCCCTATGGTCGACCAGGACATGGACCAGCGCAGCGGGCCCGGTGCGCTCCGGGGACGCCTCACAGTCCCTAACGTGCTCGGCGATCGCGACCAGGGCGTCCGCCGCGTAGGCCTCGAAGGGTTCCCGCCGGTCCGCCGCCCTCGCCTCACGAAAGAGCCGTTCTCTGACGGGTTCCAACGC
>JALZIC010000072.1 GCA_030860455.1 Actinomycetota bacterium
TGTTCGTCCACCTGCTGGGTGTCGTGACCCTGTTCGGAGCGATCACCATCATTCAGTGGGGAGGCGCGCGCCTGAGGGGCGCCGCCACAATCGAGCAGGTGCGGTTGTGGGTCGGGTTTCTCCGCACGACTGAGCGCATGTTCCCAGCGGCGACGCTGTTGTTGCTGGCGAGCGGGGTCTATATGACGACCGAGGCGTGGACGTTCGAGACGCCGTGGATCGCCGTTTCCATTGCCGGACTCCTGGTCATGCCCCTGCTCGGCGCCAGAGTCGTGGGCCGGCAGATGTCCGCCATCGCCAGGTCGGTCGCCGGCGCGGAAGGCGTCGAAGTCCCTTCGGAGGTAAAGCGACTCATCGCCACCCCGGCCGGGTGGCAGGCCGCGTTCGCCTTGAATGGGATAGCGCTTGGCATCTTGTGGGTGATGGCCATCAAACCAGGGTTGATCCACTCAATCGTCGTAGTTCTCGGACTCGGGTTTCTAGGAGCCATGGCGGGATATCTCGTCACCCGCCCGCGCAGCAGCTAGGAGCACGCAGGCCGGACACGCGATTTGGTGACGACGGCCAAACGGCTATCTTCATCCGATATGAGTGACTCTGACGTAAACCTGCCGGCTCCGGTGATAGCTTCTTTGGAGATCTCTGACGCGCCGGCGTTGTTCGACTACGTCGTGCGCAACCGACGCTTCCTGCGCGCCCTCGAGCCGGTCAGGCCGGATGGGTATTTCACTCTCGAGGGACAAGCAGAGGACATCAGGCGAGCCCAGGCCAGGGCGAAGGACGGAAGCGGTCATGCCTTCGGGGTGTTTTCGGGGGGTGCTCTCGTAGGCCGAGTTGCACTCGGCAACGTCGTCAGGGGCGCCGGCCAGCACGCCACCATCGGGTACTCGGTGGACGAGGCGCACAATGGCAAGGGTGTCGCGACCGAGGCCGTCCGGCTGGCGGTTGCCTTCGCCTTCCGAGACGCCGGTCTGCACCGGGTTCAGGGTGCTGTTGTGCCGGACAATCCTGCGTCGGCGAGAGTGCTGATCAAGGCGGGCTTCCGGCCGGAGGGGCGCTTCTTGCGCTACCTGCGAATCAACGGATGCTGGGCCGATCACGACATCTATGCGATGACCGAGGAGGACTGGACCGCGGCAGCGCGATCCCGCGGCCTTGGTGTGCATTCGTGATGGCTGCCTGGGCTGGGGCTCTTGCCGGTGTTGCTCTGCTCTTGTGGACTGCGTGTGGTGACAATGCGCCGGCGCCGCCTGCATGCGCCGAACGGTCGTTCACAACGGAATCCGGCATCAGTTACAGAGATCTGAAATGTGGTTCGGGCGCTCTTCCGGAGCGAGGTTGGATTCTTTCGACAACCTTTACCGGCACACTCCAGAACGGCCAACGTTTCGACTCGACAGATCGCAGCACCGAACCCTTCCGGTTCTCCCTCGGAAGCGGACAGAACATCCCAGGATGGGACGAAGGAGTTGTCGGAATGAGGGTCGGCGGAGTCCGCAGGCTCGTCATCCCGCCGGAGCTTGCCTACGGGGCCGACGGACTGCCCCCTAGGGTTCCCCCGAACGCAACCCTTGTGTACCGCATCGAGCTCCTGGAAGCACGCGCCCCCTGACGCCGCTCGGCGATCGGACGGTCGGCGCAGCGCCGGGCGGTCAGATCCAGCACCACCCCTGTGGCGGTGCGTCTTCGGCCGCATCCGAGCCGGCATCTGACGCCGGCCGGTCGCAATTGTCGAATACCCAGATGCGGCGATCCCATTGCTTGAACGGCAGAGGTTTCGCCGCGAGCAGCGGGTAATAGAAAGCGAAGGTCAAGATGGACGCAGTGCCGAACACGATGATTGCGGTCCGCCCCATCACCGAGCGTGTGAGCCGGGTCACCACGTAGGCAAGACCCAGACACATGAATGGCACTGTGGGCAGCAGGTAGAAGAGAAAGACAGCCGACCTCCCCGACGCAATCACCAGCCATGGACCGTAGGTGACCAGGAAGCCGGCCAGGATCAAACCCTCGGGTTCTCCCAGGGCGCGATGGCGAATCCATCTCACCCCCGTATAGAGCAGGGCCATGAGCGACGACCACCACACCACCGGGTTGCCGATAGCGATGATCTCCCTGTAGTCGCCGTTTGCCGCGTGAGTGAAGAAGTAGGAGACGGGGCGTCTTATGAGCACCCACGACCACGCGGGCGATCCGTAGCTGTGCATTTTGTCGAGACCGGTGTGGAAGTCCGCCATGTAGACCTGCCGCTCGACAAAAGCGCGTATCCACGACCCTTCGGACCACGGCGCGACGCGCCATGAACCGTCCAGGACCCCGGCATAAGCCAATGCGTAGACGACGATTGGCGTCGCGATCAGCCACACCGACATCGATGCTCCTTCCTCGGCCAGCGCCCGTCGCGCCGGACCGGGCTTGCCGTCGGCGGGCCGAGCCGCCACTTCCCAGACAAGGGTCAAGCCGATCAACGCCACTGCTATGAGAGCACCCGACCACTTCGATGCGGTGGCGGCACCGGCTGCGACGCCGGCGGCAGCCCGCCACGGCCTGCGGAGCAGCGAGAGCCGGGCGTCCGCCGCTGCGCCTGCGACCATCCGCCATGGCCTGTCAAACAACGGGGGGCCGGCATCCGGTTGTGGGCGCAGGAGCCGCCTCCGATCCAAGAGGAGGCAATAAAATGCCGCAACGCCGAAAAGCGAGACAAAGATGTCAAGCATCGCAACACGGGACTGCACGAAGTGCAGCGGATCGATTGCCAGCAACCCGGCGGCAAAGGTGGCGCCGATGGTGGACCCCAACAGCTCCCGCGCCAAGAGATACAGAAGTGCGATCGTAGTGACGCCGGCAACTACCGCCGCCATGCGCCACCCCAGCGCGTTGTAGCCGAAGACGCGGATGCCGCCTGCAAGAAGCCATTTCCCCAGAGGGGGATGCACCGTGGTTATCTCGGTCGCGCTTCCGCACAGTGACGCGGGGACCTCAGCGTAGAGACATGCGTCCTTTGCGTAGTATCTCTCGTCGAAGATTCGTCCACCCGGAACCGCCACATGCACGAGCCGTATCACGGCGCCGATGAGGACGACGACAAGGGCGGCGCCGAAATCAACCGGGCTCCATCGTGCCGCCTCTCTGTCGGAGGCGCGTAATCGTTCGTTCGATGTCATTGAGGCGGCAGCATAGTTAGTCTCTGTGGCTGTGACAGGCGATCTCGGCGGCAGGCTCATTTTGTGTGGTACCCCGATTGGCAATCTCGAGGACATGACATGGCGCGCCGTGCGCACCCTCCGCGAGGCGGACGTCCTGGCGTGTGAGGACGTGCAGCGAACCCGCAAGTTACTGGCCCACTTCGAGATCGCTTCACCCAAGCTCCTGGTTTTGAACGAAGGCAACGAACGCCACCGAACGGACGAGCTTCAGGCCAGAGTGGCCGAAGGTCAGAGAGTGGTGGTGGTTTCAGGAGCGGGTATGCCTGGCTTGTCCGATCCGGGCTTCCGGGTGGTGAGGGCGTGCGCGGAAGCGGGCTTGAGGATCGAGGTCGTTCCGGGGCCGACGGCCGCGGTGAGCGCCCTGGTGTTGTCAGGGCTTCCTTCGGATCGTTTTGCGTTCGAGGGCTTCCTGCCCAGGGCGGCAGGGCCGCGTCGACGACGGGTCGCTGCCCTGGTGGATGAGCCGCGCACACTTGTGATCTACGAATCGCCGCATCGCCTGAAGGCGACTCTGAACGATCTCGTCGAGCTGTGGGGCGATCGGGACGCGGCTCTTGTCCGGGAGCTGACCAAGGTGCATGAGGAGGTCCTCAGGGCGCCGCTGTCCTCTCTGCTCGAACGGGTGAGCGGCGTCCCCCCCAAAGGCGAGCTCGTACTAGTAATCGCGGGGGCGTCTCACCCCGCTGGGGAGGTTCCCACGACCGACCTGGCGCGGCGTGCGGCCGAGCTGATGGGAGCGGGCGTGGTCCGGGGAGAGGCTCTCAGACAGGTGGCAAAGGAAGCCGGCGTGCCGCGGCGCGAGGTATTCGACGCTCTCGTGGTGAAGGACGAGGGCTGAGGGAGCTCGGGGAGAGAATGCGGCTGAGCCGCGGGGCCTAGCGCGTGACCGAAGTGTCGTCGGGCAGCCGTACCTCTACCGAGCTGAGCTCGTTCAGCTCCCGCGCGCACTTCTCGCAGACCCGGCGGCCCTTGAACTCGTAGGCGGGGTTCTCGGCCGAGTCGAAGACGCAGACATCCTGGCGCTTCTGCAGGATGACCTGCTCGCCGTTTACGCTGATCTCGAGCTCGTCACCCTCTCGGATTCCGAAGACCCGGCGCAGCTCCGAGGGCAGCACGATCCGGCCCAGCTCGTCGATCTTGCGAACCACCCCAGTAGACTTCATCTTTTCCCAGCCTTCCCCAATACCTCGACCCGGCTGGCCCATCCCCTGTGCCAGTATTTAGCAGACAAAACCAACCTAGCGAGGGATAAGCTATCAGTCAAGGATCTATTTCCCTTGAATAACCATTTGAGCACGCCCCGGCTCTCTCCAGATGTTACCAGGTGGGGAGAGATCCGTGGAAAGGGCGCCGAAGTGCAAACGTCCGAAGAAAGAGGGAGGGGGCGGCTGTGAGCGATGAGATCTTCTATCTGACGACCCCCATCTATTACGTCAACGACGTGCCTCACCTCGGGCATGCCTACACGACGGTGGTGGCCGACTTCATCGCCCGATGGCGCCGACTTCATGGCGACGACGTCCACTTTCTCACCGGCACCGACGAGCACGGCCTCAAGATCGCCCGGACGGCCGAGGCCAGGGGCCTGGCCCCCAAGGAATGGACGGATGAGATCGTGCCTCGCTGGGTCGAGTTGTGGGACGCCCTTGACATCTCCAACGACGACTTCATCCGGACCACCGAAGAGCGCCACGAAGGGGCGGTCCAGACCTTCATGCAGGCGCTCCACGACCGTGGTGAGGTCTATCTCGGAACCTATGAGGGCCTCTATTGCGTCGGTTGCGAGGCATTCAAGGTCCCCGAAGACCTCGTCGACGGCCGCTGTCCCCTCCACGGCACCGTGCCCGAGGTGGTCAAGGAGGACAACTACTTCTTTCCATTGAGCAAGTACACTGACCGCCTCCTCGAGCTCTACAGGCGTGACCCGCCCTTCATCATGCCCGAAGCTCGCTGCAACGAGGTCGAAGGGAAGGTCAAGCAAGGACTCGAGGATCTGTCGATCTCACGTACCTCATTCGATTGGGGCATCCCAATCCCTTGGGACCCCTCGCACGTCATTTACGTATGGGTCGAGGCGCTGCAGAACTACATCACCGCAGTTGGCTACGGGCGCAACCCGGACATGTTTGCGTCGGTGTGGCCGGCCGACGTGCATTTCATAGGTAAAGACATCCTCTGGTTCCACACCGTTATTTGGCCGGCAATGCTGATGGCGCTCGACCTGCCGCTCCCGCGCCGGGTCTTTGCCCACGGGTATCTGCAAGTGGGGGGCGAAAAGATGTCGAAGTCCAAGCTCACCGGCATCTCGCCACATGATCTGCTCCCGACGTTCGGTTCGGACGCGTACCGCTACTACTTCGCCCGCGAGATCTCGTTCGGGATGGATGGAAACTTCTCGTGGGAGTCGATGGCCGCCCGATATAACTCGGATCTAGCCAATGACTTCGGCAATCTGGCCTCGCGCGTCTTGACGATGGCGCAGCGTTACCTGGGTGGTGTTGTTCCCACCGCGCCCGAAGCCGACGAGCTGACCGATTGCGAGGTGGACCTCAGCGAGACATTTTCCTCGACCTTCCACGCTATGGAACAGGGGATTGATACCCTCGCGCCGCACGAAGCCCTGCGCGCCGCCTGGGCTTTCGTCCGGAAGGCGAATGCCTATGTCGAGGCCACCACTCCCTGGGCGCTGGCAAAGTCCGGCGACGGCAGAAGGCTCGAGGTGGTGCTCTATACCCTGCTCGATTCACTGCGGCTGCTGGCACTCCTTCTGTGGCCGATCATCCCCCGGGCGGCGGACGAGCTATGGCGGCGGCTCGGCAACCCCGGTTCGGTAGCGGCCACAACCTATGGGGTGGATGCCCGGCCCGGCCTGCTCCCTGCAGGCAACGCGACCGTTGTCGGCGCTCCGTTGTTTCCTCGCATCGACGAGGCCGACGCGGCCCCCGGTTAAGGGCTGAGCCATGTGGTTCGACTCGCACTGTCACCTTCACATCTGCGAGCAGGAGACGACCCTGACCGGCTTGATCGAGCGGGCCGAGACCGCCGGCGTACACGCCATGCTGACATTGGGAACCGACGTGGCGACGAGCCGGCGCGCGGTGGCCATCGCACATAGAGACGGCATCTATGCCGGAGTTGGAGTGCACCCGAACGATGCCGCTGCATGGAGCGCAGAGGTGGCCGGAGAGATCGAGGCGTTGTTAAGCGATGAGCATGTCGTCGCAGTTGGCGAGACGGGACTCGATTTCTACCGGGACGAAGTTCCGGCAGACATACAGCGGGCGGCGTTTTCTGCCCACATCGCCATGTCCAAGCGGCACGACAAGGCGCTGGTGATCCACACGCGCAACTCTGCCCCCGAGGCTCTCGATGTCCTCGAGTCGGAGGGCGCCCCTGACCGCCTTGTGTTCCATTGCTGGACGGGTGATGGGGCGGCGCTCCGGCGCGCACTGGCTCTCGGATCGCACGTGTCCTTTGCCGGCAACGTGTCCTTCCGCAGCGCCGGCGACCTCCGCGTCGCCGCCGGTCTGGTGCCGCGAGACCGTCTTCTGGTCGAAACCGACGCTCCGTACCTCGCCCCGGAACCACGCAGGGGCCGCCCCAATGAGCCGGCAAACGTGGTGCATGTGGGGCGGGCGGTGGCCGGCGCGATCGGAGAGGGGCCGGCCACGGTCGCCCTCGCCACTGCGGACAACGCGGCCTCGTTGTTCGGCCTCCCGGCGCCGGGGTGAGCCAGCCCCCGCTTCTCGGTGCCCGCCGGCTGCGGGAGCTGCTTACCCGTCACGGCGTTCGTCCCACAAAGAAGCTGGGGCAGAACTTCGTTGTGGATCCCAATACGATCCGCAAGGTGCTGGCGGTTGCCGATCTCGGCCCCGAAGATTCCGTCCTCGAAGTGGGAGCGGGCGCCGGCTCCCTCACGTTGGGGCTCGCGGGCCTGGCCAAGAGAGTCGTCGCCGTCGAGTACGACCCCGGCCTGATCGGGGTGCTGAGCGAAGTGCTGGAGGATGCAGGGAACGTCGAAGTGGTAAAGGCGGACGCCCTGCGGCTCGATCTCGGTGGCGTCGACGCCGGCCGGCTGGTCTCCAATCTGCCCTACAACATCTCCACCCCCCTCGTGTTGCGGGTACTCGAGGGGGCGCCGCGGATATCCCGTTTGACCGTGATGGTCCAGAAGGAGGTGGGTGAGCGCTGGGCGGCGGGGCCCGGCTCCAAGGTCTACGGCAGGGTCAGTGTGATGGTGGCCTACTGGACCGAGGCGAGGGTGGCGGGGGAGGTGTCGCGCCGCGCCTTTTGGCCGGTTCCCTCCGTCGATTCGGTGATCGTGCACCTGGTCCGGAGACCGGCCCCCTCGGGGGCGGACCGGCTCGCGTTGTCGGCGGTGATCAGAGCGGCGTTCTCGCAGAGGAGGAAGACCCTGCGCTCCGCCCTCGCTCCGCTTGCGGGTTCGACGGGGCTGGCCGAGGACCTCTGCCGCAGTGCAGGCGTCCCTTCGACGGCCCGAGCGGAGGACACCACACTTGAAGAATTCGTCGCGATTGCCTCGTTCGTGGACGGGGCCGGCACCGCCCCGGACGGGCGGTTGGCCTAGCATCCCTGGGCTGATATGGGAGTGACTGGTATGCACCTTTGAGGAGACCCGGCGGCCGCAAGCGCCAAGCCTTCGGCGCAGGACTTCGGTGGGAGGATCAGACCGTGGTCACCGCTATCCGGGTCCGAACGCATGCCAAGATCAATCTCTTCCTCCGGGTTCTGGCGCGCCGCCCGGACGGCTATCACGAGATCGAGACCATCTTTCACGGGATCGGGCTCGGAGACGACCTCGAGATCAGAGCACATGGCTCTTCCGGATGCGAAGTTCACATGGAGCTCGCCGACGGGCTTCCCGGGCGACCTCCACATCAGGAGGAGAACGTCATCACACTCGCCGCAGACCGCCTCGGCAAACGGGTCCAGGAGCACACCGGGGTTTCGATCCGGGTCGTGAAGCACGTTCCGTTGGCGGCGGGGCTCGGCGGTGGAAGCGGAAACGCGGCTGGCGTCCTCCTCACCCTCAACGAGATGTGGTCTGGGGGGCTCGGGCGCGACGAGTTGGCCGAGGTTGCACTGCAGGTGGGCAGCGACGTCCCCTACTGTCTTTCAGGTGGGACTGCACTGGCCACGGCCCGTGGCGAGAAGCTAACGCCCCTTCCGTCCCTTCGCGACATGTGGTTCGTGCTTGGCATCTCCGGCGAACCACTGCTCACCAGGGACGTCTATGCGGCCTGGGATGCCCTCGAGCCGCTGGACGAGGTCAGGAGCGCCCCCATGGCACTTGCTTTGGGTGCGGGAGACGTGGCCGGGGTGGCGTCTCTGCTGCACAACGACCTCGAACCCGCCGCATTCCTGCTTGCCCCCGGGTTGGCCGAAAAGAAGGAACGGCTGCTGTCTGAGGGGGCCCTGGGGGCGTGCGTCAGCGGGTCGGGACCAACCGTGCTCGGCATCGCCAGAGACGAACCTCATGCCCGGGCCATCGCCGGCAAGGTCGCCGGGGATTTCGCAGGCGTCAGCGTCGTCTCTTCACGGCCGACGTGCGTCGAACGCCTCAGTTAGGTGGATGCCCACCGTCTCTCAGGAGCCCTCGCATTACTATGACCAGGGCAGATGCCCCGTAGGGTAAGTGGCAGCCCGAGGGATTTTGGTTCCCTAAGTTCAGGTTCGAGTCCTGACGGGGCAGCGTCAGCCGGCCCTTTGGATCAGCGACTGGAGTGGGAAGTGGCCGAAGCGATGAGCGGCACGGTGGGGATCGTCTTAGCCGCGGGCGCGGGCAAGCGGATGCACTCCGAGCTGCCCAAGGTCCTGCATGAGGTTGCGGGCCGCCCCCTGGTGGCGCATGTGCTCGCCGCTCTCGAACCCATTGCGCTGGATGACCGGGTTGTCGTGTGTTCGGATGACGTCGACGACATCGCAACGAGCTGCGCGCGGGCCGGCTTTGCCGAGGGCATCTCCTTCGTCGTACAGGAGAAGCCGAGGGGGACCGCCGACGCTCTCAAGGTCGGGCTGGCGGGCCTGGAGAATGTCCCCGAGACCGTACTGGTTATGAACGGGGCCACGCCCCTGGTGAGGACAGAGACCCTGGCGAGATTGTTGTCGATGCACCGTGAACGAGGCGCGGCAGCCACCCTGCTCACCGCCGAGCTCATGGACCCGGCCCCTTACGGCCGTATCGTGAGGGGATTCGGTGACGAAGTCGAAAAGATCGTGGAGGAGCGTGACGCCACAGATCTCGAGCGCTCCATCACGGAGGTCAACGCGGGCGTCTATGTCTTCAGCTACGCCGCGGTGAATCGTTACGCGGGGGAGGTGGATCGGGCCAACGCTCAAGGCGAGTACTACATCACCGACATAATCGGCATGTTGCGATCCGCGGGGGAACAGGTGGAGGCGTTTCGCACCGACCCGAACGAGATCAAGGGGGTCAAGAGCCGGGTGCAGCTGGCGGAGGTCGGCGAGCTGATGCGGGCTCGGATCGCCGCCAGATGGATGGGTGAAGGCGTGACCATAGTGGACCCTCGAACGACCTACATCGATGCCACCGTGACCATCGAATCCGATGTCCTCATCCAGCCGTTCTCCTTTCTCGAGGGCGCGACGTCGGTCGGGCGGGGAGTCGAGGTAGGCCCACAGGCGCGGGTGATGAACTCCGTCCTGGGAGAGGACTCGGTGGTTTCATATGCCGTCATTCGTGATTCCGAGCTGGGGCCACGGACGTCGGTGGGCCCCTTCGCGTCCCTGCGCCCGGGAACCAAGCTCGGAGCGGGGGCTCATCTGGGCAGCTTTGTCGAGACCAAGAACACGACGGTGGGCGAAAACAGCAAGGTGCCACATCTCAGCTACCTCGGCGACGCAGATATCGGACGGGGAGTGAACGTGGGCGCCGGATCGATCACTGGTAACTGGGACGGCCGGGGAAAGCACAAGACGGTGATCGAAGACGACGCCTATATAAGCTCGAACACAACGATGGTGGCGCCGGTTCGAATCGGCAAGGGCGCCGCAACGGGGGCCGGAGCGGTGGTCAGGCAAGATGTACCACCAGAAGCCCTGGCGGTGGGTGTCCCGGCTCGGGTGATCGAAGGTAAGGGCAACAAGATGGCCAAGGAGGCCTGAGGAAAAAGTGCGTCTTCCCACCCACAAGAGGCTGATGATCTTTTCCGGCTCCGCTAACCGCGGCTTGGCCGAAGAGGTGGCGTCGGCATTGGGAATGAAGCTTGGCGAGGTCGAGGTGTCGAGCTTCGCCAGCTCCGAGACCTACATCCGGTTCTCCGAGTCGGTGCGCGGGTCAGACGCTCTGGTCATCCAAAGCCATGTCGACCCGGTCGATCATCATGTGATGGAGCAGCTGCTCATGATCGACGCACTGAAGCGCGCTTCCGCCAAACGGATAACAGCAGTAGCCCCCTTTTATCCGTACTCGCGGCAGGATCGCAAGGCCCGGGGGCGCGAGCCGATAGCGGCCAAGATGCTTGCCGACTTCTACGAAGCTGCCGGCGCGGACAGACTGCTGTCCGTCGACCTGCATACAGGCCAGATCCAGGGCTTCTTCGACGCCCCGTTCGACCATCTGACCGCCCTGCCTCTTCTGGCCGACCATCTCGCCGAATCGCTGGAGGACGGTTTCGTGATCGTGTCCCCCGACGCCGGTGGGGTTCGGCTGGCCGACAAGTGGGCCGAGTATCTCGGCGACTTCCACGGCCTGAACGGCCAGGTTGCCTTCCTGCACAAGCGCCGCCGCCACGAGGCACGCAATGTCAGCGAGACGCTGAGGGTGGTAGGTGAGGTGAAGGATCGGGTCTGCCTGATGGTCGACGACATGATCGACACTGCGGGAACGATCACGAACGGCGCCGAGTCCCTGAAGGCTGCCGGCGCAGCGGAGGTGCTTGCCGCCGCAACCCACCCGGTGTTGTCGGAACCAGGAGTCGACCGGTTGAAGAACGCCCCCATAGAGCAGGTCGTGGTCACCAACACGCTTCCGGTGCCCCCCGAGAAGCAACTCGACAAGCTGGTGGTGTTGTCGATCGCCCCCACTATCGCCCAGACGATCAAGGCCGTGTTCGAGGAGGAGTCGGTCTCGGAGCTCTTCCACGGGGAAAACCAGCGATAACATGTCCTTTTGATGTCGAGAGGAAAGATGGGCCATGGCTGAGGTTCGGT
>JALZIC010000097.1 GCA_030860455.1 Actinomycetota bacterium
CCCGAAAAGAGGGTCCAACAGATGATTGCCGCTGCGATGAGTGCAAGCATCGAAGCGCGGATCACCGCGCGGCGCCTGCGTTGGGACGCGCCCGCAGGAGGCATTCCCTGCGGCAGTCCCGCATCTCTGCTCTGCGCCAATTGCGGCCCCTTCGGAGTGGCTGCGACCACCTGCTAGTCTCAAATCGCTCCTGCCCCTGGCAGGACCGGTCGGAACTACCGTAGCAAGGAGCGCACATTTCGCGAAGGGAGTCGGTCTTGACTTCGGGACGACCCCGTATCTTGGTCGCTAAGCCAGGCCTCGATGGGCATGATCGCGGGATCAAGGTCGTCGCCCGTGCGCTGAGAGACGCGGGGATGGAGGTTGTCTACACGGGCCTTCACCAAACCCCCGACCAAATCGCATCTGCCGCCATACAAGAAGATGTGGACGCAGTGGGGCTCTCGTGCCTTTCCGGAGCTCACATGACCCTGTTTCCAAGGGTAGTCGAATTGCTAAAGGAGCAGGGAGGTGGTGACATCGTTGTCTTTGGAGGCGGCATCATCCCCGAGCCCGATGTGCCGAAGCTGCGGCAGGCGGGGATCAAGGAGATTTTCACCCCCGGCGCGCCAACCAAGACGATAGTCGAGTGGGTACGTCAAAACGTGGCACGGGAGGTTTAGTGGATCTTTTTGAGTACCAAGGCAAAGAGTTGCTGAGAAAGTATGGAGTTCCGGTTCCCGAGGGGCGGGTGGCGACCACTCCGGAGGAGGCGGTCGCCGCAGCCGGAAAGCTCGGCGGGAAGGTGGTCGTCAAAGCGCAGGTTCTCGTCGGGGGCCGCGGAAAAGCGGGGGGGATCAAGGCTGCGTCGAGCCCCGAAGAGGCGGGCGAGGTCACCGGACGCATTTTGGGCATGGATATACGCGGCCACACGGTTAATCGGGTTCTCGTCGAGCGAGCGGGAGACATCAAAGACGAGTACTACTGCTCTTTTCTTGTCGATCGCTCCGAACGCCAGTTCCTGGGGATCATGAGCGCGGAAGGGGGCGTCGATATCGAGCAGGTCGCAGCCGACAACCCCGAGAAAATAACCCGGGCCCCCATCGATCCCCTGCTCGGTATCTCTCAATACCATGCCCGCGAACTTGTCTTTGGTGCGGACATCAATCGCGAGGCGCGCAAGGAAGCTATTGCGATATTGCCTAAGCTCTACGACGCATTCGTGTCGCTGGACGCGTCATTGGTCGAGGTGAATCCTCTGGTGCTGACCGGCGAAGGCCGTGTCATGGCGCTTGACGCCAAGGTGTCCGTCGATGATTCCGCCGGCTACCGGCACCCCATTTTCGACGAGTTGAGGGCCGTGCATGAGGTCCCTGAGCAGGAGCGACTTGCAAAAGAGAAGGGCCTGAACTTCATAAAACTCGATGGCGACGTCGGCATCATCGGCAACGGCGCCGGGCTGGTGATGTCCACGCTTGATGTCGTAAAGGCGGCAGGAGGCGACCCCGCGAACTTTTTGGACGTCGGGGGCGGTGCCGGGGCCGATGTCCTTTCGTCGGCACTCGAAGTCATCACATCCAACACCGAGGTCAACAGCGTGCTCATAAACATTTTTGGAGGCATCACTCGGGGCGACCTGGCTGCCGAGGGCATCATCGACGCGCTTGGGCGACTCGAGATCAAAGTCCCTATCGTCGTCCGGCTGGATGGAACCAATGCCGAACAAGGGCGCAAGATGCTCGCCGACGCACCGCATGACATGCTCGTGACAGCCGCCACAATGCTGGAGGGCGCAGAGAAGGCAGTAGAGCTCGCAATCAAGGGTGGTAAGTGATGGCCATCCTCGTAGGCAACGACACGCGCCTTCTTGTGCAGGGTCTGACCGGACGGGAAGGCTCTTTTCACGGTCTCCGCAACAAGAAGTACGGGACGAATCTCGTTGCGGGTGTAACTCCGGGAAAGGGCGGCTCCGATGTCGAAGGAGTTCCTATCTTCGATACGGTTCGCGAGGCGACCGCGGTCACCGGAGCGAACACCTCGATGGTCTTTGTGCCTCCGCCCGTTGCTGCGGATGCCATTCTCGAATCTCACGACGCCGGCATCGAAGTCATCATCGCTATTACCGAGGGGATCCCGGCCATGGACATGGCGCGCACGGTGACCCATGTGCGGCGCGGGCAGCGTCCTGCGGCCCTTATCGGGCCCAATTGCCCTGGGGTGATCTCGCCGGGCAAGGCGAATGTCGGCATCATCCCGGGGGAGATCTGTACCGAAGGGCCGGTGGGGCTCGTCTCTCGCTCGGGAACGCTCACATACCAGATCGTCTACGAGCTGACCCAGGACGGCATCGGCCAGTCGACCTGCGTCGGTGTCGGCGGCGACCCGATACCCGGCTCAGATTTCATCGATGTCCTCGAACGGTTCGAAGCCGACGATCGCACGAAGCTCGTTGTTCTTGTAGGCGAGATCGGAGGAGACGCAGAGGAGCGCGCCGCCGCATGGGCGAAAGAAAACATGTCCACGCCGGTGGTCGCTTACATCGCCGGATTCACAGCACCGCCCGGCAAACGCATGGGTCATGCGGGCGCGATCGTCTCCGGCTCCCGGGGGACCGCAACCGCCAAGAAGGAGGCACTCGAGGCGGCCGGGATCCGGGTCGCCACCAACCCCACCGAGGTGTCTGCGATAGTGCGAGAGTTCCTGTGAGCTTCACGATCGGAAAGTGACAAAACAACGGTGCTATCGACACCGTCACCCCGCAACCTGCACATCGAGACCGTGCTGAACCTCCTACAATCGCTCCCATGATCACTGGGACCGAAGGTGCTCTGGGACCTCCATGGGACAGGGCGCTGAACGGGCGCCTCGACCGGATCACCATCGATTCGGAGGTGCTCGCAGCGAATCCGCTCGGGGATCCCGCCCGCCGCCCCATCTATATCTATCTGCCTCCCGGTCACTCGGCCTCCGGCGAGCGGCGCTATCCCTCGATCTACGTCATCCAGGGGATGACGGGACAGCTCGACATGTGGTGGAACCGCACCCCCTTCGAACCGAACATGGTCGAACGCATTGATGAGCTCTTCTCTGCGGGCGGTACGCCGGGTGCCGTGGTCGTGTTCGTGGACGCGTGGACGTCCTACGGAGGCTCTCAGTTCATCAACTCGGCCGCCACCGGCCGTTACATGGACTATCTGTGCGATGAAGTGGTCCCGTTTGTCGACGAGCGTTACGCAACAATTTCCCTGCGCCATCACAGAGGCCTGACCGGTAAGTCGAGCGGTGGCTACGGGGCTATGGTCGTCCCGATGCTGCGGCCGGATGTCTTCGGAGGGCTAGCGTCGCATGCAGGTGATGCTCTCTTCGAAGCGTGCTATCAGACCGAATTCCCGGTCACCGCGCGCATCCTTCGAGACAAGTTCGAGGGCTCTTACGAGGTTTTCTGGGAGCGGGTCCGTAGCGCCGAGAGTTTCGACTGGAACGTCTTCGGAACTCCGCTCAACACCTACACGATGGCGGCGTGCTACTCACCGGATGAAACCAACCCGGGTGAAGTGGTGCTTCCTTTCGACATTGACACCGGTCGCCTCTTGGACGATGTGTGGCAAAGGTGGCTGGAGTGGGACCCCGTGCGAATGGTGCCCGGGCACCTCGAGGAGCTTGCCAGCATGAAGCGAATCTATCTCGATGCAGGGCGGTCGGATGAGTACTTTTTGGATCTGGGCGCTCAGGCCTTCTCCAAGGAGCTGATCTCAGCCGGGATCGAGCACACGTTGGAGCTGTTCGAGGGCGCTCACGGCGGCTTGGGATACCGCTATCCAAAGGCCATCCACGAGCTCGCCACGGCCCTCGCTCCCTGAAAGTGGTTGGGCGCTCCGTGGGGCGCCGGCTATTCGCCTCCTTAGAGCCCTAGGCCGGGGCGGGCAGCGGCTACAGTTGAACGCAATGGCGGGGCGACTGGTGGTCTTGATCTCTGGAACGGGCTCCGCTATGGAGGCCCTGGCGGTCGCGTGCACGCGCAGGCAGCTAGCCGCAGACATCGCAGCGGTGATCGCCGATCGGGACTGCTTCGGTTTGAAGGTCGCCGCCAAGAAGGGAATCCCGGCGTTTACGATCGAGCCCGCCCATTTCCCGTCCCGTGATGACTGGAACGAGGCGCTCGGTGAGTGTGTCGGCGGTTTCCGCCCACATGTCGTCGTGCTCGCAGGCTTCATGCGCGTATTGGCGCCGCCCTTCGTGGACGCCTACGCAGGACGATTGATCAACCTCCATCCCTCCCTCCTCCCGGCCTTCCCCGGTGCCCACGCAGTCCGGGACGCCCTCGATACGGGGGTGAAGCTGACGGGAACCACCATTCACTTCGTGGACCACGAAGTCGATCATGGCCCGATCCTTTTACAGGAGGCGGTTCGAGTTCAAGCCGGTGACACCGAACTGTCTCTGCATACTCGGATCAAGAACGTGGAACATCGGCTCCTCCCCAAAGCGTGCCGTCTCATTCTCGAACGGAAAGTCCAGATCCGCGATGGCGTCACTCACGTGGAGCCCTGAGCGACCGTGAGGGTCCGACGGGCGCTCGTAAGCGTCTACGACAAGACGGGTGTGGTCGAGTTGGCGCAGGGCTTGTGCAAGGCGGGTGTGGAGCTCATCTCTTCCGGCGGGACGGCCCAAACGCTTCGTTCTGCGGGCATCCCGGTGATAGGTGTGTCCGAGGTGACCGGCGCGCCGGAGATCCTTGGGGGACGGGTGAAGACGCTGCATCCCAAGATTCACGGCGGCATCCTTGCAGATCGTGCTAAGGCCGAACATCTAGCCGAGCTAGATGACCACTCCATTGCACCGATCGACCTGGTGGTCTGCAACCTGTACCCTTTCGAGCGCACGGTGGCGGAACCGAGCGTGACCGAGAGCGAAGCCGTCGAACAGATCGATATCGGGGGCCCTGCGATGGTGCGGGCCGCTGCGAAGAACTTTTCTTCGGTCGCCGTCGTCGTCTCCCCTGAGCAATATAGTCCCGTAATCGAGGCCATAGCCACCACGGGGACGGTTCCGTCCGACCTGCGCCGCAAGCTTGCCCGGGATGCGTTCACTCACACAGCGGCTTACGACGCGGCCATAGCCCGCTACTTCACGGACCCAGACGAGTGGCCGGAAAAGCTCGTCATGCACGGTGACAAGGTCATGGATCTCCGCTACGGCGAAAATCCTCATCAGAAGGCGGTCTTCTATCGAACCGGCGAGCCCTCAGGTGTAGCTGCCGGTGCTCAACTTCACGGGAAGGAATTGTCCTACAACAACATCCTCGATGCAGATTCGGCCGTGGCTCTCGTCGCGGAGCTCGAAGATGATGCCGCCGCCATCATCAAGCACTCGAACCCGTGCGGAGCAGCGCGCGACGATGAACTGGAAGCGGCCTATCGGAAGGCGTACCTATGTGACCCCGTGTCGGCCTTTGGCGGGATCGTGGCGCTGAACCGCCCTTGCGATCGCGCAACGGCGGCGGCAATCACAGAGATCTTCACCGAGGTCGTCTGTGCTCCCAACTTTTCCGATGATGCCCTTGAAGTTCTGCGAACCAAGAAGAGCTTGCGGGTGCTGCGTATTGAACCGGCTGCTCCGGGCGCCTCCTTACGCAGCATCAGCGGCGGATGGCTCGTGCAGTCGCCCGACTCGTCAGATAATGGAGAGAATGCCACGGTTGTGTCTGCCAGGGCGCCAACTCCAGCGGAGTGGAGCGATCTTCGCTTCGCCTGGACGGTTGCCAAACATGTCAAGTCGAACGCCATCGTGCTCGCCAAAGATGAAGCAGCGATCGGAGTCGGGGCGGGACAGATGAACCGGCTCGACTCCGCCGAATTGGCCGCCAGGCGCGCCGGCGGTCGCTCGTTCGGTTCGGCGTGCGCCTCCGACGCATTCTTTCCCTTCCGTGACGCGGTCGATGCCATCGCCGCCTCGGGTGCCACTGCCGTGATCCAGCCTGGGGGTTCGGTTCGCGACGATGAGGTTGTCGAGGCAGCGGACGAACGAGACCTGGCCATGGTCTTCACCGGCCGCCGCCATTTCCGTCACTAACGGGTTGCGGCTGCTGCGCGGCTAGGCTGGGGCCGATGACAGCTCAAATCATAGACGGGAAGGCCATCGCTGCCGAGGTCAGGCGTGAAGTCGCAGCAAGGGTCGATGACCTCGGGTCTCTTGGAGTCGTGCCGGGGCTGGCCACGGTCCTCGTGGGCGATGACCCCGCGTCGGCCGTTTACGTTCGGGCGAAGAGAAAGGCCTGCGCACAGGCCGGCATTGCGGCGCGCGATCATGACATCGACGCAAGCATCACCGAAAAGGAGCTCCTAGGGCTCGTGGATGGGTTGAATCGAGATCCGGACATCCACGGGATCCTGGTGCAGCTTCCGTTGCCCGCGCATATCGACGAGGCACGCGTTGTCGAGGCCGTCCTGCCCGACAAGGATGCAGACGGCTTTCACCCGGCCAATCTTGGACGCCTGCTGTCCGGTAACCCGCGGGTGGTCCCTGCGACCCCCGGCGGTGTCCAGCAGTTGCTGATCCGTTCCGGGGTTGCCATCTCCGGTTCGGAGGTAGTTGTCGTCGGTCGATCCAACATCGTCGGAAAACCTCTGGCTGCGCTCCTAATGCAGAAAGAGCCCGGCGCCAACGCAACCGTAACGGTTTGTCACACCGGGACCGCCGATATCGCTGCTCACACCCGGCGCGCCGAGATACTGGTTGCGGCCGTTGGGCGCGCCCACGCGATAACAGGCGACATGATTGCCCCCGGTGCGGTAGTGATCGACGTCGGAGTCAATCGAACCGAGGCGGGACTGACGGGGGATGTGGATTTTGAGGCTGCGAGTGAGGTTGCAGGGGCGATCACCCCGGTTCCCGGTGGCGTGGGCCCGATGACGATTGCCCAGTTGCTTCACAACACGGTCGAACTGGCTTATCGCTCCGAGAAAAGCGTACCGGGGCTAGGAGAACCTGCACGCCCGGCCTGAACCGGCGGCTAAGTCGCTTTGGCGGGGCGCTGGCTTGGTCGCGTCCCCGCCGCCTTCCCCCCACGGGGTCCAAGTGGCGGCCGGTTGTCCTTTCATCGAGTCGGTCGGAGCGTTTTCCGACCACCAGCGCCGACCAGATGATCGCGACATCCAGGACGGCCATGATGACGAGCGCCCACAGAGTCATTAGCAACATGGTCGAAGCTTGCACGTCCAAGGTGTCGGAGAGAAGATGGCCAGGTGTACTTCAGATGAACCTGCCCGGCCTGGCGCGGCGGCGGGTAGGCGTCTGACAGACCAGCGAGCGAGCGGTGTCGTTCGGGCATGTAGGTTAGACCTCCGGACGCGTTCAGAGCACTACACAGGGGGTTATCTATGCCACAGGGAGTCCATTCCGTCACCCTCATACCTGGGGACGGCACGGGGCCGGAGATCACTGAGGCGACCCGGCGCGTCCTGGAGGCCACCGGCGTGGGGTTCGACTGGGACGTGCAGGAGGCGGGCACCGACATCATGGACAAGTACGGGACGCCCCTTCCCGATCAGGTGCTCGATTCGATTCGAGCAAACTCAGTCGCTCTGAAAGGGCCTATCACGACTCCAGTAGGGAAGGGCTTTCGAAGCGTGAACGTCGCGTTGCGAAAAGAGCTCGATCTTTACATGTGCCTGCGCCCCTGCAAGTCATATCCGGGTGTTCGCTCTCGTTACGAAAACATCGACCTCGTGATAGCGCGCGAAAACCACGAGGATCTCTATGCCGGCATAGAATTCGAACAGGGTTCGGCCGAGGCTGCGAAGCTTATTGATTTTTTGGCCGATCTCGGGACCCGTCGCATCCGCGATGACTCGGGCATCTCGATCAAGCCCATTTCGGTAACCGGCACCAGGCGGATTGTGAAGGGAGCGTTCGACTACGCAATCAAGGAGGGACGGCAGAAAGTAACCGCCGTCCATAAAGCCAACATCATGAAGTTCTCCGACGGCCTGTTCCTGAAGACCGCCCGGGAGGTGGCCGAGGAGTACTCGGACTCGGGCATCGAGTTCGAAGATCGGATAGTGGACAACATGTGCATGCAACTCGTCCAAAAGCCGGAGCAGTACGACGTACTCGTGCTCCCGAATCTTTACGGGGACATAGTTTCGGACCTTGGCGCAGGCCTCATCGGAGGCCTGGGCGTCGCTCCAGGCGGCAACATTGGCGATGACGCTGCGGTCTTCGAGCCTACCCACGGCTCGGCCCCGAAGTACGCAGGACAGAACAAGGTCAACCCGATGGCGATGATGCTTTCGGGCGTTCTGATGCTGCGCCACCTCGAGGAGGTCGGACCTGCGGACCGCCTCGAGAAGGCGATCTCGTCCGTTATCGCCGAAGGTAGGTACGTCACCTATGACATGAAGCCCACACGCGATGATCCGACGGCGGTAGGTACCTCCGAGGTCGCCGACGGTGTCATCGAGAAGCTCGAGGCGGGGGGAGTCGACAATGGCTGAGGGCAGGATGGTAACGGTAGTTGGCGCAGGAAACGTGGGCTCGAATACGGCACGGCGGATAGCCGAGCGTGATTACGCGGACGACGTTGTCCTCATCGACATCGTCGAGGGACTTCCCGCCGGGCTCGCTCTCGACATCGCGCAGTCCGCCCCTGTGGAGGGCTTCAATGCCCGGGTTAGAGGAACCAATGACTACGCGGACACAGCGGAGTCCGACGTTGTTGTAATTACCGCAGGGCTTCCGCGCCAACCCGGCATGAGCCGAATGGACCTGCTCGACAAGAACTCCGAGATAGTGACGAGTGTGACCGAGCAGGTCGCGCAACATTCCCCGGACGCAGTGATCATCGTCGTGTCCAACCCGCTGGACGAAATGACCTACCTGGCCTCGGTCGTATCGGGGTTCCCTAGAGAGCGAGTCCTTGGGATGGCCGGGGTGTTGGACTCGGCGCGCCTTCGATACTTCATTGCGGACAAGTTGGAGGTGCCACCGTCCCAGGTGGAAGCCATGACGCTGGGTTCGCACGGCGACCAGATGGTTGCCCTCCCCAGGCAGGCCACGGTCAACGGGAAACCCCTGCACGAGCTGCTCGGTGAGGAAGCCCTCGAGGAGCTGTTCGCGCGCACACGCGACGGCGGCGCCGAGATAGTCGGGCTCCTCAAGAAGGGAAGCGCGTTCTATGCGCCGTCGTCGGCGGCCGCGCGGATGGTGAACGCGATCCTCGCGGACTCAAAGGAGGTGCTTCCCGCGTGCGCCTGGACGACGGGACAGTACGGGATTTCCGAGGTATACCTCGGAGTCCCGGTAGCCCTCGGGTCCGGCGGCGTCTCAGAGATAGTCGAGCTCGAGCTGAACGATTCCGAGCGCGCAAGCCTGGGGGAAGCAGCGGAGGCCATCCGCACGAAATGCGAGGAGCTGGACGCGCGACGGACCTGATCAGGCGGACTGAGGGCCGCTGGGGGGTTCTGCGAGCGCAGGTGCTCCCGTCTGCTACATATGAGGGTGGCCCCACCGCCGTTTGAGGTGCCTTCCCCCTCCTCGGCGCTCGTCGCGCACGCGACAATGGGCACATGACAGAAGAGATAACCATCTTTCTCGCCGATGACAACCTCATCGTGCGGGAAGGTGTGCGAGCGTTGCTTGGGCTCGAGGACGACTTTTCGATCGTCGGGGTCGCCGCCGATTACGATGAGCTCGTCTCGGGAGCCCAAGCCGCGGCTCCCGCCGTTGTGGTGACGGACATCCGGATGCCACCGGCATTCGAGCGTGAGGGCATCGACGCGGCAAAAGAGGTTCGTAAGCTCCACCCCGGCACCGGCGTCGTGGTGCTTTCCCAATACGACGACCCCGAGTACGCGATCTCACTGCTCGCCGAGGGCGCCGCCGGATATGCCTATCTGCTCAAAGACCGGGTGGCCGAAGGCGATCAGCTGGCGCGCGCCATCAGGGAGGTGTCAGCAGGTGGTTCGATGATCGATCCAAAGATCGTTGAGGCGCTGGTGAACCCGGTGGCCGCCGACGGCGAGCTTGCCGCCTCCGACGAAGAGCTGCTGCGTGAGATCGCCGAGGGCCGCCCGATCAAGGCCATCGCGGCGGCCCGCAAGCTTCCTCCGGAGGCCGTGGCCCAAGATGTCGAAGCCCTCTTCCTGGGCATTGCGGATGGCGCCAGTCACGGGCAGAAGGGGGCGTTGCGGCGCCTGAGGATGCTCCACGAGGCGATCGTTCAGCGCGAGGAGCAGGGTGAGACGTTGAGCCGGTTCCTCCCCGGCGGGCTGGCGGAGAAGCTGCGCAGAGACGGGGGCCGCGGGGGTGATAGCGACAAGCGCACGGTCACCG
>JALZIC010000087.1 GCA_030860455.1 Actinomycetota bacterium
GGGTAGGGCTGGGTGGTTTCTCTTTGATTTCGGCGGTGTAACGGTGGGGTTAAGCGCAATCTCTCCGGCATGGTGTGCCGGCCCGGGACACGGGAGGACCGCAGTGTCCTGGGGAGGGGTCCCCCCCGTCAGGCGAGGTCGGACAGGATCGCCTCGGCCGCCCGGCGCCCGGACAGGAGGGCCCCTTGGGTCGATGAGGTGTTGCGATGATGCCAACTCTCGAGCTGATGGGCGGAGAACCTTTGGGGTCACGGTGGCGATTGTTCCCCCTGCGGGCTAGGCATGCCTCCCGCGACCATGGCTTACCCTTGGAATTCGTCCACCTATGGAGTGATTAGAGCCATGCCGAAACCCACGCACGAAGAGATCTCGGCGATCCTCGGCGAGATCCAAGACCCCCAGGTCCACAGGGGTATGAACGAGCTTCGGATGATCCGCAGCATCGGCATCGAGGGCGCGGGCGTCCATATAGTGGTTGCGCTCATGATGGAGGGCTCGCGCCTCGATGGCTACTACCTCGAAGTCATCCCCTCAAAGCTCCGTGATCGATGGCCCGAGCTGGGCGCCATCGACGTCGAGCTCACCGCCATGACTGAGACGGAGCGTGAAGCTGTTGTCGCCAATTTGCGGAAAGAGACCCCGGCGCCGTTTGGCGACGAGGACTCGAGGACCAACGTCATCGCGGTCGGTTCCGGAAAGGGCGGAGTAGGCAAGTCGACCACGACAGTCAACATCGCCGCTTCCTTGGCCGCTCTCGGACACAGCGTTGGCCTCGTAGACGCCGACGTCTGGGGTTTCTCGATTCCACGCATGCTCGGTGTCGAGGACAAGCCCACGGTGGTCGCGGACACCATCATGCCGCCGGAGGCTTTCGGTGTGAAGGTCGTGTCCATTGGACTGTTCACAACCGAGGACAACCCCGTGATGTGGCGGGGGCCGATGCTGCACAAGGCGCTGCAGCAATTTCTGAGCGATGTCCATTGGGATGACCCGGACTATCTGCTTGTGGACCTGCCTCCAGGCACCGGTGACGTCTCCATGTCGATTGCGCAGTTCCTGCCCGGCGCCGGAATGATCATCGTCACCACACCCCAGGCAGTAGCGGAGAAAGTGGCACAGAGAGCCGGCTTCATGGCGGAGAAAACCGGCCTCAAGGTGCGGGGTGTCGTCGAGAACATGTCCTACTTTCGTGGGGACGACGGCGTTGTCTACGACATCTTCGGATCAGGGGGAGGAACGACGCTGGCAAATCGCCTGGGCGTCCCGCTCCTCGGCACCATCCCCATCGATCCGAAGCTGAGAGAGCTCGCCGATACCGGCACGCCGATCGTCCTGGGAGCTCCCGACAGTGAGGTTGCTCAGGCCCTCGAGACAACCGCGAAGGAAATCGTGAACCTGCTACCTCCCAAACCGAAACGGGCGCGTCGTGTCTCGCTTCCGCTACTGGGAGGGTCGTAGCCAAGTTGGCACAGGCAACGGCCGCTCCGCAGAGGTTGTTCGACGAGCTCGGTACCGCAGTCGATGCCGTCGGCGCGGAGCAGCGTGCTGCGGCGCTGGCCACCCGTTCGATCAAACGAGCGTCGAAGCTGTGGGCCCTCGAGCTGGCGATCCGATGCTGCGATCTCACCACCCTCGAAGGGTCGGACACCCCTGGGAAGATTCGTGCGCTTGCGTCCAAGGCGATGCGCCCAGCGCCCACAGATCCAGCCATCCCGCACGTGGCGGCTCTGTGCATCTATCCGAGCCTCGTTAAGGTCGCAGCCCAGGCCCTGAGAGGCTCCGGGGTTGCAGTAGCCTCGGTTGCCACGGCTTTCCCCTCGGGGCAGACGGCTCTCTCGACGCGGCTGGCGGAGATCGAAGCGGCGGTCGCGGATGGCGCCGGTGAAATCGACGTCGTGATCAGCCGGGGTGCATTTCTCGCCGGGCGCTACGACGACGTGTATGACGAGATCGTCCGGGCAAAAGAGGCCTGTGGCGATGCGCACCTCAAGGTCATACTCGAAACGGGTGAGCTGGGGACCTACGGCGCCGTAAGGCGTGCGTCGCTCATCGCGATGGCTGCCGGGGCGGACTTCATCAAGACCTCGACCGGCAAGATGTCCCCGGCGTCCACATTGCCGGTTGCACTCGTGATGGCCGAGACCATTCGCGATTACGCAGACGTGACCGGACGCGCCGTGGGCCTCAAGGTCGCGGGCGGGATCCGCTCCTCCAAGGACGCCATCCGCTACCTGGTCATCATTCACGAGACCCTTGGCGACGAGTGGCTCGATCCAGCGCGTTTTCGCATCGGTGCGTCCTCACTTCTGAACGATTTGTTGATGCAGATCGACAAGCAGCGCTCCGGTGTGTACTCAGACCCCGACCGTTACACGCTGGACTGACGCGTGGTCTGGGAATACGCACCCGCGCCCGAGTCGACCGGCATCGTGTCGATTGAGGACACCTACGGATTGTTCATCGGTGGGAACTTCGTGGACCCGGCTTCGGGGGAGTATGTCAAGACGATCAACCCTGCGACCGAGGAAGTGCTCTCGGCGATAGCGCAAGCCGATGCCACTGATGTGGACGGCGCAGTAAGGGCGGCGCGGGACGCCTTCAAGCCGTGGTCGGGCTTGCCGGCATCCGATCGCGCCAAGTACCTGTTCAGGATTGCGCGTGTCATGCAGGAGCGAAGCCGCGAGCTTGCCGTGCTCGAGACGATGAACGGCGGCAAGCCGATCAGGGAAAGCCGCGACATCGATATCCCGTTGGCCGCCGCGCACTTCTTCTACTACGCGGGATGGGCCGACAAGCTCGAGTACGCGTTTGCGGGACGGCGCGCGGAACCTCTTGGTGTTGCCGCCCAGGTGATCCCATGGAACTTCCCCCTGCTAATGCTGGCGTGGAAGATCGCACCCGCCCTTGCCGCCGGCAACACTGTTGTGTTGAAACCTGCCGAAACCACCCCTCTGACTGCTCTGGCGTTCGCTTCTATCTGCGATCAAGCAGGCATCCCTCCCGGTGTCGTCAACATCATCACCGGCCCTGGGGAGACCGGCGCCCTGCTCGTGCGTCATCCGGATGTAGACAAGGTGGCGTTTACCGGCTCGACCGACGTGGGGAAGGACATCCAACGGGCTATCGCGGGGACCTCCAAGCACCTCACACTCGAGCTCGGAGGCAAGGCGGCCAACATCATCTTCGCGAATGCGGCCCTCGATCAAGCGGTCGAAGGAATAGTGAACGGCATCTTCTTCAACCAGGGCCATGTCTGCTGCGCCGGGTCGCGGCTCCTAGTGCAGGAGCCCGTATTCGAGCATGTGATGGCGAAGCTCAAGAGGCGGCTTGGCACCTTGCGCCTTGGTGATCCGCTCGACAAGAACACAGATATCGGCGCGATCAACTCGCGCACGCAACTCGACAAGATCCACAGCCTGGTCGACTCAGGCGTGGACGAGGGCGCGGACCTCTATCAGGCGTCGTGCGAACTGCCCGACCGTGGATTTTGGTTCCCTCCTTCGGTGTTCACGGGCGTGTCCCAGTCGCATCGCATCGCCCAGGAGGAGATCTTCGGGCCGGTTTTGTCGGTGTTGACTTTCCGCACCCCCGAAGAGGCAGTGGAGAAAGCGAACAACACGCCCTATGGTCTGTCGGCCGGCGTTTGGACCGAGAAGGGCTCGCTCATTCTGTGGATGGCCGACCGTCTGCGCGCCGGAGTTGTCTGGGCCAACACGTTCAACCGCTTCGACCCGGCAAGCGCCTTCGGCGGCTACAAGGAATCGGGTTTTGGACGAGAGGGCGGCCCTCAGGGCCTGTCCGCTTACGTGAGGTTGACCGAATAGTGGGCGACAGACTGGACGTACGCAAGACCTACAAGCTGTTCATCGGTGGAGCATTTCCCCGATCCGAGTCGGCGCGCTCGTACGAGGTTGCGGCGCACGACGGCGCCTTCCTCGCGAACGCGTCGCGGGCATCACGAAAGGATGTCAGGGATGCGGTTGCAGCGGCCCGAGCAGCTTGGCCCAAGTGGAGTGCATTGACCGCCTACAACCGCGGCCAGGTCCTCTACCGGGTCGCAGAGGTGATGGAGTCGCGGCGCGCCGAGTTGATCGAACAGGTGGGGCGCGCCGAGGGTGCAGACGATCCCGCCGGGCAGGTCGACGGTGCGATCGATACTTGGGTCTGGTACGCCGGGCTGACCGACAAGCTTGCGTACATCGCCGGTGGCCTCAATCCCGTAGCCGGTCCTTACTTCAATATTACGGCCCCCGAATCCACAGGGGTTGTCGGGACGGTGGCGCCCGAGCGACCGTCGCTCGCCGGACTGGTCGAACGCCTCGCCCCGGCGTTGTGCGCAGGCAACAGCGTCCTGGCGATCACCTCGCAGGCCCATCCCCTGGTGGCGATAACAGCGGCCGAGTGTTTTGCGACCTCCGACGTACCGAGCGGGGTGGTGAACCTCCTCTCCGGCCATAAGGACGAGCTGGTGCCGGTGGTTGCATCGCATCTGGACGTCGACGCCTTGGATGTGACTGGGGTGGGGGAGGAGTCGCTCGCGGATGCCGAGCGCGCTGCCGCCGGCAACGTCAAGCGGATCGTTCGGGCTCAGGGCGGCCGAAGCCCCTACGAAGCGACCGCCTTCATGGAGCTGAAGACCGTCTGGCACCCCAAGGGGGTCTAGGGGCGGGTCTCCCTTAGGTAGCGTCAGTCGTCGAGGAACACGGGACCCTCCCGGCGAAGGCGCCCTGGGGCCCGCGATCAAAGGGAGGCTAACCATGGCCAAGCTGATCTACTCGGCGATCACGTCGCTCAACAGCTACGTAGCGGACGAGGACGGCAACTTCGACTGGGCTGCGCCAGATGAGGAGGTGCACACCTCCACTACCGCACCAGGACATGAGGAGACGGCGACGTCTCCGGACATCAGGGCCCTAGAGCTCGGCGAGCACTCCGCGCAACAGGCGCTCGAGGCGGTCCGCGGCGCGGCGACCGGCGGCGGCGACCTCGTCGTGGCTCAACGGCTCGGGGGCCAGGCCCGCTGCGGGGTTCGTGACCACCGAGATGCCAAGCACGCGCAGGCCGAGGTAGCGCGCCACGATGGCCTCGAGCACCGTCGACATCCCCACGAGATCGGCTCCCATGGCCCTTAGCATGCGCACCTCGGCCGGGGTCTCGTAGGTGGGACCGACGAGGCCGGCGTAGACCCCGGACCCAAGCTCCGGATCCACCGAGCTCGCCAGTGCACGCAGCCCGGCGTCGTAGACCTCCGTGAGATCCAAGAAGCGCGGCCCGACCGCATCGTCGTTCGGCCCGATCAGAGGGTTGGTTCCAGTCAGGTTGAGGTGATCGCTCAACAGACTCGGCGCGCCGACGGGAAGCTCCGGATTGATGCCCCCGGCCGCGTTGGTCAGGACGACGATCTCACAGCCGAGGTCGGCGGCCAGACGGACCGCGAAGGTGACCTCGGCTTCGCTCCGGCCCTCGTAGAGGTGGACGCGGCCGGCGAAGGCGAGGGTAGAAACGCCTCCCAGGTCGCTCGCGTAGAGGGCGCCCTCGTGTCCTTCGACGGTCGACACCGGCATTCCGGGGATACCCGAGTAGGGGATCGGCTCACCTCCGACGAGCGACGCCGCGAGTGAGCTGAGCCCCGACCCGAGGACCACTGCGGCCTGGAAATGGCTCTGCCCGGCGGCCTCAGAGACGGCCCGCCGAGCGGGTGTCAGGTCACGCATGGCATCGCTCGTTCCCCGGGGGGAGCCATGGAACCAGCGGCGATCGCGATCATGCGCGTATCCGATCGAGGATCAGGGGCCGGGGGTCGGGCGGTTCCGCCTCGATATCGATGCCTCCGGCGAGAGCTTCGATTGCGTGCCCAAAGAGGGCCTGGTCTTCGGTGTGCAGCTCGAGGATCGGCTGACCCTCCTCGACCCTTTCGCCTGGCTTGGCCAGGCAGACGACCCCCGCACTCGGGCTGACGGCATGTTCTTTGCGCGCCCGCCCTGCACCCAGTCGCCAGGCCGCATCACCCACGGAGCGCGCATCCAGGTGGGTGAGGAAGCCAGAGCTCTCGGCCGTCACCGTGCGCCGCTCCGGCGCCTCGGGGATCGGCGCACCGGGGTCTCCACCCTGCGCCTTGACCATCGCATGCCAGCACTCGAGCGCGGCCCCGCTCTCGATGGCCCGGGTGGGGTCGGCCTCGACTCCGGTCAGCGACAGCATCTCGCGCGCCAGCTCGAAAGTAATCTCCTGGAGATCATCCGGTCCCTCGCCCTGCAGCGCATCGACCGATTCGGCCACCTCGAGCCCGTTGCCCGCCGCCCGCCCCAGTGGTGTGTCCATTGCGGTCAACAGCGCCGAGGTCTTCAGGCCTTCGGCCTCACCTATCCCCACGAGGGTGGCAGCCAACTCTCTTGCTTGATCGAGATCCGGAAGGAAAGCGCCCGAACCAACCTTCACATCCAGCACCAGGGCATCGGTTCCCTCGGCGATCTTCTTGGACATGATCGAGGACGCGATGAGAGGGATCGACTCGACCGTGCCCGTCACATCCCGCAGGGCGTAGAGCTTGCGGTCGGCGGGGGCGAGATCGGGCCCGGTCGAGCAGATGACACAGCCGACCTCCCTCACGATTCTGATCGCGTCGTCGAGATCGAGGTCGACCTGCAGGCCCTCGATCGCCTCGAGCTTGTCGAGTGTCCCGCCGGTGTGGCCCAGCCCCCGCCCCGACAACATCGGATCGGCGAGCCCACAGGCCGCAACCAAAGGAGCAAGAATCAGCGAGACCTTGTCGCCAACCCCCCCGGTTGAATGTTTGTCGACCGTTGGTCGTTGGATCGAGGACAGGTCGAGCCGCCGCCCGGAAGTAACCATGGCGTCGGTCCAGGTGGCAAGCTCATCCGGCGCCATACCCCGCCAGACGATTGCCATGAGCAACGCCGAGGCCTGCTCGTCGGCGACGTCTCCCTTCGTGTACGCGTCGATGAACCACCTGATCTGCTTCTCGCTCAGAGTCGCCCCATCCCGCTTGGCGCGGATGACGTCTACGACGTGCACCTCAGGCCGCTCCGTACCGGCGAGTGGGTGACGGCTGTGAACTATTCACACTTGTCACCCACTCGAGCCCGTCCCGTCCAGGTCCTCGGATGAGAAAGCGTCGGGAAGCAGCGTCGCCAGAGTCCGGGGCCCGGCGGCAGAGTCGACCAGTAGCCCTGGGCCACCCACCTCCAGGAGCAGCTGACGGCAACGCCCGCATGGCATCAGCGGAGCGCCTTCAGCGTCGACGCAACAGACGGCCACCAGACGACCTCCTCCGGACACAAACAGGTTCGAGACCAAGCCGCATTCGGCGCACAGGCTCAACCCGTAGGACGCGTTCTCCACGTTGCAGCCGGTGACGATCCGCCCGTCGTCGACGAAAGCGGCCGCACCGACACGGAAGTTCGAATAGGGAGCGTAGG
>JALZIC010000116.1 GCA_030860455.1 Actinomycetota bacterium
TGAATTCCATAGGCGTGCCGCCGGAGGACCGAATGCCGCCTTTGACCTGTGAGGCGAGATTGCGCTGATTGAAGTTGCACGGCATCGTTTCGATCCACGTCGTCGCCACGCCGATGACCGGCTTGGCGAGGTCCTTGTCGGTGAAGCCGACCGCTTTGAGCATGGCGCGGGCCGGCGCCCGGTCGGGCCCGTCGGTGAGGGCTGAGCTGATCCGCTTGGCCGGGTCAGAATCTCGTTGGTAGGGATCGGTCACGGCCGCAGACTACCGAACTTGCAGCGTCGCTTCTGCGTTGAACGCACCAGGAGCGCTATTTGAGTGGAAGGCCGGCCGTGGTTTCATCACCGGGCCGCGATCGGTCTCTTAGCTACCCCTCCCCAGAGTAAGGACCCTGTAATCTCGCGGCTGGATGCCGAAGGGGGTTGTGATGAGGTCGCTGTCAGCGCGGCTCGTCGGATGGGCCAAGGGCCCTGGACGGGTGGCATGAACGGGTTGTTCCTAGGGGTTGACATCGGAACCTCGGCATCCAAGGGAACGCTGGCACGGCCCGATGGCTCCGTGTTCGCCACGGCGGTGCGCCCTCATGGCGTAGAGCGTCCGCACCCCGGATGGGTCGAGCAGGATGCAGACGGTGTCTGGTGGGAGGATTTTTGCGCCCTTTGCCATGAGCTGGTGCCCCTGGCGGATGATGAAGTTGCAGGCGTTTGTTGCAGTGGGCTCGGGCCATGCGTTCTTGTGGCCGATGCCAACGGCAACCCCCTTCGCCCGGCGATACTCTATGGAGTCGACACCAGGGCGGTGCGCGAGATCCACGACTTGACCGCACGCCTGGGCCCAGACGAGATACTTGCCCGCTGTGGTTCGCCGCTGACGAGTCAGGCCGTCGGGCCCAAGCTAGCCTGGCTGCGCGCCAACGAGCCCGAGGTATGGGAAGAGACCGCCCGTGTATTCATGGCTAGCTCGTGGCTGGTCCACAAGCTCACCGGCGAGTATGTCCTCGACCATCATTCGGCGAGCCAGAGTGATCCGCTCTATGAGCTGGCCGCGAACGCGTGGATCGAGGACTGGGCTGCCGAGATAGCCCCTGGATTGAGGCTGCCACGGCTCCTGTGGCCGGCAGAAGTAGCCGGATCGGTGTCCCATTCAGCCGCGGAAGCTACCGGATTGGCTGCCGGCACGCCCGTCGCGGCAGGGACGATCGATACGTGGGCAGAGGCCGCAAGTGTCGGGGTGCGCAATCCCGGAGACATGATGTTGATGTATGGGACGACGATGTTCCTTGTCGAGGTCTTGAGCCAAGCTCGCCCCGACGACCGCCTGTGGTCGACGGCAAGTTTGTTCCCGGGTACTCGCAACCTGGCCGGCGGTATGGCCGCTTCGGGGGCCCTTACGACCTGGTTCAAAGAGATGGCCGGCGGCCTTCCTTACGAGACGTTGGTCAAGGAAGCCACACAGACCCCTTCCGGCTCGAACGGACTTGTGGTTCTTCCGTACTTTGCAGGTGAGCGAGCACCGTTGTTCGATACGGAGGCCCGAGGCGTCATATGCGGTTTGAATCTCGACCATACGCGCGGCCATCTCTATCGGGCCCTTCTGGAGGGCACTGCGTACGGAGTGCGGCACATTCTCGAGGTCATGAGCGAAGCGGGCGGGACCGGCCGGCGCATTGTGGCCGTGGGAGGTGGCACCAAGGGAGGTCTGTGGACCGAGGTGGTCTCGAACGTTATCGATAAGCCGCAGGACCTGCCCGAAGTGGGTATCGGCGCCAGCTATGGTGACGCGTTCTTCGCGGCCATAGCAACCGGAAGCTCTGAACCGGGGGATCAGTGGAACTCAGTCGTCCACAGGGTGGAACCGAAATCGGAGCATCGAGATGTATACGACGAGCTCTACGCCACCTACAGGGAGTTGTATCCGGCTACACGCCGCCAGGTCCACGGTCTGGCCAGGATGCAAGCGGATCGCATGGCGTCAAATGGGGATGACAAGTAGCTGACAGACAGTGCTCGCTCAACTACCTCGCTCGCGGCGGCTGCCTTAGAGTCTGCCCGCCGCGATGATTCGCTGCAAGAACTGCTGGGTGCGCGGTTGCTGCGGGGTTGTGAACATCTCTTCCGGTCTGCCTTCCTCGATGATCAGGCCCTCGTCGAGGAAGCACACCCGGTCGGCGGTATCGCGGGCGAAACCCATCTCGTGAGTCGCGATCACCATCGTCATGCCGCCGAGGGCGAGCTCTTTTACCAAGCCAAGTACCTCCGCAACGAGCTCGGGATCGAGTGCGCTCGTGATCTCATCCAGGAGCATGATTTCGGGGTTCATCGCAAGCGCACGCACGATCGCGACCCGCTGTTGCTGCCCTCCCGAGAGCCGGTCCGGATACTCATCTTTCTTGTCACTGAGTCCGATCCGCTCGAGAAGCTCCGTCGCCTGCGCCGCCGTTTCGGACGGGGGGATCTGCAGAGCGCGTCGCGGGCCCAAGGTGATGTTCTGGAGAACCGTCATATGAGGAAACAGGTTGAAGGCCTGAAATACAATTCCGATGCGCCGTCTTACATGGTTGACGTCGACACCGGGGGCGGTGATGTCCTGTTTCTCGACGAAGATTCTTCCGGAATCGACCGGTTCGAGCAGGTTTATGCACTTGAGCAAAGTTGACTTACCAGAGCCGGATGCCCCGATGAGGCATATGACCTCGAGCGGGGCCACCTGAACGCTTATGCCGTTGAGCACTCGGTTGGCGCCGAATGACTTATGGACGTTCTCGACCCGCAGGGCCGGCTCCTCGGGCGACGCCGGACAGGGTGGATGCGCCGTCATACGGTGGCTCCTGCTGCCCGCCTGCGCCGGTCCCGGGCGATCAGCTGATCGGTGAACCGTGCAAGTGGAATCGTCAGGAGCACGAATAGTGCGGCAGCGATGACATAACTCGAGTAGTTGAATTGCTCAGCCGCATAGATCTGCGCGGCACGCGCCGCCTCCACCGACCCCAGAACCGAGACGAGGGCTGTGTCTTTCTGTAAACCGATGAAGTCGTTCAACAGCGGCGGAATGACCCGGCGTATGGCCTGAGGAAGGACCACAAAACGAAGCGATTGCCAGCGTGACAATCCAAGAGAGCGCGCGGCCGCAACCTGGCTCTCGTGGATGGAATCGATCCCTGCCCTGTACACCTCGGCGACATAGGCCGAGTACACGAGCACCAGCGACGCTATGCCGTAGGTGATGTCGGATCGGCTGGAGAAGAAGCGCAAACCCAAGCCAGGCACTCCGAATCCGAGCATATACAGGACAAGTATCAACGGCACGCCCCGGAATAGATCGGTGTAGCCGACCGCAACCGCTCGGAAGGGAAAGAAGACCGGGCCCGGGATGCCGCGCACGATTGCAATTATGAGTGCTAGCACGAGTATGAATGCCTCGGCGATCATGAACATCTTCACGTTCAAGAGCAAGGCTTCGAACACCGAGGGGGATGTCTGTGTACCGAGGAAAGCCTGCTTGAGATGGATGGGGTCCAGGAATCGCTCTTGCACGATCGAAGCCCCCGGGGCAAGCGCGATCGCCGCAAAAAGCACAAGGAAGAAGACGATCGTGCTGGCGCTCGAGACGAGTACTGCCCGTCGACCGAGCATACGAGAGCCACGCCCGGACGGCGGAGGAGCTCCAGGTGGGCCGAGGGGATCGATCCCGCCCTGTGGAGCGCCCGTTGTCACCGAGTTGTGACCATGACGCCATCGCTTGCCGGTTCTTGCGACAAGAGAAAAGGACTTCTTAGTCCTTCAGGATGGGGACGCCCAGATAATCTTGCAGCCACTTGTCCTGCAACTCCTGCAGCGCTCCATCCTTCTTGAGATCCGAAAGCACCTGGTTGACGCAATCGACGAGCGGACTTCCTTTCTCGAACACCATTCCGAACTGCTCGTTGGTCGGGTACTGGCCAACCACCACTGAGCCTGGAATCTCGAAGTCTCGGAGGTAAACGGTTGTCACCACATCGGTGACCAGCCCATCAAGCTGCCCGCTTTCGAGTGCGGACTTGACGTCATTGGTGGTGTCGAAGATCTTCGGCTCGTTCGCCGGCTGGATGACCGAGTTGATGAAACCGAAGCTCGTGGTGCCGACCTGGGTGCCCAACTGCGCATCCTTGAGGTCGTCGACACTGTCCGCATCGGTGATAGCACTGTCCTTGGCCGCAAGCAGACCCTGGTTGTTGTCGAAGTACCCATCGGAGAAGTCAACTGCCTGCTTCCGTTCGGGGGTGATCGATATCTGATTGATGTCGAAGTCGAACTCTTTGTCGCCCGGCGCGAACGCCTTGTTGAAGGGCTCGACGACCCATTTGATCGGCACGCCGAGTCCCTTTGCGATCTTTGTGGCGAGATCGCCCTCGTACCCGCTGTACCGCTTCGGATTGCCCTCGAACCAGGGTGGAAAAGCCGGCCGGTCGGTGGCAACGGTCAGGACGCCATCCTCTACGAGGGGGGGACTGGATGTGTCACACCCTGCCGCTGAACCTCCTCCTCCAGTGGGGGCCTCTTCCTCGGCGCAGGCCGCCAGAAGCAGCATCAAGACGACTAATCCAGTGGCGACTCTGCGCATGGTGGTTCTTCCCCGTTCTCTTGTGATTTTCGTACTAAAGGGAGCGTAAGTGCCCTCCGATGGGACTCTAGCCGCCTCGATGGAGTGCGGACAGCAACTATCGCAGGTCGAAGGTCGTTCTAGAGGGGAAGTCCCTCTAAGCAGAGCAGAGGGGGGTTTTGACTCCCAGGAATTGGGAATATAGTCTTTGACCTGGATGGGCAGTGAAGGATCGATGGAGAGGGAGGTAGCGCAATGAGGGGATTTCGAAAGACCGGTTTGGCGGTCATGGCGGTCATGGCGATGACAGGGGCCATGATCGTGGGCCTGACGGGGGCGCAGGCCGCGGGCAAAAAGAAGTGCCTGGGCAAGATGGCCACGATCTCCGGCACCAGTGGCAGCAACGAAATCGAGGGGACCGCCGGCCCCGATGTGATCGTCGGGCGCGGCGGCAACGACCGAATCGTCGGGCGCGGCGGCAACGACCGGATCTGCGGCAATGGCGGCAACGACACCGTGGTCGGAGACAGAGGCGCCGACCGCATCAAGGGTGGTCGTGGCAGGGACATCATGAGAGGTTCCCAGGGCGACGACACCATTAAGGGCGGCAAGGGCAAGGACCGGCTTTCGGGGATCAACGGCCGCGACCATCTCTTCGGGGGCCCGAAGGCGGACATCGTTAGCGGCCAGAAAGGGCTCGATTTCCTGTACGGAGGCCCCGGTCCGGATACCGTCATCGGCGGAATAGGCACTTCCACGGACGTGCTCAAGGGTGGTCGCGGGAATGATGACATAGAGGGACAGTCCGGAGACGACCGGGCCAACGGCGGCTCGGGGGCCGATCTCATCACCGGCGAGTTGGGCAACGACGAGCTCCGCGGTGGTGAGGGCGAGGACGACATCCGCGGCGGCGACGGGAACGACTTCCTGGACGGCGGCCCCCAGAGGGATTTCCTGGGCGGAGGCGAAGGCATAGACGAGTGCATTAACGGCCCAGTCACCGCAAACTGCGAGATCCCCAAGTAAGAACGCTTGGAGGCCGCTCGCTTGACCACTTAGCGATTCGAGGGCGGGTACCCACAATGGGTGCCCGCCTTTTCGCGTGGTCGATTGACAGGGGCCGATCCATCCCTATACTTGCGCCACCGTGCCTCTGGCAATGTCGCCGGGGCCGTTGACAACCTGCCATTGCGACCGAGACGGGACCCGATGACCAGTTCCAGGAGAAGCGACACGAGAGCAAAGGGGCGCCTCTTCCTGCTCAACCTCGTACTTATTACCTAGCGTGCATCGAATCGACCCCCAGGGGCCGATCGGTGTGCGCTAACCCTCCGTGGCATACGGGGGGTTTTTTTGTTGGCCGAATGTGACGGGAACCCGGCACACAGTTGGAACAAGGAGGCAGAGGGAATGAAACTCGAGATCAGAAGCGGAGATTGGCTCGGGACTGCGGAATGGTGCGGTCCCGGAGAAGTGGCTCTGGATATCCCCGATCCCGGCCGGAGGGAATGGTTCCAGCGCTATTTCGAGTCCGAGGATGCTTTTCTGACGGGTGCGGTGGACGGAGCCGAGATGTCTGTTGAGCGGCCAGATTCCTCAGAAGAGGCATTCGTTCGCTCGGCCTATCAACTGGCTCGCTACTCCTATGAGGTGAGCCGTGAATCCGACGGTGCCCGGAGCCAAGCGAGGGCGTCGTGAAGCGCGTCCGTGTCCGCATAAGGAGGCCGCGCCCATGATGGTCACAGGAGCCCAATCACTGCTGAAGTCCCTTGAGTGCGCAGGGACCGAGGTGATCTTCGGCATTCCCGGAGGCGCCATCCTGCCCGCCTACGATCCGATCCTTGACTCTCCGATTAGGCACATCCTGATGCGCCACGAGCAGGGGGCCGGGCACGCCGCGGAAGGCTATGCTCACGTCACCGGGCGGGTGGGGGTCTGCATGGCGACGTCCGGCCCCGGCGCAACCAATCTCGTGACTCCGATCGCCGACGCATACATGGACTCGATTCCCATGGTGGCGATAACCGGGCAGGTGCCGCGGGCCGCCATTGGTGGTGATGCGTTCCAGGAGGCCGACATTATCGGGATCACCATGCCGATCACCAAACACTCGATAAAGGTCATGGATCCGGAGCAGATCCCGGTTGCGGTCGCGGAGGCATTCCACATAGCCTCGACCGGCAGGCCGGGCCCGGTGCTCATCGACGTTCCAAAGGATGTTCTTACGTCCGAAACGGGTTTTTCCTGGCCTTCCACCGTGACGATCCCCGGCTACCGCCCGAACACCGAACCGCACCTCCGGCAGATCAGAGCGGCGGCAGAGCTCATCGGGCGCGCCGAACGCCCTGTCTTCTACGTCGGTGGCGGCGTGCTCAAGGGGCGCGCTGCAGCGGAGCTGAGAACCCTCGTGGAAACCGTTGGGGCGCCTGTCGTGACCACTCTGATGGCTCGCGGCGCCTTCCCCGACGAGCATCCCTTGCACATGGGAATGCCGGGAATGCACGGGGGGTATGCGGCGGTGACGGCATTGCAGCGCTCCGACCTGTTGGTGGCGCTTGGTGTGCGCTTCGATGATCGCGTGACCGGGCAGCTGGCGACTTTTGCGCCGGGCGCGAAGATCATCCACGCAGACATCGACCCGGCGGAGATAGGCAAGAACCGCGCGGTCGACGTGCCGATCGTCGGGGAGTCAAAGCCGGTCATAGTCCAGCTGACGCATGCGCTCGCCGAAGCCACACCGGCAGATCACTCTCGCTGGGTCGCCCAGGTCCAGGGATGGCACGAGCAGTATCCATTCACGTACGAGCAGGAGGACGGCCGGCTGAAACCCCAGCATGTCGTCAAACGCATGGACGCAGCCTTGGGCGGCGACGGCATCGTCGTAACCGGTGTCGGGCAGCATCAGATGTGGGCCTCTCAGTTGATGCGCTTCAATAAACCGAATTCATGGGCTACATCTGGAGGCGCCGGAACGATGGGCTTCGCCGTTCCAGCCGCTCTGGGTGCAAAGGTGGGGCGCCCTCACGATCCGGTCGTCGCGATCGACGGTGACGGGTGCTTTCAGATGACGGCGCAAGAGTTGGTCACAGCGGCCGTGGAGCGGATTCCGTTCGTTGTAGCGATCCTGAATAATCAGTCTCTGGGGATGGTCCGCCAGTGGCAGGAGCTCTTTTACGATGAACGCTACTCGAATGTCCACTTCCACCCCGAGATACCGGATTTCGTAAAGCTCGCAGAGTCCTGTGGAGCAATAGGTCTGCGTGCCACTTCGACCGATGAGGTGGATGCTGTAATCGACAAGGCACTCGGAATCGACGACCGTCCGTGCGTTATCGACTTCGTAGTGGACCCGGATGAAATGTGTTTCCCGATGGTTCCGGCTGGAGCTTCAAATGACGACATCATCGTGGCGCCGGGGGTTACCCCCGGCTCGAAAAGGTCGACGCTTGATCATCCGGTGCCGGCTCCGCTGGACCAACCCGAGTTCGTGCCAAGCGCATGAACCCTTCTACGCACACCTTGTCGGTGCTGGTCGCGAACGAACCGGGCGTGCTCGCCCGAATCTCCAGCATGTTTTCGAGGCGGGGTTTCAACATCGAGTCACTGGCGGTTGGGCCCACCGATGATCCATCCATTTCGCGCATGACGATAGTCGTGCCGGTTGATGGCAAGTCTCTCGAGCAGATCAGCAAGCAGATGCATAAGCTCATACACGTCCTTCGCATCGTCGAACTTCCTCACGATGGTGCAGTCGAACGCGAGCTCGCGCTTATCAAGGTCGGCGTAGGGGCCGGCCGGCGCGCCGAGGTACTCGAGATAGCGGAGATATTTCATTGCAAAGTAATCGACGTTGATGCAACCGCTCTCGTCGTCGAAGCGACCGGCACTCCCGAGAAGGTCGCCAGCTTGGAGAAGCTCTTGGAGCCTTATGGTGTCGTCGAAATGGCAAGAACGGGCCGAGTGGCCCTGGGCCGAGGGTCGGGGAGCCTCAAGGCACCGGCGTTGCGTCCCGTATCCGTCCCGAACTTCGCCGCCAACTAACAGGAGGTAGCTATGGCACCGAAGGTGTACTACGACGCAGATTCCCCGTTGGAGCCTCTGTCCGGCAAAGCCGTGGCGGTACTCGGGTACGGCTCCCAAGGCCGGGCTCATGCGTTGAACCTGCAGGATTCAGGTGTGGATGTCACCGTTGGACTGCGGAAGGATTCGCCTACCTGGGGAGCCGTGGAGGCTGACGGCGTTCGCGTCGCCGCCGTCGGAGAAGCGTGTTCGTCGGCCGATGTGGTCGTTATGCTCGTGCCCGATCAGCACCAAGCCTCGGTCTACAAGGAGTACGTCGAGCCCAATTCGAAGCCAGGCAGCGCACTGATGTTTGCGCACGGATTCAGTGTGCATTTCGGACAGGTCCGGCCGCCGGTGGAGGCCGATGTGGTGATGGTGGCGCCTAAGGGCCCGGGCCCGCTCGTGCGCCGCACCTACGAGCAGGGGAGCGGCGTTCCGGCCCTGCTGGCGATCTATCAGGACGCTACCGGTTCAGCCCGCCAGTTGGGCCTTGCATATGCGAACGGGATCGGGGCCACTCGCGCAGGTGTGCTCGAGACGACGTTTGCCGAGGAAACCGAAACCGATTTGTTCGGCGAGCAGGCTGTTTTGTGCGGAGGCGCCTCACGTTTGGTCCAGGCGGGGTTCGAGACGCTGGTCAAGGCTGGTTACCAACCGGAGATCGCCTACTTCGAATGTCTCCACGAGCTCAAGCTGATTGTCGACCTCCTGTACGAAGGGGGCTTCAGTGGGATGCGCAGCGCGATTTCGGACACAGCTGAATACGGGGACCTCACTCGAGGCGAGAGGGTCATAGGCGCGGATGTTGAAGTAGCAATGCAGAAGATTCTCGATGACATTCGCTCGGGCAGCTTCGCACGCGAGTGGGTTCTCGAAAACAAGGCAGGAACCCCGGTTCTGGATGCACGCCGTCGCAGACAGGCCGAGCATCCGATCGAAGAGGTCGGAGCCCGCTTGAGGGGGATGATGTCGTGGCTGTAGCGAGTGGAGAGAGTGATGTAGGTGCCGCAGTCGCGGACACCCCGGTAAGAATCTTCGACACGACTTTGAGAGACGGCGAGCAGTCGCCCGGTATCTCGTTGAACCTAAGGGAGAAGGTCGAGATTGCGGAGCAGCTCGCCCGACTGGGTGTCGACGTCATCGAGGCCGGCTTTCCGATTGCCTCCCAGGGGGAGACCGAGGCGGTGCAGGCGATAGCGAAGGTTGTCACAGGCCCGGTGGTCGCCGGGCTCGCACGGTGCGATCCACGTGACATCGATCGCGCGGCCGAGGCGCTCGCGGTGGCGTCTCGCCCGCGCATCCATACCTTTATCGCCACGAGTGAGATCCACATGAAAGCGAAGCTCAAGCTAACTCCCGTCCAGGTCCTCACGGCTGTGAAGGAGAGCTGCGAGAGGGCCCGCAGACACGTCGATGATGTCGAGTTCTCGTGTGAGGACGCCACCCGTTCAGATCCCGAGTTCCTCGTCCAGGTGTTCGGCGTAGCGGCAAGTGCAGGCGCCACGACACTTAATCTGCCCGACACAGTCGGCTACGCTTTGCCCGAGGAATTCGCTGCGCTCCTTTCTTATCTTCGGTCCGAAGTGGGCCGAGATGTGACGTGGAGTGTCCATACACATGACGATCTAGGGCTTGCGGTTGCCAACGCCCTGGCTGGGATATCGGCCGGGGCGCGCCAGGTCGAGGTCGCGGTCAACGGGATCGGGGAACGTGCAGGCAACTGCTCGCTGGAAGAGATCGTGATGACCCTTCGTACCAGGA
The DNA here is from genome assembly GCA_030860455.1 of Actinomycetota bacterium. Classification (GTDB taxonomy): domain Bacteria; phylum Actinomycetota; class CADDZG01; order CADDZG01; family WHSQ01; genus JACDDL01. The sequence continues at coordinate 10,400 of JALZIC010000116.1, forward strand.
GGTCGGCGAGCCGAAGCGACACAGCTATCGCGACCAAAGAGATAGCCCGCACCTCCCGTCTTGTATCTATGTTGACGGGCTATCCGGTTCCGCCCAACAAGGCCATAGTCGGCGCGAATGCGTTCGCCCACGAGGCAGGCATTCACCAACACGGCGTCATGATGGATCGGACCACGTACGAGATCATGGACCCGGTCGACGTCGGGCTCGAAGGAACGCGCATCGTCCTGGGGAAGCACTCGGGGAGACACGCCTTCGTCCAGGCGCTCGAGGACCTCGGACTTTCCTTAGACAAGGAAGAGATGGCTAGAGCATTCGCGCGCTTCAAGGCGATGGCCGATCGCAAGATCCGCATCACCGATGTCGACCTCGAAGCGATAGTGGTAGACGAGCTGGCGTCTGATGAGGACGCTTTCGAGCTCGTTTCTATTCAGGTAGCAGGGGGCACCCATCTTTCGCCCACCGCGACGGTTCGCTTGCGGCGAGGCGACGAGGTAATCGACGAGTCGGCGATCGGAGACGGGATGATCGACGCCGCCTGTGGGGCAATCGCACGCGCCGCCGGAATCGACGCGCGCCTCGAATCCTTTACCGTTTCGAGCGTGACGGGGGGGATCGACGCTTTGGGCGATGTAACCATCGTCCTGGCAACGCAAGGAGGTGAACGCGAACGGCCCGAGCGGCGGGCCACCGGCAGGGGCGTCTCGACCGACGTGGTCGAGGCTTCGGCGAGGGCCTACCTCTCGGCGGCAAACCGGCTCCTCCGTATCACGTCCTCTACCGGATCCGCGCCGCCCTCGGCCCCGCCTCCCCCCGCCGCTTCCTCCCCATCCTCCCCATGAGGCGCCGCATCGCCGTTCTCCCGGGTGACGGGATAGGGCCCGAGGTGATCGACGCGGCCCTTCCCGTGCTCGGTGAAGACCACGATGTGGTGATGATCGACGCGGGCGCGAGGCGCTACCTTGCCACCGGCGAGCTGTTGTCCGAAGCCGACATGAAGGTCATCTCGGAGTCAGATGCGCTTCTGATGGGGGCCGTCGGCGACCCGCGGGTGCCCGATGGCATCCTTGAGCGGGGGATCGTGATCAGGCTCCGACAAGAGCTCGATCTGTACGTGAACCTTAGACCTTTTCCCGAGCTGGGACTGATTTTCGTCCGGGAGAACACCGAAGGCCCCTATTCAGGTGAAGGGGAACGAGACGGCGATCGCGCCATCGAAGTGAACCTCAACACGAGGCGCGGTGTCGAGCGATGCGTCCGATATGCGTTCGAGATTGCTCAAGCGCGCTCCGAGCGTCTGACCCTCGTGCACAAGACCAATGTCCTTGTCCACGCAGGTGCTCTGTGGCGTGAGATCACCGATGAGGTGGCGGCCGACTGGCCCGGGGTTCCGGTCGGCTACGAGCATGCAGACGCTGCCGCCTACCACCTCGTCACCAAGCCGGACAGATTCGACGTCATCGTTACCGACAACCTCTTTGGTGACCTGCTCTCGGACCTGGCCGCAGGTATCGGAGGAGGGCTCGGCCGGGCCGCCAGCGCGAACCTCCACCCCGACCCCACGACGAGGCCCACGCAATGCATGGGCCTCTTCGAACCCGTCCACGGCACCGCCCCCGACATCGCGGGCCGGGGGATCGCAGATCCGCGCGCCGCAATCGCCGCGGCACACATGTTGCTCGACGCACTCAGTCAGGAGCCTGCTACCACATGATGACAAAGAGCCCCTATTTCGACGTCTGCAGCTACAAGGTTGTCAGCGAGAGAACGCATGCCAAGGCGACCCGCGTTCAGGCGATGGTCGAAGTGCGCATAGGAAACAATTGCGTCCGCCGCTCGGCGATGGGCATCGGGCCGGTGCATGCCCTCGATCTCGCCCTCAGAGAGTGCCTCGAGTCTTCGTTTCCCGAGCTCGAAGAAGTTCGCCTTTCTGATTACCAGGTTTCAGTCGTCGACGCCGGCCGGGGAACCGGGGCCCAGGTTCGCGTTTTGATTCAAGCATCCGACGGGAAGCGGCGCTGGGATGCCGGCTGCGTGGGGGGCAATGTGGTCGACGCGTCCTTCGAGGCTTTGTGCTCGACGCTCGTGATGGGCATCATGCACGCGCGTTCGCAAAAGCAACGTTCAGCCTAGGCTTGGCTGATGGATCAACCGCTGGTCGGCTATCAGGGCGAGCCCGGAGCGTACTCGGAGGAGGGGGCACAGTCGCTGTGGCCCGGTGCCGAGCTGCGCCCGCTGTCGTCCATCCGCAAGGTGTTCGAAGCTGTCGAGGTCGGCCGGGTAGATTTCGGGCTCGTCCCCATCGACAACTCGCAGGCGGGGAGCATCAATGAGACCTACGACCTTTTCCTCCGGCATGGGCTCCACCTCGTGGGCGAAACCGTCGTGCGGGTCGACCATTGTCTGATCGCATTGCCCGGCACCGCTATCGACGATCTGTCAGAGGTTATCTCGCACCCACAGGCGATCGCCCAGTGCGAGGAGTTCTTGAATGCCCTCGATGTCAGGATACGCGCCGAATACGACACGGCCGGCGCGGGAAAGCGGATCGCGGACGAGAAGCTGGAGTTCACCGGCGCGATCGCCTCCGCGCGTGCGGCGGAGCTCTACGGTTTGACGGTCCTCCAGGAGCGGATCCAGACCTATCCGGACAACTACACTCGCTTCGGCGCACTCTCCCGCCATATCGACCCGCTGAGCGAGCCCAACAAATCGTCTCTTGTGTTCGGTGTGGGACACGTCGCCGGCTCGCTCTATCGCTGTCTCGGCGCATTTGCCGAGCGCCACCTCAGCCTGCGCAAGCTCGAGTCACGTCCTCGCGCCGGACGTCCCTGGGAGTACGTGCTCTACGCCGACGTGGAGGCGCCTGCGGACGCTCCTGCGATGCTGGAGGCGCTTTCGGAGCTGAGTGAGCACGCCACCTTCACCCGGCTGCTCGGCACCTACGCCTCGGCGCTGGCGCACGTCCGCTGAACCGGCCGAGCGGGTGTCGGGGGACCGACTGTCGGGTCACCCACTTGGCGGTGATTCCGGCCGTACGACGACGATTTCGTGCTGCGGCTCGACGGCGACCACCGGGTTGGGCATCATTCGCTCGATCGCCGGGTCGACAAAGAGCCGGATTCCCCCTTCTTGGACCACGGTCTCACCCTCGAGGGGCCCGTCGGCGAGCTCGACCTGGATGTCCATGCCGCCACCCAACCCGTGGGCACCTCGCAGCCGCACCCCTCCGGCGAGCGGGTCTATCCCTCCCAGCTCGAGCGAGCGTCTGAGGACCTGCACCGCCTCCTCAGTCACAGTGATTGGCACGTTGGAACCTCCCTTGGCTAGAGTCTCTCGGCATCCGCCACAGCAGAACCCTAGAGGAGGGACAAGAGGTGGACGACTCGGTACGAATGTTTCTCGAGGACAATCACGCGGCCATCATGACAACCCTGAAGAGGGACGGTACACCTCATGTTGCGCGGGTCGGAGTCGGCCTCGTCGAGGGGAGGTTGTGGAGCTCCGGCACCCGAAAGAGAGTGCGGACAGCCCATGTCAGGAGAGATCCGAGGGCGACCCTTTGCGTCCTGGCCAAAGACAACGGGTGGGCGTGGCTGGGTTTGGAGACCACCGTGACCCTTCTGGACGGTCCCGAGGCCGTGGATCAGAACCTCGCCCTCTACCGAGCACTTGCGGGCGAGCCGGAGGATCTGGACGAATACAGGCGGGCTATGGCGGCCGAGGAGCGCCTGATCTACGAGTTCGCAATTCACAAGACCTATGGAATGTCGTGAAGATAACGGGGTTGGTCTGCGTCAAGGCAGGGTAAGCGGACTCGAACCAAGCGTCCCATTAGGCTTCCGCCGGTCTCGTTCTGTGGGGCAGCGGGCTCAAGTTCGAGCCCTTCTTTGCCGATTCCAAGGGAGGAGAGAGTGGACAATTATGGGGTGAGACTTTTGAGGGCCGAGAAGCTCGAGCAGACCGTCGCAGCCGCGCCTTCTGCCCCCGGCGAAGTCACCCCCCCGGAAAGGTCCATGGGGCCCACCGTCGAGTCCTACCGTCGCTTGGCCGATGTGTTTCACGACGTGTTGTCCGAACAACGGGTCGATCTTGTACTAGAGCGCATAGCCGACACCCTGGCCGAGCTCATCCCCCACGACACACTCATCATCTACGAAGCCGATGAGAGAACGCGAGCCCTCAATGCTTTGACGGCGCGCGACCCCCACCTCGAGCACATCCTGAAGGAGACCGGGATCCCCTTCGGCGAGGGCATTACGGGATGGGCGGTTGAGCATGGCGAGGCGGCCTTGGTCAACGACTCCACCAATGACCCCCGAGCCATTCCGATCCCGGGCACCCCTCAGGACGATCACGAAGCATGCATTACGGTTCCGCTGATCACGAGGAGCTCGGTGAAGGGCGCGCTGAATATATATCGCATAGGCGCCGGCAATGTCTTCTCCATCGACGAGTTCGAATTGGCGAAGCGCTTCGGTGATGCCGCTGCTCTGGCTCTCGACAATGCCCAGGTTCGAGCCGCTCTCGAACACCAGGCTCAGACCGATTCACTCACCGGCCTCTACAACCATCGGTTCTTCCACGAAAGGGTGCGATCGGAGCTGTCCCGGGCCACCAGGGCACGGGATTCGTTGGTGGTCCTGATGCTCGACATAGATGACTTCAAGGCCGTGAATGACATCCACGGGCACTCAGTTGGTGACCAGATTCTTGTCACCCTGGCCGGCATATTGGCCGCTGCGGTAAGGGGCTCTGATGTCGTATGCCGCATCGGCGGCGAGGAGTTCGCCGTGATCATGCCCTCTTGTGAAGTCGGTGATGCCCTCGGCCTGGCCTCGCGTCTCACCCAAGAGCTTGCCGAGCGGCCTTTCGGTCCGGCGGATCGAATCACCCTCTCGATCGGCATAGCTCAGGGGCCTGAGGCGGCAGCCCACCCCAGAGAGCTCGTAGCGTTTGCCGAAACCGCGATGATGGTTGCCAAAGCCGACGGCAAGAACCGGGCCATTGTGTTCGGAGAGGGAAACTCCCAACGGCCCCGCGGGGCTGAGCACAAGGACCGGGATGTTCGGTCGCTGGCCCACATGAAGATGCTTCAAAGCCTTGCAGGCAAGCTGAATCGTTTGAACGATGTGCATCAGATTGGCATCACTATCGTCAACGAGCTTCGCACCTTCATCGATTACGACGTCTGCAGGGTCTATGTCGTCGAGGGCGACGAGTGCATCGCGGTAGCGGCCAACCATTTGTCCGAGGATGAAAGCCTCGCGGTTCTCACCCACAGGGTCGGAGAAGGCATCACGGGGTACGCGACCTTGAATGCCAGACCGCTCCTGATTCCGAATTCTCAAGAATGTGAGTATGCATCCCCTGTGGCCGAGACCGACCGACTGCCTCAATCGGTAATAGCGGTGCCGTTGCGCTACGGCCCTCGCGTTGTCGGCGTAATTGTTGTGACTAAGCTCCGTATCGGAGCACTCGACGACGACGATGTCCGGCTGCTCGAGATTCTTGCCGGGCATGCTTCCGTCGCGATCGAAAACGCTCAGTTGTACGAGATGCAACGGCGCGAAGCCGGCCACGCCAAGGCATTACTCGAGTTCGCCCAATCGATGCTTGTGGCGCCGTCTCTCGACGTCATCGGTGGGAATGCGGTCCGCATGGCGGCAGACCTCCTCGGGGCCAAGCAGAGCTCGTTATGGCTGCTGGACGAGAACACATGTGATTACCACATGACGGCTCATTTCGGTTACGAGGGCGTTCCTGGGTCCAAGGCAGAAATGAACGTGCGGTTAGACAGAGCAACCGCTCTGCGAGTGTTCGAAGGCCAGGAATCCAACGTGATCTCGGACCTGCCGTCCTCCCAAGCATCCGCCGGGACGCCGGGACCCATAAGGATCACCGACTGGCCACCGGGCGCGGGGCCCGGCGCGCCGGCCGCGCCAGGTGTCGTTGCGGCGCTGAAGTTGCCTTCTCAACCGCTGGCAGGCTGGTTGATGGTGAGGCATCCGGGGGCCCCCGGCTGGCATTTCAGCCAGGAACGGCTTCGTTTACTTGCAGGCGTCGCGCAGCAGGCCTCTTTGGCGATTGAGAAATTGCATCTTCATCAACAGCAAAGTGCGAGCGCCGAAAAGGCTAATGCTCTGGTCCGCTTCAGCTTTGACATGACCACGAGCGAATCGCTCGATGATGCTTTCGGTCACATCGTGGAGCACACAGCAGGGATACTCGAATGCCCGAAGACATCACTGTGGCTCGAGGATCAGAGGTCGGGGGGAGCTATTGTTCGAGCGGTGCGAGGATACGCGACCGGTGAGCTGGTTCCCGGCACCCGGGTCGGCCGTGACTTCCTGCAGAGGCTCGTTCTCGACGACGGACCTTACGTTCTTCCTTCATCGGAGTACGCAAAGCTTGGGACGCCTGGACAGTTCCCGGCCGATTGCCTCGTCGCAATCGCGCCCCTGAAGCTGGAACAAGGGCGGCTGGGGTTTGTGACAGCAGTCGCGCCCAACAACAAGGGTTTCCAGTTCACCGAAAAAAGGCTTCGCCTGATGGCGAGCATGGTTTATCAAGCTCAGACTGCAATAGCCAAGGAATTGGGGTTGCAGGAAATTGAGAACTCTTTTGGGTCCATGGTCGATGCGCTGGCCAACGCTCTCGAGGCGAAAGATACCTATACATCCTCACACGCCCGGTGGATCGCGAACATGGCTCTAGACGTCGGGAAAGAGTTGGGACTTGGCGATCGGGCGATGAAGGATCTCCAGTTGGGGGCCCTTTTCCACGACATCGGAAAGATCGGAGTGCCCTCCGCCATCCTGTCAAAGCCCGGCCCGCTCTCAGAATCCGAGCGGCTCATCGTCCACCAGCATCCTGCCATTGGCGAGAAGATACTCAGCCCCGTCGAGCGTCTCCGTACAGTGTGCGTCATCGTCAAGCACTGTCATGAGCGTTACGACGGCATGGGTTATCCGGACGGGCTGGCCGGCGACGATGTGCCCATCGAGTCCCGCATTGTCTTTGTCTGCGACAGCTTTCACGCGATGGCTACAGACCGCCCCTATCGAGCACGCATGCCGATAGAAGAGGCCTGTGATCGCATACGGGCGGCAGCAGGCTCACAGCTGGATCCCAAGGTTGTGGATGCGTTCCTGCGCGTCTTGGAGGACCGGCCTGTATCCGGCCGAACCCCCTGATCGAACCGGAGATGCGCCGGGCCGGCCTCTCCATTTGCCTGCGCCTGAGCGCTAGACCGCCTTGAACTGCTCGAAGGGGTTCTTGCACGTCGCGCAGTGATAGATCGCTCTGCACGGCGTGGGGCCGAAAAGGCTCTGGTTGCTGGTGTCCGAGCTCCCACAAAAGGGGCAAACGGCTTGGGGTGGCAATCCGATTTCGGTTATGAGTACGGGTCCTTCGCCCGTCGGGGGAGCAATCCCGAAGCTCTTCAACTTGCGGCGCCCCTCCGGAGTGATCCGGCCGGTTGTCCATGGAGGGTCGAAGGACATCTTGATCTCGACCTCTTCGACTCCCGCGACCGAGAAGACGGCACTCCCGACATCCTGCTCGATCATCCCAATGGCCGGGCATCCCGTAAAGGTTGGCAACACGACTACCCGAACCCGTTCGAAGGTGACATCGACGGAAGCGATCATGCCCATCTCGACCACCGACACTGCCGGGATCTCCGGGTCTGCAACGGTTTCGAGGGCCGCCCAGACAGCCTCCGCCGTCGCCGGGGTCACCATGTCGCTTCCGGATCGGATCGGTAGGTACGCGTCATGTCGGTCCACAAACCGGAGAAGTCCGGGGAGTGCCTCCCGCTTCGGCCTCCCAAGCCCGCCAATCCGCCCGTCACACTCGCCTCGCGGGGCTCGTCCCGGTCCGCGGCGATCAGATCTCCGGAAGACGAAGCCACGAACTCTGTCTGCCACCCGGGGGGGACCACCCCAGCAGGCAGACCTAGTTGATCGAGTGCATCGACCGCCTCCCCCACGAAGCGCCGGCCGAGCACTTCGGAGGAAACCGTGAGCCACCCCTCTTCGATCGCCTCGGCCTCTCGCTCGAATGGTTCGAACAGTCCGGCCGCGGCGCTCAAGACGGTGGTGGTAGCTTGAGCAAGCTTGCTGCGGCCCTCGATGGGGCCTTGTGCGATCCGCTCCATCCACATGTCGGAATGGATGAGGTGATAACGCTCCTCCCTGCGAATCTTGATGGCCAGATGCCGGAGATCGTCGTCCGCTGACTCCTCGAGAACGGTCAGCCGCAGGCAGTCCGCACGGTCGTAGAGCCATTGACGCGTGATCGTGTAGGCCCAATCCGAATTGGGCTGTTCACAAAGAACGGCGTGACGATACTCAGTGGCGCTGCGTCCCAGAGCTATGGCATCGCGGGTCAGGCCGGTTAGGGAAGATGCGATCGAGTAGTACGCAGCGGCATGGCCGATTTCATCCTGGGCGATAGAAGAGAACGCTACGTCCTCTTCTATATGAGGAGCGAACCCCGTCCACTCGGCATGGCGATGGCCGAGGATGAGCTCGTCGTCACCCAGTGCCGTCACCAAGGCAACCAGTGACTCGCTCACGGATGCTCTGCGCGTCGCCGCGCCAACTCGCGCTTGCGGACCACATCGCGATATGCGTGCGCAAACCGGTAGGACTTATCGGCCGCTGGTTCGGAGGGCGCCTCATCCGACCAGGCGTGGATGTCGCTGCGCCTGGTGACCCACAGGTACTGGCCTTCCTTCCGCCTCAGGTAGCACTCCTTGGCCATTAGCAAGGCCATCTCTGAGTCAGACGCTGTGACGGTTCCGCAATGCTCGAAGGGTTGTTTGTGGCCCGAACGTCGAAATACTTCGTATACGTTCATCGCATCAAGCGATCTGCGTTGCAGGCTCGGCTAACGCCTGCCTCACCCAAGCATGCTGTTCATAAGTCCTGCGCCGGAGCTCCAAACGACGTGCGGTTTCGGGTCCTTCGTTGCGCTTGATGGCGTCAAGAGGAGCCCAATCGATATCGTCGTCACGCAGAACCCAGTGGTCGCGCGACTCAAAGGGCACGGGCGCAGGGAAGGTGAAGCCGAGCTCGAGGACCTTGGGAACGTAACGGTCGAGAAATTCGGCGCGCAGGTTTTCGTTGGTCCGGGTTTTTACTTTCCATCGCAGCAACAGGTCTTTGTCTACGTTGCTCTTCGGGCCAAAGAAGTGGACTATAGGAAGCCACCAACGGTCGAGGGCATCCTGAAACATCGTCCGCTGCTTGTTGGTGCCGGACGCCAGCTCGAGGGTTATGTCTTCGCCGTGACGTAAATGGAGTTGTTCTTCGGCGCAGATCCGCTTTAGCACGCGCGTGTAAGGGGCGTAGGACGACTCGAGCAACGCAGCCTGCGTCACGAGCGCCGCGCCGTCGATCAACCATCCGATGACCGCAACATCTCCCCAGTGCCTGGTGGGGTAGTGAAACACGTTGTGAAACTTGGATCGCCCGTTCACCAGATCCAGATACATCGTCTCCCGGCTCTTTCCCAGATCTTCCGCGATGCGATAGAGGAGCTGTGAGTGACCGACCTCGTCCTGGACCTTTGCCGTAAGTGACATCTTGCGCTGCAGCGAGGGCGCGTGGGGAATCTGCTCGCGTTCCGGGATCGCGCCCATCATCTCCGAGTTGGCGTGCATCTCGATGAACTTCAGGACCCCGGCGCGATAGTCGTCGGGCATCCAATCGGTGGCCTCGACCTTGCCGCCCCCTTCGACGTGTCCCCTGAAGTCGGTGAGTCTCTGGTCATAGGTCACGGTGGTCCCTCCTTGACGAGTCCATCCAAAATGAGGTCGGACAGTTGCTCCCCGATGGCGTCGGCGCTCAGAGCGCCGTCCGGTCGGTACCAGGTGTAGACCCAATTGCCGGCGGATAGCACCAGCCGGCCCGCCATTGCTGCGTCGACGCCGGGGGCGAACTCGCCGGAAGCGACGCCGTCGGCGATGATGGCCCGCACCACGGCTTCGTATAGGTCCCGTTTGGCTTGGATCCGGGCCCGGGGGCCGGGTGAGAGGTAGCGCCACTCGTTGAGGAACACCGTTGCGGCGTCGAGATGCTGTGCTGCGGTGGAAACGTGACCCACCAGCAGCGCCCGCAGCCGCGATGCAGCCGGTCCTTTGGAGGAAGCGGCGAGCCGGGCCATGGCCAGGAAGCGCTCCGCGCCCTGGTCCACCACATCGAAGAGCAGCTCCTCTTTGGAGCCGATATGGGCATAGAGGGAGCCGCGCTGAAGGCCAAGGGCCCGGCCCAGGTGTTGCATGGAGGTGCCGTGGTAGCCGCGAGCCGAGAAGAGCTGTGCGGCCGCGGCCACGAGCTCGGCCCGCCGGGGGCTCGACACGGGCCGGGGCACGGTGGGTGCACCCTGGCCCCGGGCGGGAACATCCGGGGCCTCACGGTCGGGTCCGACCAGGTTCCCTGCGATGCGGGACAAACGGGCCTCCAAACGAACGGTCGTTTGTCTCACCCTACACCGAGCGGCCGGATTGGGGTAGCGCCCGATGGATGAAGGAGAATCAAGTACGTTCCACCCCTTTGGCGGGCAGCCCGGCCGGCTGTGGCCTGACCAACCGGGATGGAATCACCGCCCCCCAAGCGGGGAGCCTCGCCTATTCTCGGCGGATGGCTGTGGGGCGGGACGGGGACCGGACGGAGCGCGCGCGCGCGATCATCAGACGACTGGCGCGCGCCTACCCGGAGGCCTCGATCGCCCTTAGCTTCTCAAACCCCTTCGAGCTGTTAGTGGCGACCATGTTGTCGGCTCAGTCGACCGACATCAAGGTCAATGAGGTCACCGCTACCCTGTTCTCGAAGTACAGGCGCCCGGAGGACTTCCTTGCAGTTCCCGAGGACGAGCTGAAGGCAGACATCCACCCCACAGGGTTCTTCAACCAGAAGGCACGGGCGCTGAGGGCGATGTCACACAAGCTTCTCGAGAGCTTCGATGGCGAGGTGCCGAGCACCATCGCCGACCTCGTGACTCTTCCAGGGGTCGCCCGGAAGACCGCGAACATCGTCCAGGCGAACGCCTTCCCCGAGGCCGCCCGGAAAGATCCCGACGCGGGAATCGCAGTCGACACACATGTTGGCAGGGTGGCCGTGCGCCTGGGCCTGACCCGCTTCGGATCGAAGCAGGCAGACAAGATCGAGCGCGATCTCATAGGCTCGATAGGCAAAAAGGACCGGTTGAGGGCGACCAACCTCTTCATCGAACATGGACGACGTGTCTGCACCGCCAAGCGGCCCCTGTGTGGCGACTGTGTGATCGAGCCCATGTGCCCATCCAGCCAGAGGGCAGGGCTAATCGACCGGTATCGGCTGGCTCCCGGGTAGCGCACCGCGGCCCGTACGATGAAGTGGTGAAAAAAGTCATTCTGGCCGCGCCGCGCGGCTACTGTGCCGGCGTCGATCGGGCGGTAAAAATCGTTGAGCGCGCTCTCGACACGCTCGGCGCGCCGGTCTACGTCCGCAAAGAGATCGTGCACAACGGCCATGTCGTCGAGGAGCTCGCCAAGCGCGGGGCCGTCTTCGTCGACTCCGAAGCCGAGATCCCCGACGGCTCCGTGTGCATCTTCTCGGCGCACGGCGTCTCGCCGGCGGTGCGGCGGCGAGCCGATGAGAAGAACCTCCAGGTCATCGACGCAACCTGCCCCCTGGTGACAAAGGTGCACCTCGAGGCCAAGCGATTTGCCCGCGCCGGACGCAAGATCGTGCTCGTGGGCCACGAGGGCCACGAGGAGATCGAGGGCACCTTCGGCGAGGCGCCCGAAAACACCGTGGTCGTCGAGGATACAGCGCAGATAGACAAGCTGAAGCTAGGTTCCAATGAGTCGGTTGCGTATCTAACCCAGACGACTCTTTCGGTCGATGACACACTTGGCGTGGTCGAAGGATTGCGTGAGCGCTTCTCGAACATCGCCGGTCCTCGCTCGGACGACATCTGCTACGCAACGCAAAATCGCCAGGTGGCCGTCAAAGCCATAGCACCGCACGCCGATGTGGTTCTGATCGTGGGTGCGCGCAACTCGAGCAACTCCAACCGCCTCGTCGAGGTGGCCAGGGTGGCGGGCACCGACGCCCATCTCGTGCCTGATGAGGCAGAGCTCGATCCAAAATGGCTGGAGGGTCGCGACACGGTGGGGGTTTCGTCTGGCGCAAGCGCGCCCGAGGTGCTGGTCGATCGTCTGCTCGAGCGGCTGGCGGCGCTCGGTTACACGGATGTCGAAACGCGTGAGGTAACGACCGAGGACGTGACCTTTTCGCTTCCCCCCTGGCTCCGCGAGGACCGCCCCGCCTGAAGCGCCGGGGTTTTAGACGATCGACTGCTCGATGTCGCCGGCGAAATCGAAGTCGAGCGGGGTGAGACCCCCTTCGGAATGGGTGGAAAGTGCCAGCGCCACCTTGTTGTAGCGGATATCGATGTCGGGGTGGTGGTCGTAGCGTTCGGCCATCTTGGCGACATCGGTCACGAACTTGATGGCCGATGGAAAGTCGTCCCACTCGAAAACTTTGACGATGTGGTCGTTGTCCCGCTCCCAGTCGCCCAGCTCGTCCAGGCGCTGCTCGATCTCTTCTTCGTCCAGCAGGTCCGGCAAGTTCACCTCCGAGATTTGGCTCGCGGCGACGATACCCTCTCCGGCGGCCAAGTGAGCCCTCTCCGTCACTCAAATACTTATCACCGTCGCCCGCCATCCGAAAGCCCACCGGGGGCGGCTCGAGCCACGCGTCCGAGGGACAATGGGGTCGTGACGACATCAGGGCAGACAGAGACACCGCCGCCGCCGGAGCTGGTCCGTGATTGTTGGGCGGATCGCTCCGGGCGCGGGAAGCTGGCGGTCACGGGGCCCCAGAGGGCCTGGTTTCTCCATCAGGTCCTAACGCAGGCGTTCGAGGACATGGCGCCCGGCGAGGCCAGGGACGCGGCCATGATCACCTCGCACGGGCGAATGACCGGCTACCTCGAGGCGGTTGCCACCGGCGACGCCATCATGTGCCACTTCGAGCCCGAGCTCAGAGACATACTGTCCGAGACTCTTGCCCGCTACGTTTTTGCAACCCAGGTCGAGATCGAGGACGTCACGGACGACTGGGGTCTCATAGTGACGGTGGGGGACAAGGCTCTCCGGACGGTGCGCCAGGAGTGCCCCGGCGCCCTGGTGCATCCCACGGGCTCGTTCGGAGCCGCCGCCTCCTATCTCTGGGTGCCCCGCACGGATCTGGGC
>JALZIC010000122.1 GCA_030860455.1 Actinomycetota bacterium
TTGATGAACCGGGGGGCCCGGAACAGCCTTATCCCCTGGTGTTTGGAGCACGGCACCGGTGTCATCGTCTACTCCCCGATGGCCTCGGGGCTGCTGACCGGGAAGTTCGATGCCGGGCGCGTGCGGGATTTGCCCGATGACGACTGGCGGAAGAGCTCACCCGACTTCCAGGAGCCGAGGTTGTCGGCCAACCTCGAGCTCGTCGGCCGGCTCGCCGCGCTGGCCGAACGGCTCGGCGCCACCCTGCCCGCCCTGGCGGTGGCGTGGACGTTGTCGATCTCGGGTGTCAGCGCTGCAATCGTGGGAGCGCGCAGGCCCGATCAGGTCGATGGATGGCGGCCCGCCTCCGATCTCGACCTGAGCGAGGAAGACCTTGCCGAGATCGAAGCCGCGGTGGAGGACACCGGGGCCGGAAGCGAATAGCAGGCCCGGGGGCCCATTCTTGTCCGCTACCTTCAGGTGGTCCCCTGCGACGAGAACGAGTCCCGGGCGGACGATCACATGATGGTGTGGTTCACGCTCGGAGTTCGCTTCTCGGTGCGTCCGACCACACGGTGGGCCGGGATCGGAGTTGGGTCTTCCCGGGTAATCAGTCGGTGGCGCGTCGCCCGCCTGGGCCCGATATCGCCGCCGAGCCGGTCGCCGCGGCGCCGCCCTCGCCGGTCCGCTGTCCGTGGAAGCTCGCCCTGGGGTCGCGCGCCGAGGCCTTGCCCGCATAGAAGGTTGCAAACCGCACCGCTAACGCTCCGGCCGTTCCGCACGCTCCGCCGGCAAATCGGAGGGTGCGTCCATGGTGCGGCCACAGGTTGAGGGCCAAACTCACCGCGGTCAAGGCCTTCGAGGCCCTCCACAGTCCCCCAGATACTCCCTCCCGGTAGGGCCGGCCGACCCGCTCCACCTTCGAGACGTCGCGCTCGACGACAAAAGCGGCAGCCAGCTCGGCCACCTGCCCCGCCACCTCGAAACGCCGTACGATCCTCTCCTCGGCGGGGTTCAGAGGGGCGAAACCGAGCAGCGACCCGGCAGCGGACATAGCCGAGCCGATGAACAGCCACGGCAGGGAACGCCTGGACGCCTGCCACACAGGTACTGCCGTATTGGTCAGGAGCACTGCGGTGTAGCCGGCCAGTGGCATGCCCAAGAAGCCGGCCACTTTTCCGAGGAGGTTTCCGAGGTGGCCGGGAAGTCCGCCGGCATGCGGGAGGATCGCCGACGCGCCGAAGACAGGCGTCGCAGCGGCGAGGATCCACGAGCCAACGCTCATGGCGGAGGTCGGCCTGAAGACCCTCAGCATGTTGAGGAAGCGTTCGGGCCGTCCGAGGTCGTAGATCAGCAGGGCCGTGCCGATCCCGCCGCCGGCAGCACCGATGCGCCGCGCCGTACGCACCAAGTCGTCGGTTTCGTCCCCGGTGAGCGATTCGGTAACTTCGGCGAGCAGTGATGCCGCTCCGGCGGCTCCACCGAAATAGAAATATGCGGGGACCGCCCAGATCCACACCGGCTCCTTCAGAACCGGGCGGTCATAGTAAGTAGCGTCGAGCCCGGAAAAGGTTTCGTCCGGCAACCGGTCCCACACCTTGACTGCCTGGAGACCCTCGGGCGGCTCTGCCCCGGCCCCCTGCCCCGACGCTTCGCCGGACAACGCGGCTCGCCGGGGATCGATGTGGCGGGCCGCGGCCCGCGCGGCCCGGTCGTCGTGCTCGGGACTCACTCGCGGGCGCCGGTTCTGCTCGTCAGCACCGCCCCGAAGGCCGCCACGGCCATGCCCAGTGCAGCGGCCGCCATCGAGCGCCACGCGTCCCCCGCCATCATGGCAGGGGCAACCGGATCCGGCGGCAGATTGTAGACCTCCGGCTTGTCGACGAGAAGGAAGAATGCGTTGAGTCCGCCGGTGCCGGGTTGATTGGCGGCGCCCGCGCCGTAGAGGTAGGCCTCGGTCATGCCGCGTGAATGAAGTTGCTCGACGCGCGCCTCGGCCTGCGCCTGCAAATGGTCGAGCTCGCCGAAGACGATGGACTCAGTCGGACACGCCTGGGCGCATGCGGGAGTCATGCCATCCTGCAATCTGTCGTAGCACAGGGTGCACTTCCACGCCCTGCCGTCATCCTCCCGGCGGTCGATGACTCCGAACGGACAACCTGAAATGCAGTACCCACATCCGTTACAGATATCCGGCTGGACGTACACGCTGTCGAACTCGGTGCGCACGATTGCTCCCGTGGGGCACGCCTCGAGACATCCGGCCCGCTTGCAGTGCTTGCAGACGTCCGACATCATCAGCCACGACAGCTCCCCCATCCCGGTGGTCTGGCCACCCAGGGGAGCCGGGCGTTCCACGAACGCCACGTGCCGCCAGGTCGATGCCCCGACATCGATCGTGTTGTCCAACGACATCCCAGTGAAGAACAAACCGTCGTCGGGAAGTTGATTCCACTGCTTGCACGCCACTTCACAGGCCTTGCATCCGATGCACACGGTAGTGTCGGTGAAGAATCCCTTGGGACTCACGAATGGGTCCTGCCCTCTGTGGATTCGCCGCTCTTGTGCCCGTGCGAGGCGTGGGCAGAGTCGCGTGCGCCCGGCAGATCGCGCTCGGTCACATCCTCTTCGTGTTGCCTCACCAGATCACCGCTGGTGACGACTCTTCTTCCCCTGCTCTGGCGGCCCGCGACGATGTCAGCGGTGAGAGCTTTGGATTCCTGGATCGAGACATTGGGATCGCCGACGAAGCCGATCAGCTCATTGACGGTGTCGCCGGTGGACAAGCCTTTGCTTCCCCAGTGATAGGGCAGGCCGATCTGGTGAACAGTTCGGCGCTTGAGTCGAAGGG
>JALZIC010000124.1 GCA_030860455.1 Actinomycetota bacterium
GAGGATGGGTAGCTTTGCCGAGCTCCTTACAAAAACCGCGACTGCATGGCTCACACAGAGACACAGAGGCACAGAGAGAGCTTCGTCGTCCTTCCTCTGTGTCTCCGTGTCTCTGTGGTGCGCCGTGCAAAGGCGGCGTGTTCTAGCGGGTGAAAGTCCCGCCGGAGGAGTTGACGGTACACCTCCGTAGCTACGGGCGGGTGGCGACCGGCGACGGGAGTCATCGAGCCGCCCGGACAACGGTCCTCCAAGGGAGGGCTGGCGAGCTTGTGGGCCCAACGAAAGTGAACCCTGAGCAGGCCTCGAAAAACAGACGACGCGAGTGCCGACCCTGCCACAGAGAGGGGAAGGCCGCCGCGCCCGGTGCTTCAACCGTCACAGGCCGGGCGACTCGCCGGGGTAATGGGGAGGGCACGCAAGCACAGAATGCGCGCGCAACACGGGAGACCCGCGCCGGAGCGGAGGTCGCTGCTCCGCAACGCTCGGCAAGCGAGCGGCCGGTGCGGGAGTCGGAGGGGCCCATAGTACCGGGGAAGCCGGGTAATGCCGGTGGAGGGAAGGGGCCCTGCTTCTGGGACGCTTCGGAAGAAGGTGAGAAGAGGAGATTGGTGTGAGCCTGCAAACTCCAGAGAAGATTCGGACCCTTCAGAACAAGCTCTACCTCAAGGCCAAGAGGGAGCCTGCCTATCGCTTCTACCTGCTCTACGACAAGGTCTGGAGAGCGGACATCCTGTTGCACGCCTATGGGCTGTGCCGTGCGAACGGCGGGGCTGCGGGGGTGGACGGGGTGACGTTCGCCGACATTGACGAATCAGGGTTGGAGGCGTGGCTGGCCGCGCTGGCGGCAGACCTTCGAGAGGAGAAGTACAAACCCGAGGCGGTGCGTCGGGTGAGGATCCCCAAGCCGGATGGCGGGGAGCGGCTGCTCGGAATCCCGACGGTACGGGACCGGGTGGTGCAGCAAGCTGCCAAGCTGGTTCTGGAGCCGATCTTCGAGGCGGATTTCGAGCCGAACGCCTATGGCTACCGGCCGAAGCGCGGGGCGCTGGATGCAGTGCAGGAGGTGCATCGGGCGATCCAGCACGGGGAGGTGCACGTGGTGGATGCGGATCTGTCGAAGTACTTCGACACGATTCCGCACCGCGATCTGCTGCGTTCGGTCGCACGGCGAGTCAGCGACGGGAAGATGCTGCGTCTGATCAAGATGTGGCTGAAGGCCCCGGCTGAGGAGACGGACGATCGGGGGCACACGCTGAGAACGGGAGGCGAACGCTCGCGAGAGGGCACTCCGCAGGGTGGGGTGATCTCGCCGCTGCTGGCCAACATCTACATCCACCGCCTGCTGAAGGCGTGGAAGATGTTTGGATTGGAGCGGCATCTCGGGGCGCGGATCATCAACTATGCCGACGATCTGGTCATCCTGTGCCGGAGCCGCTTCGGCGCCGAAACGGCGTTGAAGTCGCTGCGGTGGATCGTCGAGCGCCTGGGGCTGAGGCTGAACGAGCAGAAGACGCACCTCCGGAACGCCCGGGAAGAGCAGTTCGACTTTCTGGGCTACACCTTCGGGGCGATGGTGTCCCGGAGAACGGGAGTACGGTATCTGGGCGTGATGCCCTCGAAGAAGCGGGTGAAGCGGTTCAGGCAGTCACTGAGGCTGGTGCTGCGTCCGGGGAACCAGGGCCGCGCAGAAGAAGTGGCGGCTCAGGTGAACCGGCGTCTTGTGGGCTGGGCGAACTACTTCTGTGTCGGAACGCTCAGTGGGGCCTACAGGGCGGTGGACCACTACACCTGCGCGCTGATGCGAAGTTTTCTGGTGCGACGCCACAAAGTCCCCGGGCGGGGGACCCGGCGCTTCTCCGATCAGTGGCTCCGGGCCGAACTGGGCCTGGTGCAACTCGGGGGACGCCGGCGGGTGGCGCTCTCGCATGCCTTGAAGTGAACCCAGTCGGAGAGCCGGATGCGGGAAATCCGCACGTCCGGTTCGATGAGCGGGCCGGGGAAACCGGGCAGCAATGCCACGGCGCCCCGACTCGACTCTACTGACATCCTGATCTCTGGAGATTGCACCAAGGTTCTGTCGAGATGGGATCAGAGCCTCACCACGACCCAGCGGGTACCGGGCAGGGTGGGCAGCGGCACGCTCCCGCCGCCGTTCACGCGGAAGTAGACGGCCCGGCCCTGCGCGCCCGCGGGAGGAAGCACGGCGTGGGAGTCGTGCTCCGCCCAGCCATGAAC
>JALZIC010000125.1 GCA_030860455.1 Actinomycetota bacterium
AGAAGAAGGTCGTGAGCTTCGGATTGAGGATGTTGATCAGGATCCCGGTGGTGATCGTCTTCCTCGCGGAGCCGGGGACATCGTCTTCCTCGAGCGCGAGCGCACCCTCGTCCTTGAGCATGCTCCAAGCCATGTATAGGATGTAGGCCACGCCCAGGTACTTGAGGACCCCGAACGCGACCGCGCTCGTGTGCAGAAGCGCCGCGAGACCTATGATCGCGGCGGCCATGTGAGGAACGATGCCCAGCGTGCATCCGGCCGCGGCCACGACACTCGCACGCGCTCCGCGCGTAAGGCCGGCGGCCAGCGTGTAGACGACGCCAGTGCCGGGCGTGGCGATGACGATGAGCGAAATCAGGAGGAACTCGACACTCATCGCGCTCTCCGGGGACGGCGGATCACTCGCCGGTCAGGGTAACGGTGAAACGGAGAGCCAGTAGGCCGAGTCGGCGCACTCGTCTCTCAGTTCTTGGAGGGGCTGCCCTCCAAACCGGGCGGCGCTGGCTTGACGATGATGAACCAGGTCACGAGCGCAATGGCGGCCACCACCACCGACACGATCATGACCACGTCCAGGACAGTCACCGGCCGTAGGTGCTTCTCGTGTTCTCCCCCCAGTCCGCGCGCCCACGGGAGATGCACGTTGATGACGTTGCTGCCTATGACCCGGGCGTAGCGGCGGTCAAGCGCGCCCAGCAGTTTCCCGCAGACAATCGCAGTAACGAGGATGCCGAGGAGCAGCAGCACGTAGGGGCCCATACTTGGCTGGGTGCTCTGAAGTCGACCCGTCACCCAGAACCAGAAGATTGGACTCGCGATCCAAATGGTGATGCTTCCGATCACCATCCCACACACAATCGCGGCAGCGGAAAGCAACGTGCCGCCGGAAGGGCGGGCTGAATCGTCCGCTCTGGTCATGTCTTGGTGGTTTGGCATGTCGAAGGCGTGCTTACGGGCCCTCGGGCGGCATGGCGAAGCGCGCGAAGAGCAGCTCCCAGAGCGTTGGGTAAAGGTCGAGCGGGACGGCTTCAGGGTCGACGAGGTGTTGGACGGCCAGGCCGATGTCCAGGGCTATCTGTGCC
The DNA here is from genome assembly GCA_030860455.1 of Actinomycetota bacterium. Classification (GTDB taxonomy): domain Bacteria; phylum Actinomycetota; class CADDZG01; order CADDZG01; family WHSQ01; genus JACDDL01. The sequence goes on from JALZIC010000125.1 coordinate 1,083, forward strand.
GTGGCCAGGTGCATAGGGTCAAGGGGAGGCTCGCGCCCAACCTTCGCCATGTTCGCCTCGATGAGCTGCGCGAGCAGCTTGCGGTTGCCGCTCCAAAAACCCGCCGCCAGGCTGGCGAACTCGCGGTCGCGGGCGGCATGAGCGAGGAGTTCGAGCCACAGCTCGAGAAGCCAGCGAGAGTCGTCATCGCGTTGGCGATCGGCAAGCTGTTGAGCCCCATGCCGAAGAGCCTCGAGCGGGGTGTCAGAGACGTGCGGCGACTCCTCCATCATCCGCTGGTACTCGCGGTAGACACGCTTCTGCAAGAGTTCCACGAACAGTTGCTCCTTGCTTTCGAAGTTCGAATAGAAGGCGCCTCGGCTGTAGCCCGCCTGGCGCGTGATGGCGTCCACGCTTGCGCCCTGGAAGCCGCGGGCACGAAACACCTCGGATGCCCCGTCGAGAAGCCGCTGGCGCGTCTCGGCCTGCTTCTCGAAGCGCGAGCGGCGCTCAGGGATCGCAGCCACGCGCGTTATCGGCGCCCGCAACCTACGTCGAAGCTCAGATGCATAGCTGTATCCAAGTACAGATATGTCGCCGAGTCAAGGCGAGGTACGCTCCCTCAAGCCTCTTCGGCCCCGGTTGGAACCTAACGACCTGCGCTCAACCGGAGATGTTGGCGTCCGGGGTTGCCGACGTTTCCCGTATCCCGCGGCCCCGCCGGGCCCGGGCGCCGAGTCAGGGATGCGCAGTTGCAAGTAGAAACTCGGTCCCTCCGCGTTCGTCTGGATTCTGTGGGGTGCGTTGCCCCGAGGTTGCCCCCAAGCCTCGCCATCGGCGCGAGGGAGCGCCGGGGGGGGCGCTGGCACAATCCAGGCAACGGGCAACCCGGATTTCGTTTCGAACTCGCCTCGCGAAGTCGAGGGAATCGGGTGACGAGGGTCAAGGCCGGCCCGGTCGCCACCCCAACAGCGGGGTGGCACTTTTCATTTCCTAGGATGATCCCCCGCGTACACCACCCAGAAAGGGGACTCGCATGAAAGTGATTGGAGCCGGGTTGCCGCGAACGGCGACCACTACCCAGTTGATCGCGCTCGAGATGCTGGGCCTGCCCTGTTACCACATGCGCGACATGATGGGCGACCTGACGAAGAGCGTCCCGCAGTGGCGCCAGGCGCTCGAGGGGAACGGCCCCTGGGACGAGCTCTTCGAGGGCAAGGAGTCTGTCGTCGACTGGCCCGGCTCGTACCACTGGCGTGAGCTGATGGACGTCTACCCCGACGCGAAGGTCCTGCTGAGCGTCCGCTCGGCGGAGAGCTGGGTCGAGAGCATGCAGAGCACGATCGCCGCCATCTGGTTCGGCGAGAACCTGATGCATCACCTGGCCATGGCGCGGTACCAGGTCGACCCCGCGTTCGCCTCGTGGCTCGACGTCCTCAAGGACATGTGGACCAAAGCGGACATCATGGTGCCGAGCGGGGGCGACCCCGAGGAGATGGCCAGGGGGTTCGAGCGCTGGAACCAGGACGTCACCGACACAGTCCCGTCCGAGCGCCTGCTGGTGTGGAACCCCGAGGACGGGTGGGAGCCGCTCTGCGAGTTCCTCGACATCGACGTCCCTGAAGGACCCCTCCCGAACGTCAACGACACCGAGAACTTCCAGAAGAACCTGATCATGGCCCCAGCCATCGAGGCGGTCAACGCGTGGTGGGAGGAGAACAAGGGGCCCGAGGACCAGGCCGCCCGGCAGCGCGCCGAGGCAGCACCTCCCGAGGCCTCGACCTAGCCGCCCGTCGAGCGCACCGGGGGCGGGCTTCCGCCGGGTTCTCAGCTTGCCCTTGACC
>JALZIC010000012.1 GCA_030860455.1 Actinomycetota bacterium
ACCTCCCATTCCTCCGGCTCGGTCAGACGAATCCCCGGGACGCGCCGCAGGAGGTCACGCGGCTGACTCCGCACACCCTGGGCGTGCGCCAGGTGGCAGGCGTCGTGGTAGGCCACGGTCAGGGGGACCGGGTGACGCTCCGCCACGGGGCCGAAATCCTCGAGGATCTCGGCCACGTCGCGCACCTTGTCCGAGAACGCCTTGGCGGCTGCGGACCATTCGGGGTCGTCCCGGAGAAGATGCCCGTAGTCCTTCATCGAAGATCCACACCCTGCCGCATTCACGGCAACATAGTCGCAGTCCTCGAAGGCGCGCATCATCTTCTTCGCAAGATCGAATGACTTCGCCTCGTAGCCCGAGTGGAGCATCAGCGCTCCACAGCAGCGGACGCTCGCCGGCGCGACGACCTCGAACCCTTCCGCCGCCAGCACCCGCACGGTGGCCTCGTTGACGTGATGGAAAAAGACGCGCTGCACGCATCCCTGAAGCAATCCGACGCGGGCGCGCTTGACGCCCGAGGGCTGAGTGAGCTCGGACAGGCGCCGGACCATGTCCCCAGGCGCCACCGGCGGGGTCAGCCCCTCCATGGCGGCCAGTCGAGGCCACCGGCTGAGCAGGCCAGTCGCACGGACCGTCGCTTTGAGCCCGCTTCTGCGATAGAGGCTCAGCAACGGCACCATCGCACGCAGCCGTGCCGGGTGGGTGAAGGCGGCGAACAGCGCACTGCGCCATAAGCGCTCGATCATGCTGCGGCGGTGGTTGCGCTCGACCTGCGGGCGCGTCGCCTCGATCAGCTTGTCGTACTGCACCCCGGAAGGACACGCCGTCACGCAGGCCATACAGCCGAGGCAGCGGTCGAAGTGGGTGACCATCTCGGCCGACATGTCGCTGCCGGGATCGAGTCCCCGGTTCATGAGCACGATGCGCCCCCGGGGGGAGTCCATCTCCTCACCCCAGAGCACATAGGTGGGACAGGTGGGCAGGCAGAAACCGCAGTGCACGCAGTCGTCGATCAGATCCTGATCGGGCGGATGCTGAGCATCGAAAGCCGTGCTCCGAAACACTAGAGACCTCCAGCAAAGATGCCCGGATTGCACACCCCGGCGGGGTCGAAGCGCCCCTTGACGCTGCGCATCAGCGTGAGCGCACCTTCGTCGGCCTCACGCCACCCCCACGGATCGAACTCGGCCCTGGCCGGCTCGGGTGCATCCAGAACCACGCACGGCAGGGGCGTCAGCTCCTTTCGCAGCCACCCTATGCCCGCGACCGCCTCGGCGACACCGCCTTCCTCGACCTTCAACCAGTAGAGTCCCAGCCCGGCCCTGCCCACCACCGACCCGCCGAGGGCTTCGGCGGCGCGGATCACGCGCGCCGCCTCCCCCTGCAGGCCAGAAACCCTGACCACCAGCCCTGCTTCGGTTCGCTGCCCGGCGCGCTGACGTTCCCAGAGCCCCGAGTCGTCTTCGATCAGCACAGGGTCCAGACCCTCGTCCTCGAGCACCCGCCGAGCAGCCTCGGCCTGCTTGCCCGGTTCGGCGCCGCCGAAGCGGGCCAGCACCCGCCCCCTGCCGTCCGCCCAGGCCAGATCGAGACCGTTCGTCTCGATCTGGGCATGGGCCAAGGCAGAGGCGGCCCGCGCCAGCGCCTCCGGGTCGCCGGCTTCGGCGGTGGCGGTGGCGGTACCCGGAGGCATCGGATGAAGTCTAACGGTCAACTCGAGGATGAGACCAAGTGTCCCGAAAGAACCGGCGAAGAGCTTTCCGAGGTCGTACCCGGCAACGTTCTTGATCACCCGGCCCCCGGAGCGCGCCACGGTTCCGTCGGAGAGCGCAACGGTAATCCCGAGAATGAGGTCGCGTGGAGCGTTGAAGCGGTGGCGCAGGGGGCCGGAGTCACCGGTGGCGACGATTCCGCCGAGGGTCGCTGCCGAGCCTTGCAGGGGAGGATCGAGCGCCAGCATCTGATCTTCGGCGGCAAGGATCCGCTGCGCATCGGCGAGCTTGACCCCCGGCTGCATCACGGCGGTGAAGTCCCCGGCATTGTGCTCGAGCACGCGGTCGAGCCGGTCCGTGGACACTTCGAAATCAGGATCCGGCGTCACGCGTCCCCACCGAAGCTTGGTGCCGGAACCGACCGGTCGCAGAGAGGCGCCCTCGGCGGCACAGGTGCGCATCAAGTCGGCGGCGTCGCCGGGCGTCGCCGGCTCTAACCTCTCCACGGATCTCCCTTTCGTCCTCGTGGCCCTAGAACCGCTCGGCCAGCCCTGCCTTCTCTATCGGATGTCGCCGGTAGGGACCCGGAACCTCGCCGCACAGCCTCGGGGCAGGCATCACCTTCTCCGGGTTGGCGAGCCCCTCGGGATCGAACGCGCACCGGAGCCGCTGGAACGCTCCCAGGTCCTCCTCCGAGAACATCTTCGTCATGAACTTCTTCTTGTCGACCCCTACGCCGTGCTCGCCGGTGATAGAGCCTCCGGCGTCGACGCATGCGGTGACTATGGCACCGGCAAGCTCCTCGGCCTTGCCGGCCTCGCCCTCGTTGCGGGCGTCATAGCAGACCAGGGGGTGAAGGTTTCCGTCGCCGGCGTGAAAGACATTTGCGACGGGCAGGCCGTGCTCCTCGGCGAGCTCATCGATGCGTCCAAGGACCTCGGACAGTTTCGTGCGCGGGATGACACTGTCCTGAACGTAATAATCGCGTGCGACCCGGCCCATCGCCGCAAACGCTGCCTTGCGCGCTTTCCAGATGAGTTGACGTTCGGCATCGTCGGCTGCGACCCGCACATCGGTCGCTCGATTCCGGTCGCAAATCTCCAGCACGTCTTCGAAGCGCGCCTTGCACTCGGCCTCCGAACCGTCGAGCTCGACGATGAGGGCGGCTCCTGCGTCGGGTGGATAACCAGCGTGGGTGGCGTCCTCGCAGGCGCGGATCGAAAGGTTGTCCATCATCTCGATGGCGGCGGGGACGATGCCGGCGGCAACGATGTCGGAGACGGTCTTGCCGGCGGGCTCGGTCCCGTCGAAGTAAGCCACCAGCGTTCTCACATCCTCGGGGCTGGGCATCACCTTGAGCGTGATCTTGGTGGCAATGCCGAGCGTTCCCTCCGAGCCGATGAACGCGCCGATGAGGTCATAGCCGGGGCGGTCGAGCTCCTTGCCGCCGAGGGTCACGAGATCGCCGCTCGGCAGCACCACCTCGAGCCCGGTGACGTAGTTGGTCGTGAACCCGTACTTGAAGCAGTGCGCTCCCCCCGAGTTCTCCGCGATGTTGCCGCCGATAGAGCACACGATCTGGCTCGATGGATCGGGAGGGTAGAAGTGTGCCGGCCCGACCGCCTTTGACACCTCCGCGTTTGTGACACCCGGCTCGACCACCACGCGCTGGTTCTCGAGATCGACTTCGAGGATGCTTCGAAGACGCGACATCACGATGAGGGCGCCTTCCTTGTGAGGGAGAGCACCCCCCGAGAGACCCGTCCCCGAGCCGCGAGCCACCCAGGGAATCCCGGCGTCGTGACAGATCTTCACGACTCTCCCCGTCTCTTCGGCCGTGCGCGGGAGCACAGCAACGCGCGGCATCGCCCGGTACAGGGCAAGGCCGTCGGATTCGAAGGTGTGGAGTTGATGGGGATGGGTGAAGACGTGCTCGGCTCCACAGACAGAGCGAAGCTTCTCCAGAACGAGGTCAAACCCCACGGCTCCCCCTCCACGCCGGTCGATCCCTCTGCGGGTTCGCCGGGTCAGGATACTCCCAAGCCGTAAAGGCGGCCGCAGCCGGAGCCTGCTCTCATGGGTTCGCCGGCCTAGGTGGTCGGGCGCCGCGGATCACGGCGAGATCGAAAAGGAGGCGGGCGCTCGGCGGCGCCGGTCCCAGGCGGCCCAGCGCGCACCAGCGCCTCGAATTGCTCGGGGGTGTCGATGTCCCCCGGCAGGGGAATGCCCATCTCGACGTCCAGCCGCCGCGGCGCCGAGGCAACCAGGTCCCGCCAGCCCCTGTCACCCGCAACGCCCCGCCAGCCGCTCCATAACGCCCGATCGACGATCACGGGATGCCCGGGGGCCCCCTCGAAGCACGCCCGAGCGACCTGGGCCCCGGCCTCGAGATAGCCGGCGATCACCTTGTCGATCATGGCAGTGGTCAGGCCCGGTTGGTCGCCGACGAGAACCGCGGCGGCCCGGCAACCCCGGTCGCAGGCATCGAGCCCGGCTCGGAGTGATGTCGACTGCCCCGCCCTGAAATCTGGATTCTCGACAACGCGCGTCCCGTGACGAAGCTGGAGCGCGTCTGCAATCGATGTGGCCCGATGACCCAGAACGACGATCACCTCACGCATCCTGGCCCCTGCGGCCGCATCGATTACGTGCTGTAGCACGGGCTTGCCCCAGAGCTCGAGTGTCTGCTTCGGTCGCCCCAGCCGCGCCGAGGTTCCGGCCGCAAGGACGACCCCGGAAATCGGAGACATGGCCGGTCGAGTGGGTGGTGAGTGTGGATTATTCACATCTGGCACGCCCCCGGGCGTCGCGGTTCAACCCTTGGCGACTCGCTCCACGGTTTCGGCCAGCCTTCCGAAGACGCTCGACGCGCCGCGGAACAGCCGGGAAAGGGCGCGCAGAACGGCATTCCGAAGCGCGCTCAGCACGAGACCCGAGGCGTCAAGCTCGGCGGCGACCGGACGAACGGCGGTCTGCCCGGCGGGGTGGGCGGGTGACGAGGCGCCCGCCCCGTCGCCGGGGGCGGAGGAGTGAGCCGCAACGGGCGGAGCCGCCAGCTTCTCGGCCGCCAGCTCCCCTGATGTGGCCTGCTCGCCCTCCGTGCCCTCTCCGGCGGCTCCGTCGGTGGCAACGATCCCCTCCGCCTCCATCTGCGCCTTCAGGCAATCGGCGAACTGGTGGACGATCTTGGTGGCGACATCCTCCATCATCCCGCGGCTGAATTGCGCCGCCTGACCAGAGACCTTGATGTCCTGGGCGACATGCACACGGGTGCCCCCGTCGAAGCTCTCCATCGAAGAGGTGACCTTGGCGGATGCTGCTCCTTTTCCGCGCTGCTCCATCGCGGAGGCCTCCAACACGACCCGGCGGGCCTCCTCGTTTCGCTCCTGCATCTCGACCTTGCCGGCGAACACCAAGGACACCGGGCCAAGCTTGATCTTCATCTTGCCCTTCCAGTGTTCCTCGTCGATGGTCTCGGTCAATTCCGCGCCCGGCATGCACGGAACGACTTTGGCTATGTCCAACAGGTAACCCCACACCTCGTCCGTTCCCGCAGGAACCTCGAAAGAAGTTTCGATCACAGGCATCCGCTCACTCCCATCTCCCTGCTCCATCGGCGCCGGCCGCGTGACCCGCTGCTTGCGCTCTGTGGTGAATTGGCCCCGACCTGTCCCTTAGGAAACCCGCCCCGCGGCCCCTGCTCACGGCCAGGATCTCGGCCACGATCGCAGACGCGATCTCCTCAGGGCCTTCGGCGCCGATGTCGAGGCCCGCCGGGCCGTGGAGCTTCCCCGCATCCACCCCCGAGGGCGCGACCTCCTGGCGACCCAAATCGTCCAGAAGGCGGCGAAGGCGCTCATTCGGGCCGAGCATTCCGATATACGAGACCCCGGTGTTCATCAACCCACGCAGGTAGTCACGGTCCCGCAGGTAATTGTGGCTCATGACCACCGCATAGGTGCGTCCGTCGAGATCGAGAGCATCACCGACGTCCCCGGGTTCGGTGGACAGAAAACTCTTGGCTCCCGGAAACCGCTCCGCATCGAGGAACGCGTCACGGTCGTCGGCAACGACCACGCGCCAACCCATTGCGGACGCGGCCGCAACCAGCGGGATCGCGTCGTGGCCCGCTCCGCAGACCAACAGGCGAATCGGCGGTTGCAATGCCTCCAGGAACACCCGCACGTCACCGGCGGGACAAGAGATCACACGGGTTTCGGTGATGCCGGTCACCAGGGCCTCGGAAGCCAAGCCGGCCAGGACGGTATCGACTGCCCTATCGCCCGTGCCCCCCTCCGGCGCCCCCCCCGGACGTGCCAGCATGCGGGCGCCCCTCGCGACCATCGGCAGATCCGAGTCGATCACCGTCGCCATTACGATGGCCCGCTCCTGCTCGAGCGCCTGGCGAAGGGCGTCGGCCGTTTCCGCCGCCTTGGTTGCGGGTTCGATGAAAACCTCTATTGCGCCATTGCAACCCAAGCCCCATCCCCAGATCACCTCGTCGTCCGCGGTGAGGTCGAAGAGGGCGAGACGAGGGCGGCCCTCCGACATCACCGCGCGCGCAAGACCCTCGACCTCGCCTTCGAGGCAGCCACCCGAGAGGTTGCCGACCGATTCCCCGGTGTCGGGGACCAGCAGCCTGGCCCCGGCGCGCCGGTAGGTAGATCCCTTGACTCCGACGATCGTTGCGAGGGCCATACGCTGACCTTGCGCTTGGAGGGCGCTGATCGCCGATAAGACCTGTGCCGTTTCCCCCATGTGTTATCGCCACCGGTTCCTTCGAAGGGCTGGGCGTACTATCTTACGGGCACGGTGGCCAGCGGAAGTTAGGGAGGGTTCGCGGAGAGCCAAACGCTTCATCCGGCTGCTTCGGATGACTCAGCGCTCTCCGCGGCGGAAAGGAAGGTGGGGGCTTGAGGCAAATCACCGTTTCCGTAAACGGGACTGAGTACACACACGAGGTGGAGCCGAGGCAGCTGCTCGTCTACTTCCTTCGAGAGACACTCAGTCTGACCGGGACCAATGTCGGCTGCGACACAACGTCGTGCGGGGCTTGCACGGTGCTCATGGACGGAAGAAGCGTGAAGTCGTGCACGATCCTTGCCGTGCAGGCAGATGGTGCCGAGATAGTGACGATCGAAGGGCTCTCCAAGGACGGCACCATGCATCCCCTTCAGGCGGCGTTCCAGGACAACCACGGGCTCCAGTGCGGCTACTGCACGCCGGGGATGATCATGGCGGGCCTGGGGCTCATCGAGGAGGGCGCCGATATGTCCGACAAGGCGCTGAGGCTCGGACTCGAGGGCAACTTCTGCCGCTGCACCGGCTATCAGAACATCGTCAAGTCGATACAGGCTGCGGCCGAGCAGATGAGCTCGCCCGCCGGCGCGGAAGGCGGGGTGAGCGCATGACACAGACAGCTCAGCAGCCCGAGAAGTTCGTGGGCGGAGGGATCAAACGGAAAGAGGACCCTGAGCTCGTTCACGGCCAGGGGACCTACGTCGATAACATCTCGTTCCCCGGGATGCTGTGGTTCGCGGTTGTCAGGAGCCCGTTTGCCCATGCGAAGGTCAACGGGGTAGACGGCAGCAGGGCCAAGGAGCAGCCTGGCGTGGTGGCCGTATACAGCGGGGCAGATCTAGCCGACGACTTCGCGGCGGGCCTGCCGTGCGCGTGGCCGATATCCACCACCAGCTACCCCACGCCTACGACCGAAGACGCGCGCATGCCCGATCACTGGCCCGTGACCAAGGACAAGGCGCGCTACGCGGGAGACGCGGTTGCGGTCGTTGTCGCCGACAGCCGCGAGCATGCCGCCGACGCGATCGAAGCGGTCGATGTCGATTACGAGCCGCTCGATGCGTGCCTCGAGATCGAGGACGCACTGAAGGAGGGCGCGCCCGTCTGCCACGAAGATCTTGGGTCCAACGACGCATATGAGTGGGACTTCAAAGTCGGTGAGATCGACAAGGTCTTCTCCGAAGCCCCTGTGGTTGTCAAGGAGCGCTACTACCACCCACGCCTGATCCCCAACGCAATCGAGCCGCGCGGTGTTGTGGTCGATCCGGTTCCCGCCCAGGGCGAATTCACGCTGTACTCCGCAACGCAGATTCCCCACATTCTGAAGACGACTTTGAGCGGGACGATGGACATCCCCGAGTCCAAGCTGCGTGTCGTGGCGCCCGAGGTGGGCGGCGGGTTTGGATCAAAGCTCAATGTCTATGCGGAAGAGGCGATCGCACTCGCGTTGGCCCGCAAATTGCGAACGCCTATCAAGTGGATTGAAGAGCGCTCTGAGAACTACCTGTCGACGATTCACGGTCGTTCGGTGATCCAAGACATGGAGGTCGCCGCCACCGAGGAGGGAAAGACGCTTGGTTTCAGGGTCAAGCTGCAGGCGGACATGGGCGCCTACATGCAATTGGTGACGCCCGGCATCCCCATCCTGGGCGCGTTTCTCTATCACGGCGTGTACGGCGCCGAGGCCTATTCGTTCGAATGCACCAGCGTCTTTACCAACCGAACTCCCACCGATGCCTACCGGGGGGCGGGCCGGCCCGAAGCAACCTACGCGGTCGAGCGGATCATGGACGCTCTTGCCAGGAGGGTCGGAAAGGACCCTGTCGAAGTTCGGAAGTTGAACTTCCTCCCCCCGTTCACCGAAGCGACCGAAGTTGTGACCACCATGCAATTCGATTCCGGGAACTACGGAGCTTCGCTTGACAAGGCAATGGAGATGTTCGGCTACGACGAGTTACGCCGCGAGCAGCAGACTCGCCGTGACAACCACGATACCAAGCAACTCGGCATCGGTGTCTCGACATACATCGAGATGTGCGGCCTTGCTCCCTCACAGGTGCTTGCGTCACTCCGTTACGGCGCCGGCGGGTGGGAGGCGGCTACCATCCGCTGCCGTCCGACAGGCAAGATCGAGGTTGTAACTGGGACATCCCCACACGGCCAGGGCCACGTGACCTCGTGGTCTCAGATCGTCGCAGACGACCTCGGCGTCGATTTCGACGACGTCGAAGTGTTCCACGGAGACACCCATATATCGCACTACGGCATGGACACGTACGGCAGCCGCAGCCTTTCGGTCGGAGGAGTCGCACTCCACTACGCCGCCGACAAGGTGAGGGACAAGGCACAGAAGATTGCAGCCCACGAGCTCGAGGTCGCCGAAGAAGACATCGAATGGGTGGACGGCAAGTTTCAGGTCAAAGGCGCACCGGACAAGTCGAAGTCGATTCCGCAGATCGCGCTATCGGCGTGGACTGCCCACAACCTTCCCGAGGGCATGGAGCCAGGCCTCGACGAGACGTATATCTTCGACCCACCCAACTTCACCTTCCCGGCGGGCGCCCACCTCTGCGCCATTGAGGTCGACACCGAGACAGGACTGTCCGAGATAGTCAAGTACGTGGGTGTCGACGATTGCGGCACGATCATCAACCCGATGATCGTTGAAGGCCAAGTGCACGGGGGCGTGGCGCAGGGCATCGCTGAAGCGATGTACGAAGAGGCGGTCTACGACGATAACGGTGCTCTGATGACAAGCCACATGGGCTACTACCGGATTCCGTCTGCAGCCGAGCTTCCGACCTTCGACACAGCGAATACGGTCACTCCGTCGAGCACCAACCGGCTTGGCGTCAAGGGCGTCGGAGAGGCCGGCACGATCGCCTCTCCCCCTGCGGTGGTCAACGCAACCATTGATGCTTTGACACCATTCGGTGTTACCCACATCGACAAACCGGTGACACCCGAACGCATCTTCAACGCCATTCAACAAGCAAAGGGAGGGCCCTCGTGATTCCGTCGGCGTTCGACTACGAGGTAGCCGAAAACCCCCAGCACGCAATCGAGCTGCTCAACAATTTCGGCGACGAAGCCAAGGTACTGGCCGGCGGCCACTCCCTGCTGCCGTTGATGAAACTCCGCTTTGCCGCACCCACCGCGCTGGTGGACATCGGCCGCATACGCGACCTGTCCTACGTAAGAGACGGCGGCGACCATATGGCAATCGGCGCACTCACCGTCTACGAGGACGTCCACAACAACGATGATCTCAAGCACCAGTGTCCGATCGTTGCGCACACGGCAGGGGAGGTGGGCGATCCGCAGGTGCGCCATCGAGGCACGATCGGCGGAGGCGTCGCCCACGGCGATCCGGCATCGGATGTCCCGACCGTGCTGCTCGCCCTGGACGCCACCATGGTCGTGCAGAGCGCCACAGGGCAGCGAACCATCTCCGCCGAGGACTTTTTCAAAGGCATCTTCGAGACTGATCTCGGTCCGGAGGAGCTGCTCACCGAGATACGCGTACCCAAGGTCCCCGACCGAGGATGGTCGTACCAGAAATTCCATCACCGGGCACAGGACTGGGCCACTGTCGGCGTGGCGGCGGTGGTCCAGAGCTCGAACGGAGGCATCGGCGGCGCCCGGATAGCATTGACGAGCATGGGCGAAACACCCCTACGAGCAGGCGCCGTCGAGCAGGCGCTCGCGAGTGGAGCCAATCCGGCCGAGGCATCACAGCACGCCGATGAAGGCACCAATCCGGTAAGCGATCCACTTGGGTCGTCGGAGTACCGTAAGGAGATGGCAAAGGTTTTCACGCGGCGCGCTCTAGAGGAAGCCCTATCGCGCTGATACGAATCGGCCACACGAAGGGGAGGGCTTGACTGCCCTCCCCTTTTCATCCGTGGAAGAGCTCGCAGCCGGGCTGCGGCAGAACCTGTATCTGCCCGATAGCGGGCTGGCAACCTCCATCTACCTCGCTCTGTCCCTCGACAAGCCTCTCCTGCTCGAGGGCGAGGCCGGAGTGGGAAAAACCGAGGTCGCCAAGGTGCTGGCCACGATGCTCGGACGCGACCTCATTCGCCTGCAATGCTACGAAGGCATTGACGCGAGCCAGGCGCTGTATGAGTGGGACTACACACGCCAGCTCCTCGCCATACGGGCATCCGACGCCGCCGGCGCAGCGGCCACCGATCTGTTCGGCCCTCAATTCCTGGTCGAACGGCCGCTGCTGGCTGCCTGCCGCGCAGGCCCGGGGGCCGTGCTGCTCATCGACGAGCTCGACCGGGCAGACGACGAGTTCGAGGCCTTTCTGCTCGAGGTGCTGTCCGAGTTTGCTGTGACCATTCCCGAGATCGGCCGGATTGCGGCGCAGGCCCCACCGGCGGTAATCATCACATCCAACCGGACGCGCGACCTTCACGACGCGCTGAAGAGACGCTGCTTCTACCACTGGATCGAACACCCGTCCCTCGAGCGGGAGGTCGCCATTGTTCGTGTGCGAGCCTCGCATGTGGCCGAGCCTCTTGCTCGGGAAGTGGCCCAGGCGGTCGCGCGCCTGCGCAGCATGGAGATCGCCAAGCGCCCAGGCGTCGCCGAGACCATCGATTGGTCCAACAGCCTCGCCTTCCTCGGCACGCCGCACCTCGACAACGAGGCCGCCGAGGCAACTCTTGGTGCCGTCATCAAGGACCACGAAGACTTTGAGTACGTGCGCCGGCACCTGGATGACGTCGTAGAGGACGATGCCGGCAGGGGCTGATCACGCTCACCTCGTCGGCTTCGGCCGGGAGCTGCGCGCCCGTGGCCTCCCGGTGGGGACGGGCCGGATACTCAACTTCTGCAGAGCGGCCGGCGTCCTGGCTCCACTAGATCGTGCAAACCTCTACTGGTCGGGCCGCGCCACATTGATTTCGAGACCGGAGGATGCGGAGCTGTTCGACAGGGCCTTCGAGGCGTACTTCGGCCGATCGGCCATCGACGAGACGAAATCGACGTTGGTCGATTGGCTCGATCGAACCCAGGCCCCGGCCGGTGAGATAACGATCGAGGGTGACGACCCGGGCACGCTCGCGGGTTTCGCCGAAGCCGAAGAGGCCGCCGGCGATGCGACCGGCCGCATGGTTGCCAGTGGCGCGGAGTTGCTGCGCGACAAGTCATTCGACAGCCTCAGTGAGGAGGAGCGCAATCACGCCGCGCTGCTGATTCGCCACCTCAAATTGAGCGTTCCATCCAGAACCGCCCGCAGGCTCCGCTCCTCCGTCAAAGCACGGCGCTTCGACCTTCAGCGCACGCTTCGATCATCACTCAGGACCCAAGGGGAGCCGTTCCGGCGCGCCTACAAGGATCGCCGTCACAAGGTCCGCCCTTTGGTGCTCGTGCTCGACGTATCCGGATCGATGTCGGCGTACTCACGAGCCCTCATGCAATTCGCCTTCGCGGCTATCTCTGCGGGGCAGAGGGTCGAGGTCTTCTGCTTCGGCACGCGGCTCACCCGGGTGACGCGTGCGCTCAGGACCAGAGACCCGGATGCGGCGCTTCAAGAAGTCGCCTCCACGGTTCAGGACTGGGACGGCGGCACCCGCATAGGTGAATCGCTCCGAGGCTTGCTGGATGAATACGGCCAGCATGTGGCGCTCCGGCGGGCCGTAGTGGTTCTGTGCTCGGACGGACTAGATCGAGGCGACCCGAATGTGCTTGCCGCTCAGATGGGGCGACTCGGACGGCTGGCGTGGCGCGTGATCTGGGTCAATCCGCTCAAGGGCAGCCCGTCGTATCAACCTCTCGCCCGGGGCATGGCTGCGGCGCTCCCCCACGTCGACGTTTTCCTCCCCGGCCACAACGTAGCCAGTCTCGAGGCGCTGGGCAAGGTGCTGGTCGAGTGAAAGGAGAGGGTGATGCCCTTCAAAGCAGCGATCGTGACCGTCAGCGATGGCGTTAGCCACGGCACCCGTGAGGACAGGTCCGGTGACGCAGCCCACAGGCTGCTTTCAGAGCACGACTTCGAGGTGGTCGAGCGCTCGGTCGTCCCCGACGACAGGGAAGCGATCCAGGCGGCGTTGCGCCGCCTCGTGGACGTCGAGGTTCCCCTGATCGTCACCACCGGAGGGACCGGTTTCGGTCCGCGCGACGTAACGCCGGAGGCGACGGGGGCGGTGATCGACCGGGCGGCCCCCGGGCTGGCGGAGGTCATGCGCGCCGCGGGGCTGGCCAAGACCCCGCTGGCTGCGTTGTCGCGCGCCGTTGCGGGGGCCGCTCGCCGCACGCTCATCGTCAACCTGCCCGGGAGCCCCAAAGGAATGGAGGAGAGCCTCGAGGCCGTCCTGCCCTTGATTCCGCACGCGCTGCAGCTGCTGGCCGGAGACACCGAGCACAGCTCTTCCTGAGGTCTTCGGCGGCGCAACGTGTGCTGCTCTGCGGCCGTTGCGGCCGCTCAAGAGGATAAGTCAACGCGCTCGGGACGGGAGTAGATATTGAAGTCATCCCCCCTCAAGAAGCCCACGAGAGTGATGCCCAGCTCTTCGGCCGCCTCCACCGCCAGACTCGAAGGCGCCGACACCGCGCAGATCAGCGGCACCCCTGCCATCGCAGCCTTCTGGACGATCTCGAACCCGGCGCGTCCGGACACCATGAGGATTCGCCTATGGAAATCCGGCTCTCCGGCGAGCAGCATTTTGCCGATCAATTTGTCCAGGGCGTTGTGGCGCCCCACGTCCTCTCGCAAGCCGGCAGGGGCCCCGGCCGGATCGAAGAATCCCGAAGCGTGGAGCCCTCCGGTCCGGCTGAAGGCTTTCTGCCCGGCGCGCATCTTGTGGGGCAAGCTTGTTATCACCGAGCGTTGCACCTGTGGCCCTGAGGGAACCGGCGGACACTCGGACGCTACATGATCAAGAGATGCTTTCCCGCAGATCCCACAACTCGACGTTGCGTAGAAGTTGCGCTTGACCCGGTTGGGGTCAAAGGGTTTCCGCAGCCGAACCGTAACGATATTGAACTCCTGTGCAACATCGAGGGCGTCGCAATAGCTGACCTTGATGATGTCCTGCTCGCCTATCAAGCCTTCGGTGTACAGAAAGCCGGCCGCCAGCTCGAAATCTCTGCCCGGTGTTCGCATGGTGACCGCTACCTGAACAGGGTCCTGGCCGGGGCCGCCGGCGCGGATCTCCATCGGCTCCTCACCGGCCAGGTAATCGCTTCTCCTCGACGACCGCTCGCCCCTGACGGCGACAACGCTAGTGCGCTTGGTGCTTGTGCGAAGGCGCTCCTCGGATTTTCCCACGGTCCCCATTGTGGCAGTACGCTCAGTGGTCTGGTCGACATGGGAGGGACCTGATGCCTGAGAAGGAAGTCGAGAGGACGATTGACGCTTTGCTTCAGGAGCGGCGGACGTTCGAGCCCTCGAAGGAGTTCACAGAGCAGGCCAATGCAAGCGACCCGGCCATCTACGAAAAGGCCGAGAAAGACCCCGAAGGGTGGTGGGAGTCCCAGGCGGAGCGACTCGACTGGTTCGAGCGCTGGGACTCCGTGCTCGAGCAGGATCCGCCGTGGCACAAGTGGTTCGTGGGCGGCAAGCTTAACGCCTCTTACAACTGCCTCGACCGGCACCTCAAACCACATGGAGACAGGATTGCCTACCATTGGGTCGGCGAGCCCGGCGAAACGCGCGACGTCTCCTATCGGGACCTGCACGAAGAGGTCTGCCGGCTCGCCAACGCTCTCAAGGATCTGGGAGTCGGCAAGGGCGACCGCGTCGCCATCTACATGCCCATGGTCCCCGAGCTTCCTGCGGCAATGCTGGCCTGTGCGAGGATCGGCGCTCCGCATTCGGTCGTCTTCGGTGGGTTTTCCGCCGAGTCCTTGCGAGATCGCATCAACGATGCCGAATGCAAGGTACTCATCACCGCCGACGGGGGTTACCGGAAGGGCAACACCGTGCCGCTCAAGGTCAACGCGGACGAGGCGCTCGAAGGCACGGAGTCGATCGAGAAGGTCGTCGTCGTGCAGCGCACGCACGAAGACGTGAACATGGTCGAAGGGCGCGATGTCGTCTACTCCGAGATCGTCGAGGCGGCGTCTGCGGATTGCCCCGCCGAACCTATGGATGCCGAAGACATCCTCTATATCCTCTACACGTCGGGCACCACCGGAAAGCCAAAGGGCATTGTGCACACCACCGGTGGCTACCTCACCGGTGTTGCCTCCACGCACCACTACATCTTCGACATCAAGCCCGAAAGCGACGTCTACTGGTGCGCCGCCGACATCGGCTGGGTGACGGGGCACTCTTACATCGTCTACGGACCTCTCGTCAACGGATGCACGTCGATCCTGTACGAGGGCGCGCCGGACCACCCCGACAAGGACAGATGGTGGTCGATCATCGAAGACCACCGGGCGACGATCATGTACACCGCGCCGACCGCCATCCGCTCCTGCATGAAATGGGGCGTCGATTACCCGAAGAAGCACGACCTTTCCTCTCTGCGGGTGCTGGGAAGCGTGGGTGAACCAATCAACCCCGAAGCCTGGATCTGGTATCAGGAGTTCATCGGGGGAGGTAGGGCCCCGGTGGTCGATACCTGGTGGCAAACCGAGACCGGGCAGATCGTGATCTCGGCTTTGCCTGGGCTCACCACCCTCAAGCCGGGATCGGCGACAAAGCCGTTCCCAGGCTCTTTTGCCGACGTGGTCGATGAATCGGGAGAGCCCGTGGGCCCCGGCGGAGGCGGCTACCTCGTCCTCAAGCGCCCCGTCCCCGCGATGTTCCGGACGATCTTCAACGACGCCGAGCGCTACGTCGAGAACTACTTCGACCGTTTCGGCAAGGACGTTTACTTCCCCGGGGACGGCGCGAAGTTGGATGAAGACGGCTACTACTGGCTCCTTGGCCGCGTGGACGACGTCATGAACATCGCCGGCCACCGCATCTCGACCTACGAGGTCGAATCGGCATTGGTCGATCACCCCGACGTCGCCGAAGCCGCAGTGGTCGGACGCGTGGATCCCCAGGAGGGCGAGACGATCGTAGCTTTCTGCACCGTCAAGAGCGGCGTGGAGGGCGACGATGAACTGATGCAGGAGTTGCGTGCACACGTGGCCAAGATCATCGGAAAGCTGGCTCGGCCTCACTCGATAATCTTCACCGACGACTTGCCCAAGACCCGCTCCGGCAAGATCATGCGCCGCCTGCTGCGGGATGTCGCCACGGGCCAGGAGCTTGGCGATGTCTCGACACTGCAGAACGCGCCGATTCTCGACGAGATCAAGGCCAAGGCATCCTCGCAAGCCGGGGACGAGGAGTAGGCCGCTAGCTCGACGCCCGCTAGCGAACCGCATATGGCCTTGACCACGATCGACTGGCCGACCGAGCTCCCTGTCGTCCGGCACGGCGAGCACTGGATCGCTCGCGCCGGAGAGCGCGAGGTCCGCCTCTCGAACCTCCCCAAGGTGTACTGGCCTGAGGAGGGGTTCACCAAGGGCGACCTTCTTAGCTACTACTTCAACGTGTCGCAGACCATGCTGCCGCACCTCGTGGGCCGGCCTTTGACGATGAAACGAATGCCCAATGGCGTCAGAGGCGGCTTCTTCTACGAAAAGAATGCTCCGAAACACACGCCGGAGTGGATGCAGACTATCCCCGTGTCGGCCGAGGCGGATACCAAGATCATCAACTACCTCACGGTCAGGGACGCTCTGGAGATGCTGTGGATCGCCAATCTCGGCGCCATCGAGTTCCACCCTCTTCACGCGCGCGGCCCCGACCAGACATATCCTTCATACGCATTCTTCGATCTCGACCCGGCGGAGGGAGCGGGATTCGAGGAGGCGAGATACGTGGCCTCCCTCGTTAAGGTTCTGCTGGATCGGTTGGAGCTCCGCGCTTACCCGAAGACCTCGGGCGCAACGGGCATTCAGATAATGCTGCCGCTCGACGGAACCCATACCTACGACGAGGTGCGGGGGGTCGTGGGGGCGATCTCCGAGTTGGTGCACGAAGCCGATCCCAAGGCAACGACCTTGGAATGGGAGGTCTCGAAGCGCTCGGGGGTGTTTCTCGACGTCAACATGAACCGGGAGGGCGCCAACATAGCGGCCGCCTACTCGGTGCGCCCTGAACCCGGCGCCACGGTCTCCACCCCGTTCGGATGGGACGAGCTCAGCACCATCGGGAACCACACCATCGAGAGCATCTTCGGGCGAATAGCGGAGGTGGGCGACCCGTTCCTGCAGGTCGCCGAGGGCGGGGGCCAGTCCCTGCTCCCCGCAATCGAGGCCCTGGGGGCAAAGCCCCGCAAGGCCCGAATGGTGAGACGCTGACCGCAGGCCTTCCGGCGGGTACCCTCGTCTCATGGCTCTCTACATTGGGACATCGGGTTGGGCCTATCCGGAATGGAGAGCTCGCGTCGGCGACAACGGCGGGGATTCCGTCCCTGGTTTCTATCCGGCGCGCCTTCCATCCACCGGATGGCTCGAGCACTATTCCCGCATCCTCAGTGCATGTGAGATCAACGTCACCTTCCGCAACAGTCAGTCGGATGAAACCTACGCACGCTGGGCGCGCTCCGCGCCGGACGGATTCCACTATTCGATAAAGGCGCACCGGCGGCTTACGCACGTGAAGCAGATCGCACCCGAGGGCCCGCAGCGGGACTTTCTCGACGAGTTCCTGCGCTCGGCCGCGCTCCTCGGGCCACGCTTGGGTGTGACGCTGTTCCAGTTTCCCCCCACCCGCAAACGGGACGACGGACAGCTTGCTCGGATGTTGCATGCTCTGCCCGGCAATCGACGTTTTGCGTTCGAGTTCCGCCACGAGTCGTGGGACCACGAGGACGTCTACAAGCTGATCGCCTCCCGCAACGGCGCCGCGGTGCTCTCTGAGGCCGGCGGCGGGCCACCACCCGCTCTTTCCCCCGGGCCGTTTGCCTACATACGCCTGCGCGCCACCAGGTACTCTCCGCGCGCTCGCAGGGCGTGGCGCCAGTTGCTCGAAGAAGAGGGATCGAGACGGGACGTCTACGTCTTCACCAAACACGAGGGTGTGGCTGCAGACGACCCTTGCGGAGGGGTCGGGTTGGCCCAGTGGCTGGTTCGGCAGACCACGTCGAAGCACCGTTCCACACGTCCAAGGGAGACGAGTGACACCGAATAAAACCTACGAGGACAAGCGTTCCTTTGAAGCCACGCCCGAACCCATTCCGGCGGTCGACGGCAACGTAGACCCGGGAACGGCGCGTCCCGGCCCGAGCTTCGTCATACATCAGCATCACGCCCGACGGCTGCACTTCGATCTGCGGCTGGAGATGATGAACGGTGACATTCCGGTACTCGTGTCCTGGGCTGTGCCCAAGAACCTCCCGGCCTCAAAGGGCAAAGTGCATCTCGCGGTACACGTCGAGGACCATCCCTTCGAGTACGGCTCGTTCACGGGAACCATCCCGGCGGGGCAGTACGGAGCCGGAGAGGTGCGGATCTTCGACCGGGGTCAATACGAAGTGCTCGAGCAGGATGAAGGAAAGCTAAGCATTCGCCTGACGGGAGAACGGGTGCGCGGCGTCTACCACCTCAATCGCACGCGCTACGAGGACGGAAAGGACGACTGGATCGTCCTATTGGCTAAGGACGAACGCCCGCCGCCTGATGATCTCCCTCCGCTGACACCCATGCTCGCCACCCTCGAGACCGAGGCATTCGACGATGACCGCTGGCTGTTCGAACCGAAGTGGGACGGGCTTCGTGCGCTTGCGTACTGCGCTCATGAAACCATGCTTGTGTCACGCAGCGGAAGGAACATGACCGCCGGCTACCCCGAACTGTCACGCCTGCACGAGCAGTTGGTAGCAGGCGACGCCCTCCTCGATGGTGAGGTCGTGGCGATGGAGAACGGGCGGCCATCGTTCGAACGCTTGCAGGGCAGGATGAATCTCCAGAGCGCCGGCGATATCGCCAAGGCGGTCAAGTCGATACCGATCGTCTACATAATCTTCGACCTCATCTATCTCGACGGGCGCTCGTTGACAGGTATGCCGGTCGAGGAGCGAAAAGACCTCCTTGCCGGCCTCGTTGTTCCATCTAGCCTCGTGCAAGTGTCCCCCTACGTAACGGGCGAGGGCAAAGCTCTGTCGGAGGCAAGCAAAGCGCAGAACCTCGAAGGAATCGTCGCCAAGAAGCTCGGTTCGCCGTACCGTCCCGGGAAGAGGACCAGGGAATGGCTCAAGATCAAGACGGTGTTCGAGGCGGACGTCGTCGTCGGCGGTTGGTCCCCCGGTGAAGGAGGGCGCTCCGACACCTTCGGCGCCCTGCTCGTAGGAGCGTACGCCGACGAAGGCTTGCGCTTTCTGGGTGCGGTCGGCACCGGTTTCTCTGACAGTGCCCTGCGCGATCTGATGCCGCTGCTTCGCGATCAAGGGCAACCAGACAGCCCATTTGCCGGCAACACAAAGCAGTTGAGCACCGGGCGCTTCGGTAAAACGATCAAGAACCCGCAATGGATACGGCCGGATCTCGTCGTCTGCGTCGAATTCCGCGAGCTGACTTTGGGCGACCGCCTCCGGGCACCCTCATTCAAGGGCCTGCGCGACGACAAGAGCTCGGACGAATGCAGCTACACCGACGTCGCTGACGCGGCGGGGAGGACGCGATAGTGCCGTGGCCGCCCCTCAACCGTAACGGGATCAGACTCGCACAGAGCGCCATTCGCCTGCTCTACTCGGCCGCCGCCGGGGACCTCTACGACCGGGTGATCGTCCGAGGCGCTTTTCCCCTCTTCGGCGGCCACATGCCCGAGCTCGTGATCGAGCAAGGACGCGCCGCTGCGGCGGAGGCCGGTGACATGCCGATTCTCGACATGCCGGTGGGCACAGCGATCTTTGCAGCGCAGACCGCCCTCCTCCACCGCGGGCTCGTAGCCGGGGTCGACATCGCCGGGGGAATGGTTGCACAGGCTAAACAGGCGGCCGACGATCACGGGGCGGCCAACCTGTCGGTGGTGCAAGCCGACGCCCACCATCTGCCCTTCGCGGACGGGAGCTTCGGTGCGGTTGTGACTTCGAACGGTCTCCAGGTGATTCCCGGTGCAGAGGCGGCGCTCGCCGAGCTCGTGAGGGTTCTCGCCCCCGGCAAGAAGCTGTTTCTTTCCGTCGTGACGATGCCCGTGGGCACCATGCTCCCGCGCGCGAGCTCGGGGCGCCTGCCGGTCGTCCTGAGCTCGGGTGCGGGGATCGTGGATGTCCTGATCAACTCGGGGCTCTCGGTGGCCTCGGTGCAGAGGGAGCGCCTCGCTCTGCTGGTCGAGGCCGTCAAGCCGGTGCATCGCGACGACGACTTCCGCCGCGTGGCGGTCACCCCAGCAGTCGAACCCTGACTTCGCAGTCCATCAGGAACCTTCGCACCATGTCCCAGCCTTCGTAGGCTTCACCCGTCGTCACGACTTCGTCGATCCCAGAGTTCGCAATCAGCTTGGCGCAACCGAAGCAGGGCACTCCGGTGATGTAGATCGTTGCTCCCTCACGTTCCTCCGGAGACGCATACAGGATGGCGTTGGCCTCCGCATGGATGGCGATGCAGTTTTCGTGCAGCCACCCGCTGGGTGTCTGGGAGCTCGCTCGGGGGCAGGCTCCGTCACTGCAGTGGGCGTGCCCGGAGGGGGGCCCGTTGTAACCGGTTGACCGGATGCGGCGCGCCCTGACGATCACTGCGCCGTGGCGCGCTCTGGTGCAATTGGAGCGCGAGGCGGTTTCGCGGGCGATATTGAGGAAGTAGCTGTCCCAGTCGGTTGTCTGTCCGAGAACATTTCCTCGCTGCGAGCTCTTCAAGATATTCCTCCGCCGGCTCTCTTGGGCATGCGATGGCGCAGAGCACTCTGCGCCTGGGGACGCCTGATTCTGCCCTGAGAGACATCGTCGAGGCAAGGGTGGATCCCGGTCAGGGCAGGCGCACCTCCCGCATCCCGGACGCCGTCCTCTGAGCCCAGCGATGCAGGGGAGGAATCAGCACCCTAGGCAACTCGAGTAGGTGGTACCAGCGGGGCACGACACGCTCGTCGCGATGGTTGCCTATCGCCTCTCGGATCGCCAGGGAAACGTCGCCTTCGCCGGTAAGGACGTGGCGCAGGAAGCGATGACCCACCAAGCCCTGCTGGGGGAAGCCCTCCGTCGGGACGAACCCCGGCTCGATCAGGCTCAGGTGCACACCCCGGCGGGCCAGGTCCGAGCGCACGGCCTCCGACCATCCCACGACCGCAAACTTGGATGCGCAATAGGACGATGCGCCGGGAAGGGCAAGGCGGCCGGCCATCGAGGCCACGTTGACGACGTGGGCCGGCGCCGAGCGGGCGAGCAGCGGAAGGAGTTCGGCGGTGCAGAACACGGTCCCCCAGAAGTTGGTCCCCATAACCAGCTCGAGATCTCGTATCGAATCCGGGCCTTCGAAGGGACGCTCGCGGGCGAATCCGGCGTTGTTGATCAGAACGTCGCAGCGTCCATGTTCCCTCTCGACGTGTAACGCCAGGGCCCGCACATCATCGCGGCGAGATACGTCGGCGGCGACCCACGAGTGCCCCGCCGCCGAGCCCCCCATCGCCTCGACGAGCGCCATCAGCCGTTCCCCCCGCCTCGCCGCCACACACACCCTGGCTCCGCCCTCGCTGAGATCGAGTGCGGTTCGGCGCCCGATCCCGCTGGATGCGCCGGTCACGACACACACCTTGTCTCGGAAATCCAACCGGGGACGCTCCTTTTGCTCGCTTTGCCGTTTCACGGCACCCTCCGCTGGGTACATTGCTCCCATAGTCTGGGCTATGGGAGCACCGGACCTGGAAAAGGAGCATCATGGGAATCATTGCTTGGATCATCTTGGGGCTTATCGGCGGGGCGATCGGCAAGGCGCTGCTTCCGGGGGACGACCCGGGCGGCATCGTAGTGACGATGATCATCGGCGTTGTAGGGGCGATCTTGGGTGGATTCTTGGCATCGCTTATCTTCGGAGCCAAGCCGCTTGACGAGTTCTTCGACATCTCCACCTGGATCACCGCCATCATCGGGTCGATCGTCGTTCTGATGATCTACCGCGCCGTTGCCGGCAGAAGCGCCGCCAGATAGCGGCCCGAAAACCCATCGTTCCAGGGAAGGGAAACGCAAGTGGGAATCTTGACTTACATCATCGTTGGTTTGATCGTCGGCGCCCTTGCCAGGCTTCTCATGCCGGGCAAGGACCCGATCGGCATCATCGCCACGATCGCAATTGGGGTCATCGGCGCGGTTGCCGGCGGCTACCTGTGGAGTCTCGTCTTCGGTGACAGCGGCGGCGTCGAGTGGATCGGATCGATCCTGGTTGCCATGGGTTTGCTGTTCGTCTACCGGCAGATGACCTACGGAAAAACGGTGAGCCGGCGCTAGCCTTCAGGGACGGCGGGACGACTTGAAACGGCGCCAGGCCACGAGCACAAACGCCGCTAGCGCCGCCAGCCGCCCCAGTGGCCTCACCGCTTCACGGCCTGCAACCGAACGCCCGGCACAGAGTGCGCCGGGCGTTTCGCGGCCACCTCGAACCGGTTGTCCCTGTAGGGGTGCCGCCCGCGGCCGAGAGCGTATGCGGAGGCCAGCAGGTACAGGGG
>JALZIC010000016.1 GCA_030860455.1 Actinomycetota bacterium
GGCCTATACGGTGTTCGTGTTGGGGTTTGCAACCTTTGGCGCGCTCATAGCCTCAAGGCAGCCTCGGAACCCAATCGGGTGGATCATGTGCGTTTCCGCTCTCGCGTTCACGCTTGGCGGGGTCACGGGTGATTACGCGAGCCGGTCGCTCGATCAACCATCCCTGCCGGGACTACCCCTGGCAGCCTGGTTATCCGTTTGGACATGGAGTGTTGGAGCAGCGCTTCCGGCCACCTTTCTGCTCCTCCTGTTTCCAGATGGACGCCTGCCGTCACGCCGGTGGAGGCCGGTCGGCTGGATTGCTGGCGTCGCCATCATGGTGGTGGTGGCAAGCCTCGCGCTGGCTCCGGGGAGATTCGACGACCTTCCGATCTCGAACCCATTTGCAATCGCCTTCATTTACAGGGCGCTTCAGCCGCTCATAGGAGCCGCCGGTGTCGCACTCTTTGCGTGCGCGCTCGCTTCGATCGGTTCACTGATCGTCCGGTTCAGGCGCGCCGAGGATCAGGAGCGGTTGCAGCTGAAGTGGCTCGCCTTCGCTGTCGCCCTGGTTGCCTTCGCGGCTGCGATTTCCGTGGTTATCGAATCGACGGCCGGCTCGGATGATGGGTTGATCGAGCTGAGCAACTTGATCGTCACCTCGTCCATGGCGACGATGCCCATGGCGATCGGCGTAGCCGTCCTCAAGCATCGCCTTTACAACATCGACCGCATCATCAACCGGACTCTTGTCTACGGCGCCCTGTCTGCAATTCTGGGGTTGATCTATATAGGCGGCGTCGTGGGGTTTGGGTCGCTCGTCCGCTCTGTCACCGGTCAGACGGACAACAGTCTCGGGGTGGCGGCCTCCACGCTGGGGGTAGCTGCGCTGGTTCGTCCCCTGCGGTCGCGTGTGCAGGGCGCCATCGATCACCGTTTCTACCGCCGCAAGTACGATGCGGCCAGAACGCTCGAGATGTTCTCCTCCCGCCTTCGCGATGAGGTCGACCTGGATTTGTTGAGCCGGGATCTCGTAGGGGTCATCGGCGCCACCATGCAGCCGGCACATGTGTCGTTGTGGCTGCGATCCACGGGTCGAACAGGAGACCATCCGTGACCCACCGCTCGATCGTCCGTTTGACATGGACGCTGTTTGCGCTGGGAATGGTGCTGATGGCCACGACGCTCTTTCTCGGAGTGCGTCGTGGAGACTCCGGCGCCGGCCTCACGGTCTTTGTCGAAGACATGATCTGGTTCTTGTCGCTTACGGTATTCGTGCCCGTAGGCGCCCTGATTGCTTCGAGGCACCCTCGCAATCCCGTCGGTTGGATCTTCCTCGCCATCGGACTGAGCGAGGTCCTGTCCAAGTTCGCCTATGAGTACGCGGCCTATTCCCTGATCTCGAACCCCGGGGCCCTCCCTGGGGCGGATGCAATGGCGTGGCTCCAGACATGGACCTGGGCTCCTGAGTTAACGCTCTTTCCCTTCTTGATCCTGCTGTTTCCCGACGGCCGGCTGTTGTCTCGCCGGTGGGCGGTGGTTGGATGGATGCCTTTGGTGTGGATGCTGGCTTTCTTCGGCTATTCCCTGGCCCTCTGGCCGCACAGAAGTGCTTTCCTCCTCCGGAACGTCGACAGCTTCGGCATCTCGTCATTGGCGGGTTTAGAGGCCGGCCTCTTCGCCCTGTTTCCCGCGGTGATGCTGTGTCTGGCTGCGTCGCTCCTGTGTCTGGTCATCCGGTTCCGCCGCTCCCTGGGAGAGCAACGCCAGCAGCTGAAATGGATCGCCCTTTCGGCTGCACTCGGCGCCACCAACATCGTCGTGTCCGACTTCATCCTCGACCCGTTGGGCCTCGAGAACCCGGCGACGCAGTTGACCGGAGAGATACTTGGGGGGCCGGGGTTGTTCGCCGTCGCTTCGGGGGTGGCGATGCTCAAGTACCGGCTGTTCGACATCGACCGCATCATCAACCGCACGCTCGTCTACGGCGCCCTCACGGCCCTCTTGGCTGGGGTCTATCTCGGAGGCGTGGTTGGTCTCGGAGGAGCGCTTCGCTCCCTAACAGGGCAGCAAAGCAACAATCTTGCCGTGGCCGCCTCTACCCTCGCCGTGGCCGCTCTGTTTCGTCCGGTGAGAAGCCGGATCCAGAGTTTCATCGACCGGCGCTTCTACCGGCGTAGATACGACGTGGCCAGGACGGTGGAGAGTTTCTCATCCCGGCTGCGGGAGGAGGTAGATCTCAGCGCGCTGAGCGGCCATCTGGTCGGGGTCGTAGAGGAAACGATGCAGCCCGCCCACGTGTCGCTGTGGTTGCGGAGCAGGGCGGACGCTAGGTGAGCTCGACCCGTCGCTACGGGCTTTTGCCGGAGAATCGTTATGGAATTGAGGGTAAACGAGGCACCCGTAACGATCTCGGAACGTTCGGTTTGATAAAAGGGGTATGAGATGAATCCACTGTCTGCAGCCACCAAGCGAATCGGATGGCGCCGGGGCCGGCAAACCCGGGATGCAAAGGCCGCGACCCTGCCCGGTCGAGCCGTGGTCCCCGAGACTGCGGGAGCCCCGCCGGTGGAGATCGCCCCGAACGATCCCATCATCGCCTACTTCCAAACCGCGTCCGGGGTCGTCGAGATCGATTCTCTGCAGCTGAGCTCTCCGGGGGCCGATGCTCTGCGGGCGGCGGGCGTGAAGATGGTGGTTCCCCTTGTTGCCCAGGGCGAGCTCATAGGACTGCTGAATTTGGGGGCGCGGCTCAGCGAACAGGATTACTCCGCAGACGACCGAAAGCTCCTGGCGAACCTGGCCGCTCAGGCGGCTCCTGCGGTGCGTGTCGGCCAGCTCGTCAGGGAACAGGAGGCCGAGGCGCGCTCGAGGGAGCGCATCGAGCAGGAGCTTCGGGTTGCCACGCTCATCCAGCAGCAGTTTCTCCCCAAGGAGCTCCCCGAGCTTGGAGGGTGGCACGTCTCGGCCCACTATCGTCCGGCCCGCGAGGTGAGCGGCGACTTCTACGACTTCATCGAGCTGCCCGACGGGCGCGTAGGAATCGTTGCCGGGGACGTCACCGACAAAGGGGTACCCGCCGCCCTTGTGATGGCAACCACGCGCAGCATCCTGCGCGGTGAAGCCACCCACTACCTGTCACCCGGGCAGGTGCTGGAACGGGTCAACGACCTCCTCGTCCCCGATATCCCTGCGCAGATGTTCGTGACTTGCCTCTACGGCGTGCTCGATCCGTCGAGTGGGCGGTTCAAGTACGCCAACGCCGGCCACAACCTTCCCTATGTCTCCACCAAAGACGCAGGAGTTGTCGAGCTCCGGGCCAGGGGCATGCCGCTCGGACTGATGCCGGGGATGACATACGAGGAGAAGGAAGCCACCCTGTTGCCAGGTCAGACGGTTCTTCTTCACAGCGACGGACTCGCCGAAGCCCACAACGACGACCGTGAGATGTTCGGCTTCCCGCGGGTCATGTCGTTGATGGAGAACACCCTGGGAGGCGAGGAGCTGATCGACGTTCTCCTGACCGAGTTGGACAGGTTTACTGGGAAGGCCGCCGAACAGGAGGACGACATCACTCTGGTTGCCTTGCAGCGGTCTCTCGACGCCGGCTTGAGGATCGATGTGGACGATGATCGTGCAACCCCGGCAGAGGTGTCAGGAGGATCCGCAGAGGCGACTGGGGATCACGTCCCGGTCTCCGACGACGATGCCTCCACGCGCGTGTTGGACGAGTTCACACTCGCCAGTGAGGAGGGCAACGAGCGCCTGGTGATGCAACGGGTGATGGAGGCCGTAGAGGAACTGCAACTTGCAAGTAAACGGCTCGAACGTCTAAAGACTGCCGTTTCCGAGGCGACGATGAATGCTATCGAGCACGGCAATCAGAACAATGCCGAGCTGCCGGTATCGGTACGTGTTGTGGCAACCGACTCCGACGTGTCCGTGCAGATAACAGATCAAGGCGGGGACCAGCAAATGCCGGAAGCCGAGAACCCCGACATCGAAGCAAAGTTGGCCGGGCTGCAGACTCCACGGGGGTGGGGGCTTTTCTTGATCAAGAACATGGTGGACGACATGCAGGTCACAACAGACGACCGCCATCACACCCTTGAGCTCACCCTGCACTTGAAAGGAGACCCGGATGTCAACGAGTAGCTTCGAGGCCGACTGGAGGCAACGCAACGGCTCTGCAATCATCGATCTGAGCGGTGAGATCAACAGGTCGTCGGAGGACGCCCTGAACTCCGCCTACTCGGACGCCATTCAGGGAGGCGCCACCTCCATCCTTCTCAACTTCGTGCAGGTGGATTACATCAACAGCACCGGCATCGCAGTGATAGTTGGGTTATTGGCCCGGGCCCGCGCGGATGCGCGCACGGTGATGGCATACGGGCTCAGCGACCACTACCGGGGGATCTTCGAAATCACGCGCCTGTCGGACTTCATGCCGATATTCGATGCCGAAGAAGACGCCGTCTCTGAAGCACCGGCAAAGATTTGATGAAAGGGGAGGAAAACATGCCTCAACCGACTCTGACCATGGAAGTTCGCCAGCCTGCAGAGCATGCCAGCATCATCGATATCAGTGGTGACATCACGGCGGCTTCGGAAGACGAGCTCATGGAGGCCTATAACAAGGCCAGTACAGACAAAGTCCGAGCCATCATCCTCAATTTCGACGGGCTCGAGTACATGAACAGTGGCGGGATCGGGCTTCTGGTGACGCTTCTGGTGCGCGCCAACCGTCAGCGCCAGAAGATCTTCGCGTACGGTCTAAGCGATCACT
Source organism: Actinomycetota bacterium (assembly GCA_030860455.1). Lineage (GTDB taxonomy): Bacteria > Actinomycetota > CADDZG01 > CADDZG01 > WHSQ01 > JACDDL01. Next base: position 4,766 of record JALZIC010000016.1, read on the forward strand.
ACCGGCAGATATTCGAGTTGACGCGCCTGGATGACGCCATCTCGATCCACGACGGGGAGCCCGAAGCGCTCAGCGCTGCGGGCGTCTGAAAGAGGGGATTGGAATCATGACCAGCGCAGCGGATGGGCGGGACAGGATGGAGCCTGGGACGCTCCCGGAAGAGACGCTCGGCCAGGAGGCGTCGCCTCGGGAGATCGACCTCGAGGCGGAGGTGATCCCGGAAGAGGCAATTCACGAAGAGGTGAAACCGAAGGAAATCAGCGCCCGCGATGCCGCCAACTGGGCGAAGCAGGTATCGACCTTGACCATGGCAGACGCACCGGCCGACGCGATCAATCGAAACGTCACCGGGCGCCGGGTAATGTCGCCGATACAGGGGTTCGGCCAGATGTGGCAGAAGACCTACCGCGTGACGCTGGAAGAGGACGCGGTGGGCCCCGAACAGGTGATCTCGGAATGGAAGCAGAACTTCCCGAAGTTCTGGCCCGACCACAACCGTTTCTTCGGGCCGCTGACGGGGATCGCACCCGGTGAGGTTGCGCTGCTCAACCTCACCATGCCTGGGCGTTTGAAGCTTTCGACCGGGGTCCTGGTTCTCTATGCTGATGAGGAATCGTTCACCCTGATGACGCCGCAGGGCCACATGTTCGCCGGCTGGATAACCTTCAGCGCCTATGCGAAGAACGGCAAGACGGTGGCCCAGGCCCAGGTGCTCATGCGGGCCAACGACCCCATGTACGAGGTGGGGTTGGTCTTGGGCGGTCACAAGAAGGAAGACGTGTTCTGGGAGCACACCCTCGGAGCCCTCGCCGCGCACCTCGGCTGTGAGGCGGAGGTGGAGACCCGGGTCGTCTGCGTCGACAAGAAACGGCAGTGGGCAAGGGCGGGGAACATCTGGCACAACTCGGCGATTCGTTCGGGGGCCTACGCGATGGGGACGCCGGCGCGCGCGCTGGCGAAACCCTTCCGCCGCCGAGACACAGGCAGCTGACCGGGTCGGCGAAGCTTCGGAGCATTCCCTCCTTCCAGGCGCGCAGGCTCCAAGTGCCGTTTCAGGAGGGAATGCTCCTTGCTCTTGCGGATCAAGGCACTCGGAGAGCGCGGACCAGCACCAGATCTACGCCCCAGTAGGGTCGACTGGTGATAACTGAAGAGCACGATGCGATCGTGGTCGGCGCGGGCCCGAACGGTTTATGCGCCGCGATCACGCTGGCGCAGGCGGGCCTCTCGGTGCGGGTTCTCGAGGCCGAGAGCCAGTCCGGAGGCGGTGCTCGTTCCGGAGCCCTTACCCTGCCCGGGTTCAATCACGACCTCGGCTCCACGGTTCAGTCCCTCGGCCTGGCGTCCCCTTTTCTCAAAAAGCTTCCGCTGGGGGAGCTCGGGGTCGTCTGGTGCCACCCGGACGCGCCGCTTGCACATCCCTTCGACGACGGGAGCGCGGCGGTTCTGGAGCGCTCTGTCGACGCGACCGCGGAGGGGCTCGGCCGCGACGCGGGCGCCTACCGCCGCTTGATGGCTCCCCTCGTCGATTCGGCAGATTCGCTTGCCGCCGAAGTGCTGGGCCCGATAGGTCCAGCGCGACTTCCCCGCCACCCCCTGGTGATGGCCCGTTTCGGATTGAGCGGCTTTCGGTCCGCGGCGGGCTTGGCGCGTTCACGCTTCGAGGGCCGGCAGGCACGGGCGCTGTTGGCGGGAATGGCTTCACACTCCTTCCTGCCGCTCGAGAGCCTGGCCTCGGCCGCCTTCGGTCTGGTCCTCGGGATCTTTGGACATGCTGTGGGCTGGCCGGTCGTCAAGGGAGGGTCGCAGGTGATGGTCGATGCACTTGCGGGCCACCTGTCCTCCCTCGGCGGTGACGTCGTCACCGATCACAGGGTTGCCGGCTTCGGCGACCTTCCGCCGGCGCGCGCCTATCTCTTTGATGTCACGCCCCGCCAGCTCGTGGCCATAGCCGGCGACCGGCTGCCGTCCCGCTACCGCCGCAGACTGACCCGTTATCGCTACGGCCCAGGCGTCTTCAAGCTGGACTGGGCCCTTGATGGTCCGGTTCCATGGAAATCCGAGGCCTGCAGACGAGGGGGGACGGTCCATCTCGGGGGTGACATGGATGAGGTCGCTGCATCCGAACGCGAGGTTGCCGGCGGGGGCCACCCGGAGCGGCCTTATGTCCTCGTGGTGCAGCCAAGTCTGTGGGATCCGACACGCGCTCCGGCGGGCAAGCACACTTTGTGGGCCTACAGTCACGTTCCCAACGGCTCGACCGTCGACATGACCGAGCGCATCGAGGATCAGGTCGAACGCTTCGCCCCCGGTTTTCGGGACCGGATACTGGCGCGAGCGGTGGCCGGACCGGCCGAGTTGGAGCGCCAGAACGCCAATCTCGTCGGAGGTGACATCAACGGCGGTCTGCAGGACCTGCGGCAGTTGTTCACCCGTCCCGTCATAAAGTTCGACCCCTACTCCGCGCCGGCCGAAGGTATCTACATCTGCTCGTCATCGACCCCGCCGGGTGGAGGCGTGCACGGAATGTGCGGGCACTTCGCTGCCAGGTCGGCGCTCCGGCGCAGTTTCAAGTAATCACCTCAGGGTGTCAGGGGGCCCAATCACGGTCGCCGTAGAACCCTGCGGCGGGACCGGCCAGCCCCTCCCTCAAGCGCTTGATCTCGTCTGCGGTCAGCCGCTGGCGCCAGGTCGCCACTGCCCCGCGACTGTTGCGCTTGACCGAGCCGTGTCGCCAGGTGGCCGGCTCGGTCGGATTGGATGCTCCCGAATAGCGCGCTACACCTTGTCCGACCTCCGCACTCCAGCTGAGGCCGACCCCGTCATACAGCTCGCGGAAACCATCCACCGGTGAACCGGCCAGATCCTCGTGCCTGACGAACGTCCACGAGGGATGGGCGTCCCGGTAGCGATCAATGACCGACAGCATGACCTGATACATGAGGACGGCCTGGTCGATGATGTCGACGTCATGGGTCGCGTACCTCCGCATGCGCTCCTCGAATGGGTGGAGCCAGTCGCGCAGCAGCAGATCCTGTGCGAGCCAGCTCTTGAACCTGAATTGCCAATTGAGCCGTTTGATGCTCCCTGCGAATGCCGCCGGGTGACGAATCATCACAATCACACGAGCATCGAAGCGCTGAGCCAGCCACTCGGCCGAGAACAACGCCATCGGATCCTTGAGCAGCGGACGCAGATGGCGGAGGCGGCTGACGTACGAGCTGGGACACTCATGCGCCAAGGTGCCTATGCGCTTGTAGGTTCGGGGATCGCGCAGGTTGGCCAGCAGTGGGTAGCGGAATCCGAGCACATCCTCGAGGACCGGCTGGAACTCGCGTTCGTTTTCAGGGCAAATGTATTGGAACCACAAGGGGATACGGCCGCCGCTCCAGCTCGGGCGTCGGGCGGGGTTGAAGGGTTCGTGGATGTAACCGGCCTCGCCCGACAGACAGAGCATGCGGCCGGCCCATGTGGTGCCGGATCGGTGAAGCCCCGTGACAAGGAGCGGCTCGTTCACTGCGGCGACGCTCCGGGCCCGGGTGCGAATTTGCGACCAAGCAGCAATTTGACGTATTCGAGCTCTTCGACCCGGAACAGATTGCCGAGCGCGAAGTAGGCCGCTACGCCAACCGCCACCGGCACCACCACGGTCAGCGCTTCGATCAGGATGCCGCCGCCGGGCCACAGGCCATCGATCGCCCGGTAGCAGAGCCACACCAGCAGTCCCATCCCCCCTGCTGCGGCGGCGATGCGGGCCATGCTGTTTCGCATTTGGCCGGTTTGGAACGCGCCTACTCTCGACGCGAGCAGGCGACCGAGCACGAACACCCCGACGCTATAGGCGATCGCCTGACCCGCGGCGAGCCCCCTTACTTCGAGCCAGGCAAACATGGGCACGTTGATCGCCGTGTTCAACACAACCACGGCGCAGTTCACCAAGAACGGAGTCTTTGTGTCTTGCATCGCATAGAAGGCCCGTGTCAGCAGTTGGAAGATCGAGAACTGTAAGAGCCCGAGCACCATGAGCTGCAGTACGCCCGCCACGAGTTCGGTGGAGGAAGCGGTCATGATGCCGTGCTGTAGCAGCAGCCTGACTATCGGTTCGCCGAGAACGACGTATCCGACTGCAGACGGCAGCATGAGAAATGCCGTGGCGCGCAGCCCAATGGAAAGACGATCGCGATACTCGGGCCACTGGGAATGAAGTGCGTATTCACTCAAAGATGGCATCAGCGCGGTGCTGAGCGACCAAACGAATAGCCCGATGGGCAGCAAGAAGAAGGTCGAGGCCGAGATATAGGCCGAGAACCCGCCTCGCTGGCCGTTGGCAAGCCATTGGATGAAGATGTACGCGAGCTGGTTGGCGGCGACAGAGCCGACGACGAACACGGACAGGCGCGCCATCCTCCTGGCGGCGGGATGCCCGACCTTGAGCGTCAGGCGGTAAGGCCCGAGCCGTCGCAGGTAGGGGAGGAGCGCCAGGCCCATGGGGGCGACACTCAGCGTTGTTCCGAGGCCCATCAGGAGCAACTGCGGCCTCGTGACCGTCGCCAGCGTAACGGCGCCGTAGAGGGTCCCGAAGAGCACAAATGCCGCAATGACGACGAAGTTGTTGATGATGGGCGTGTACATCGGAGGGCCAAAGCGTCTGTGCGCGGTGAGGATTCCCGAGACTATGAAGTAGAGGCCGTAGAGGACGATCTGGGGGATGAACAGCCGGAGCAAGAACGTGATCGCCTCCTGCTGTGACTGTGCCTGGACGCCTGGAAGGCGAGAGGCGTAAAAGCGCGCGATCCACGGTGCGCCGATCATCCCGAGGATGGCAATGCCCGAAAGGATCAGCAGCGACAGGTTGAGGATTCCACTCATCACCTGCCAGGCTCGCTCCCGATCTTCCTTTTGGAGCAGCTCGACGAACAGGGGGATGAAGGCGGATGAGACGACGCCCCCCAGAACGAGCTCGTAGATGACATTGGGAGCGGTGTTCGCCAGGTTGTAGGTGTCCGCGATCCGGCTCTCGGCAACTCCCAGTGTCGCAGCGATCACGGCCAGGCGGACTATTCCCGTGAGGCGTGAGATGACGGTGCCTCCCGTCATGATCGCTGTGGAACGAGCCAGCGACCCCGCCGGGCTGTTGGTGGGGCGGTCCGAAGGGCTTAAGGCGTCCGCCAATTCAGCAGGCCGGTTCGGGCGAAGCCTGCGGGCTCCTCGCATGCCGATGGCAACCACCGTCCCGTGTCACCCGGCAAGTGTCGACTACCGTCCGGGCCTAATCAAGTATTGCTCCGAGACGCCTCTCTCAGACTGCTCCGGGACGTCTCTCCTCAGACCGCTCCGGGACGCCTGCTCCGTAGGCCCACCTAAAGCCTGCGTGGTCCTTAGGGGCAGGCGTCCTCCGCATGCGGGAAGAACAAGGGCAAGAACCCCGAGCAACACGCTGGGTAAGGGAAGCTGGATGTCTCGTAAAGACATCTTTAGCGCGTGGCTTGTGTCTAGGCTTGGGATACGGCCTGCCGCCGTCGGAGTAGGGACAGCGCGGCGAGATGGAAGGTCAAAGTCAAGCTACCGACGGAGGTTTCCTGATATGTCCGGCAAGAAGAGGACGGCTGCGATTGGGGGTGGGGTCGTGGTACTTGCTCTGGTTGCTTTTTTCCTTACCGGGGACCGGTCTGCGGGCAACTCGGGCTTCCCTAGTATCCCCGGTTTCAGCCAGCCACCCGTCTGTCCGTTGAGCGGATCCATCCCCAAGGGATCCATCGCCGACCGCCCTGCGGTGGTGGTCAAGGTCGAGAACAACCCCGTCGCGTGGCCTCTGTCGGGACTCGAGGATGCCGAGGTCGTCTACGAGGAGCTGGTCGAGGGCGGCATCACGCGCTTCATGGCCATCTATCACTGCACCGACGCGTCCAAGGTGGGCCCGATCCGCAGCGCCCGAGAGGTCGACCCGGCGATCATGAGCCCCATCACCAAGATCCTCGCCGGCGCAGGCGCCAACTCCATCGTCCAAAAGGCGCTCGACAAGGCGGACATCGTGGTCGTGGACGAGGAATCGGCGGGCAGCGCCATGGAACGTGTCGAGCGGCCCGGTATCACCTCCGAGCACACCCTCTACGGCGACACCGTTGCGCTGCGCAAGGTCGGAGCGCGGAAGTTCGACACGCCTCCACCTCAGGGACTGTTCAGTTTCGGTGACCTCCAGGACGGGGCGACGAAGGCGACCCATCTGGAGATCGATTTCAGCGGTGCGACCAAGGTGGAATACAACTGGGTGGACGGCAAGTGGGCTCGGTCGGAGGACCAAGCGGTGTTCGAGGACGAGACGGGCGATCAGATCGCAGTGGACAACATCCTGATCGAAGAGCACAAGGTCAATGAGTCCGACAAGATCGTCGACGTTGCCGGCAACCCCTCGATCGAGATCGAAGACGTCACCGGCTCCGGGCGTGCGGTCCTCTTCAGAGACGGGCAGGCGTTGGTGGGGCGCTGGGAGCGCAAGGAGCTTGCCGATTCGGTGGATTTCCTCACCAAAGCGGGCGACGCGATGGTTCTCAAAGAGGGCACGACCTGGATCGAGCTGGTGCCAAGCGACGAAGGACAGATAAAGGGCTCGTTTTCCTTCACCAAGTAAACGGACGCCGATCCGCCGGATTCGCCCGCCCCCGTCCGACTTCGAGGGCGCTGGTAGAATGGTGTCACTTCCCGCCGCGGCAAATGTCGTCAATCGGCGCACTCAGAGAGGCGGGGCTCCGGTCGTTTCGCCGGCGAACGCCTATAAGAGGAGCCGCACAATGGCTGACAATCTGAAAGACACGGGTGGCCTGCGGATCAAGCGAGGGCTTGCCGACATGCTCAAGGGCGGCGTGATCATGGATGTGACCACCGTCGACCAGGCGAAGATCGCCGAGGATGCCGGCGCCGTTGCCGTTATGGCCCTCGAACGTGTGCCCGCCGACATCAGAGCCGAGGGCGGCGTAGCGCGGATGGCCGATCCCGAAAGAATCACCGGGATCATGGAGGCGGTTTCGATCCCAGTGATGGCCAAGTGCCGGATCGGCCATTTCGTCGAGGCCCAGGTGCTCCAGTCCCTCGGTGTCGATTACATCGACGAGTCCGAGGTGCTCACGCCTGCGGACGAGGCCCACCACGTCGACAAATGGGACTTCACGGTCCCCTTCGTCTGTGGCGCGACCAATCTGGGGGAGGCTCTTCGCCGTATCGGTGAGGGCGCCGCCATGGTTCGCTCCAAGGGCGAAGCCGGCACGGGCAACGTCGTCGAGGCGGTTCGCCACATGCGCTCGATCAGCTCTTCGATCCGCCGGCTTCGATCCGCCGGCCCCGAGGAGCTCATGGCCGAAGCCAAGGGGCTGAATGCCCCCTACGAGCTGGTGCGCGAGGTGGCTCAGACCGGGGCCTTGCCCGTTGTTCTCTTCACCGCAGGGGGCGTCGCCACTCCCGGCGACGCGGCGTTGATGATGCAGCTCGGCGCCGACGGCGTGTTCGTCGGCTCGGGGATCTACAAGTCCGGCGACCCCGCCGTGCGCGCCAGGGCTATCGTCGAAGCCACCACCTACTTCAACGACCCCGACATCATCGCCAAGGTGTCGAGGGGTCTCGGGGAGGCGATGGTTGGCATCTCGATGGGACAGATCCCGGAGGCAGATCGCCTGGCGCAGAGAGGCTGGTAGAGGACACCGCGTGAAGATAGGCGTTCTCGGCCTGCAGGGTGATGTAGCCGAGCACGTCACGGCACTAGATGCTGCGGGGGCAACCCCCGTTGTGGTCAAGCGTGTCGACGAGCTCGCTTCGGTGGACGGACTGGTCATCCCCGGGGGTGAATCGACCACGATAGGAAAGCTTCTGGACCGATTCGGGCTGCTCGACCCCCTTCGGGGGCGCATTCGTGCGGGGATGCCGGTCTTGGGGACATGCGCCGGACTGATTCTGATGGCCACCGATGTGGTTGGCGCGGCAGACGCTCACCATCGTCTCGGTGTGCTTGATGTCTCGGTGCGACGCAATGCCTACGGGCGTCAGGCCGATTCCTTCGAAACCGAGATCGCGGTTGGCGGGATCGATCGTCCGATTCGGGTTGCGTTTATCAGGGCCCCCGCCATCGAGCGTGCGGGTGACGGGGTCGAGGTGCTGGCGACATGGGAGGACCGTCCCGTGCTCGTGCGTCAAGACAGTTTGCTCGCGGCCAGCTTCCATCCAGAGATAACGGGCGAGACTGCGATTCACCGGGCGTTCGTGGCCATCGCATCGCAGAGCCAGGAGAGCTAAGCACATGTCCGGACATTCCAAGTGGTCCACCATCAAGCGAAAGAAGGGCGCCGCCGACGCGCAGCGCTCCAAGCTGTGGGGGAAGATGCTCCGCTTCGTCGAGGTCGCGGCGCGCGAGGGCGGCGGCAGCGTCGAGGGAAATCCGACGCTCGCAACCGCGGTACAGAAGGCCAAGGAGGCCTCGGTCCCCAACGACAACATTCAACGCGCCATAAAGCGGGGGACCGGTGAGCTTCAGGGCCAAGCCTATGAAGAGGTG
>JALZIC010000017.1 GCA_030860455.1 Actinomycetota bacterium
CAAGAAATCGTGAATGTCTGGCACATGGTGAACATCGGCACCCCTCAGGAGGTGATTGAGGCGGAACCCCTCGGTAATCCACGCAGCTTTGCTGAGGTGGTGCGACATTGTGGTCGATGAACAAAGAAGCGGATCGAGAATTCATGGCCCTCGCGATAGATCTCTCCGCCGAGGCCCTTGACGACGACGTCGGAGGCCCCTTCGGCGCTGTGATCGTGCGAGACGGGCAGGTCGTGGGGAGGGGACGGAACAGGGTGCTGGCGGACGGGGACCCGACGGCTCATGCGGAAGTGCTGGCGATCAGGGATGCGTGCCGTTCGATTGGAGACCACCGGCTGACGGGATGCGTGGTTTACACCAGCAGTGAGCCCTGTCCGATGTGCTTGGCCGCGCTTTACTGGGCGCGTGTCGACAGGGTGCTCTACGCAAATGTACGTAGGGAAGCGGCCGCGATCGGCTTCGATGACGAGTGGCTCTACGCGGAACTTGCAGCCGACGTCAACAAACGCTCCCTGCACATGTCCCAGATGTCCAGCGACGAGGCGAAAGCCGTCTTCAGGCGATGGTTCGCCCGGGACGACCGCATCCTGTACTGAGCAAAGCTCCGCCCCTCAGGGTGAGCCTTTTTGGGTTGTCGAGGCAGGTTTGAGGCGGGTCCCGGATAAACACACTTCTAAGTGTCGAACTTTCTCATCAAGGGGGATGAACTGGTGAACCGTCGTCTGATTGCCTTTCTGGCTGTGGTGATGGCCCTGGCCGTCGCCGCTCCTGTGGTCGCGGGTCCCAAGAGGAAGCCCGCCAGGGTCGTTGCCAACGACCAGTACTACGAGCCGTATCAGTGGGGGCTCGACCAGATCAACGCCGAGCAGGCGTGGGCCAGGGCCACCGGCAAGGGGCAGGTCATCGCCATCGTGGACAGCGGCGTCGACCTCGATCATCCCGACCTCGCCAAGAAGATCGTGGGAGGAGCGACCTTCACCGGCTGTGCCGAGGACGGTCCCTGCGGTAACGGGGACTGGGAGTCCGGGCCGCCCGAGGCCCAGGCGGAGGGCGCGCATCCGCACGGCACGCACGTGGCGGGCATCGCCGCGGCCGTAACCGGGAACAAGATCGGAATCGCCGGCACGGCCCCGCATGCCAAGATGCTGGCCGTCAAGGTGCTCACCGACGAGGGAGGCACCTTCGCCGAGGTCGGGGCCGGGATCCGCTGGGCGGCCGACAACGGCGCCGACGTCATCAACCTGAGCCTGGGGGCGCTTCCGGGCGTCCAGGCCCTGGCGATCACCGGCTTGCTGTCCGATACCCGTGAGGCAATCGAGTACGCGACCTCCAAGGGTGTCGTGGTAGTGGCGGCGGCCGGAAACGACTTCGCGTCGATCTGCGGCGAGCCGGCGTTTGACCCCAACGCCCTCTGCGTGGTGGCGACCGACCGGCTGGAGAACAAGGCGAGCTATTCGAACTTTGCTCTGGACCAGAGCCCGACCAACGTCGTCGCCGGGCCCGGTGGCGCCGCCTTCCTCGCCTGCGAGGAGGACATCATCTCGACGGTCCCACCCGAGGCCGGTGGTTTCTGCACCGAGGAGGTCGGCACTCCCGGATACGACTTCTACGCGGGAACCTCCATGGCGACTCCTCATGTTGCCGGAGTGGCCGCGTTGCTGACCGGCCAGGGCCGCGACCGCGAGGAGGTTGAGGCGGTCCTGAGATCGACGGCACGGACCCCCGTGGCAAACACGCGCGGGACCTACACCCCGATCTACGGTTTCGGAATCGTGGACGCGGCCGCGGCGGTTGCCGCGCCGTAACGCGATCCCCAATGCTCTGCGGGCCGGCCCCGGAAGGAGCCGGCCCGCTATTTCCGCTCAGAGCTTCAGGTAGGTCTCCATCAAGGGCGACGCCTTATCCGGGTCGTCGGCGTCGCTCACCATGAGGAGGTGTACCCGTCCGTCTTCGCCGACGTCGGCTGCCAGGCCCTCGAGCTTCAGATTGTGATCGACGGGCTCGTTGAGCTCCAAGCTTCCGTCAGGATCCAGGAGGCCGATCGAGGATCCGACGTTGCCGTCGTCGGCCTCGGCGGACGCGATGAAGACCATGCGCCCATCGGGTAGGGGGGAGGCGTCCGAGAAACAGAGTGGGACACCCTTCAGCTGCCCGAGATCGTAGAATTCTATCGAGAGCACCGCATCGGGTTGCAACGTGTCGCCTTCTACAAGTGCCGAGCGCACGGCAACGGCGTCCAGGTCCACGCGCGCGTTGCGTCCATCGGGTCCGTTGCCGCGCTGCATGAGGCGAAAGACATCGCCCACGACCGCGCCGCCCTCGATGTTGAGGTCGTCGATGTCCGCGCGCAGGTGGTCATACAGAGGCCCGAGATCGACGATCTCGAAATCGGAGCCGGGGCGACCGTCGGAGGTGAGCTCCAGGAGAGTGGCACGGTCCCTGTCGGGGGCCGAGCCCGACCCCAGCGCCAGGATCGCGCCGTGCTCGAAGCGACCGAAGGCCTCGAAGTGTGCCATGCACTCGAAGTCGGGCTTGTGGTCAGCGCGCTGGTCGGGGCTGCTCGGCGTGTCTCCCTCCATCACCTTGATGAGCGTGCCGGGCTCATGGGACCCGTCCTCGAAGATGGCCATCTGGCGCTCATCGTCGGACAGAACGAGCAGTTGGTTCTTCACCCTGAGCAGAGCGCTGGCAGCCGCAATCGGCAGGTTGCGCTCGTTCCCGTCCTGGTCGATCACCGACAGGTCCCTGACCTTCTTCAA